>NZ_JBIBVY010000012.1:0-184046 GCF_043080665.1 Streptomyces sp. NPDC014991
GAGGGCCTCCTGAGCGTTGGTGCAGATGTCGCAATCCACACCGAACCCAGAAGGCCCTCACCTGTTCAAGCACCCAGCCCGCGTGTCACCAACGTGCCGGGACAGCACACCTAGGGCCTTTCTTTCGGATCTTGCCGGGGTCGCGGGGTAGGCCATGCGGCGCCCGCGATCCCGGCCGGCCTGATCCGAAAGAAAGGCCCTACGGCTCCGTGCCGCGGGGCGGCGCGGAGACGTGAACGCCCCTGTGCGGCACCGTCTTCCCGGCGGGGCGCCGGTCGTCGGCCACGGTCACCCCTGTCGCGTGCGGCGGGACGGGGAACCGGACGTGCGTGAACTGACGCCCGAATCCGCCGGGCGGTGACCTGTCCGGCCGCCGCCGCGTTGCCCGGGTATGAGCCTCATGGACTCGGCGACCGGGTATCAGCGCCGCATGTTCGTCCCGCGCCCCGCAGAATCGGTTCCGCCGTCGGTGCCGCAGGACCCGCCCATCTACCGTGATCTCCTGCGGACCTGGGCCGACCGGGGCCGGACCCTGCCGGGCCGCCATGACCCGGAGTGGGCCAGGCTGGCGGCCCCGACGGTCCTGCGGGGGCAGTTCAGCGACCCTCGGGTCCCGCCACGTGACGGGCGATGACCATGCGCTGGATCTGGTTGGTGCCCTCGACGATCTGGAGGACCTTGGCCTCGCGCATATAGCGCTCGGCCGGGAAGTCGGCGGTGTAGCCGTATCCCCCGAGGATCTGCACGGCGTCCGTGGTGACCTTCATGGCCGTGTCCGTGCAGTGCAGCTTGGCCATGGCGGCCTGCTTGGCGAACGGCCGGCCCGCGTCGCGCAGGCGGGCCGCGGCCAGGTAGAGGGCGCGGCCGGCCTCGATTTGGGTGGCCATGTCGGCGAGCATGAAGCGCAGGCCCTGGAAGTCGGCGATGGGCCGGCCGAACTGCCGGCGCTGCGTGGCGTAGCCGACCGCCTCGTCCAGTGCGGCCTGGGCGAGGCCGATCGCGCAGGCCGCGATGCCGAGCCGGCCGGAGTCGAGGGCGGCCAGGGCGATGGCGAAGCCCTGGCCCTCCTCGCCGATCCGCCGGTCGTCGGGGACCCGTACGCCGTCGAAGTGGACCTGGGCGGTGGGCGAGCCCTTCATGCCCATCTTCTTCTCGGGCGTGGCGCCGCTCAGGCCGGGAGCGTCACCGGGCACGAGAAAGGCGGTGATGCCGCGGGGGCCGTCCTCGCCGGTGCGAGCCATCACGGTGTAGAAGTCGGCGATGCCGCCGTGCGTGATCCAGGCCTTGGTGCCGTCGATCACCCAGCTGTCGCCCTCCCGGACGGCCCTGGTGCGCAGGGAGGCCGCGTCGGAGCCGGAGGACGGCTCGGAGAGGCAGTACGCACCGAGCAGGCCGCCGCCGAGCATCGCGGGCAGGTGCTCGACCTGCTGCTGCTTGGCGCCGTACGCCGCGAGGGCATAGGAGGCGAGGGTGTGGACGCTGACGCCGAGGCCGACGGTGAGCCGGGCCGCGGCCAGTTCCTCCAGGACCTGGAGGTAGACCTCGTAGGGCTGGTCTCCGCCGCCGTACTCGGAGGCGTACGGCAGGCCCAGCAGGCCGGACTCGGAGAGCAGGGTGAAGGTCTCGCGCGGGAAGCGGCCCGCATCCTCCTCCTGTGCGGCCTGCGGGGCGATCTCACGCCGGGCGATGTCCCGGACGAGGGCGAGCAGATCCCTCGCCTCTTCCGTGGGCAGTTGACGCTCCACCGGCTGCGGGTCGCGGTCGGACATGGCGTCGGGCTCCTCCCTGTTCGGGCACCGGCGGTCCGGCCCGGGGGTGGGGGCGGCTCCGCCTGTTCGTCGCTGGCCGGTGGTGCCCGCTCCCGGGTCTCGGAAGCTGCTGACCAGCGGCATGCGCTGTGAGTATGCCCGATCGGCGACCTCCCGTCACCAGTTAACGACCGCTTACTCGAGCCCGCCTCCCGGGGGAACTCCCCGGGCCGGAAATTGGTCCGAACCATTGACCCGACTGGTCTAGTCCTCCTACTGTGCATGACCAACGCTTTACCGCGTTCATGCCAATCGGCGCGCGATCCCCTCTTCCCCCACGAGGAGACACCCGATGCACACTCCCCACCGCTCCGTCCTGCGGGCACTGGTCTCGGCCGCGTGTACCGCCGCCCTCGGTGCCGGCCTGCTGGCCGGCTCGGGCACGGCGACCGCGGCGGCCCCGGACGCCCCGCAGGCCACGGCCGGCTCCAAGGTCGTCGGCTACTTCACCGAATGGGGCACCTACGACCGCAAGTACTACGTCAAGAACGTCGAGACCTCCGGTTCCGCGGCGAAGCTCACCCACATCAACTACGCCTTCGGCAACGTCACCGGCGGCAAGTGCGCGATGGGCGACTCCTACGCGGCCACCGACCGCGCCTACACCGCCGCCGAGTCCGTCGACGGCGTCGCCGACACGTGGGACCAGCCGCTGCGCGGCAACTTCAACCAGCTGCTGAAGCTCAAGAAGAAGCACCCGGGCCTGAAGGTTTTGTGGTCCTTCGGCGGCTGGACCTGGTCCGGCGGGTTCGGAGAGGCCGCGAAGAACCCGGCCGCCTTCGCCCAGTCCTGCTACGACCTGGTGAAGAACTCCAAGTGGGCGGGCGTCTTCGACGGCATCGACATCGACTGGGAGTACCCGAACGCCTGCGGCAACACCTGCGACACCAGCGGCCGGGACGCGTTCAGGAACGTGATGGCCGCCCTGCGGTCGAAGTTCGGCTCCGGCGGCCTGGTCACCGCCGCGATCACCGCGGACGCCACCAGCGGCGGCAAGATCGACGCCGCGGACTACGGGGGCGCCGCCCAGTACGTCGACTGGTACAACCCGATGACGTACGACTACTTCGGCGCCTGGGACGCGAAGGGTCCGACCGCCCCGCACTCCCCGCTGAACTCCTACTCCGGCATCCCGAAGGCGGGTTACTACACCTCGGCGACCGTCGCCAAGCTCAAGGGCCTCGGCGTCCCGGCCTCGAAGCTGCTGCTCGGCATCGGCTTCTACGGGCGCGGCTGGACCGGGGTCACCCAGGCGGCACCCGGCGGTACGGCCACGGGCCCGGCGGCCGGAACGTACGAGCAGGGCATCGACGACTACAAGGTGCTCAAGGCCAAGTGCCCCGCGACCGGCACGGTGGCCGGCACGGCGTACGCCAAGTGCGGGAGCGACTGGTGGAGTTACGACACCCCGTCGACCATCGCCACGAAGATGACGTACAAGAACCAGCAGGGGCTCGGCGGCACCTTCTTCTGGGAGCTGAGCGGCGACACCGCCAACGGTGAGCTGATCAAGGCCATCAACTAGCCCCTCACCGGGGGGAGGCGGGAGCGGAGGACCACGAGCCTCCGCTCCCGTCCCGTTTCCCGGGTCTTTCCGGGTCAGCCGTCCCGGCGGGCGGGCGGCGGGGCCGGGCAGGCGGGGTCCAGCTCCTCGATGGCGCGCAGGGTCCCGCCGAGCGTCCGCACCAGCAGCTCGCGCATCGTGTCCCGGGGCAGCCCGGGGCGGTCGATCCACTCCAGGGTGGCGCCCTCCACGCTGCACACCCAGCCGAGCAGGCCCATCCGGGCCACCGGGGGGATGTCGCCGCGGCCGTAGGCGCCTTCGGCGATGGTGGTGACGATGGCCCCGCGCACGCCGTCCCGGATCGCGTGCACCTCGGTGTCGAAGCCGACGCCGCCGCTGACGATGGTCCGGTAGGCGGCCTGGTGACTCTCGGCGTAGCGCAGATAGCCGTCGACGGTGCGGTGCACGCGGTCCACGGCGGGCAGTTGGGCGCCGTCGGCGGCGGACGTCACCAGAGCGGCGACGGAGTCCTGGACGATCGCCAGGTAATAGCCGCGCTTGGACCGGAAGTAGTAGTAGATGAGCCCCTTGGCGACCTGCGCCTGCTGGGCGATGTCGTCCATGGACAGCGCGTCGTAGGACGTGTCGGCGAACAACTTCCGCCCGATGGCGATGAGTTCGGCGCGACGCGTCACGGAACGCGCGGTGCCGCGCACCGGTGTGGCGGCACGCTGGTGCGGCAGGTTCAAGGTCGCCCCTGGTTCAGACGGCCGACGGGACTCCCGCAGTATGTCAGAACATGCCGTACGTGTGACCGTTCGGTCAGAGCAGGCCGAGCTGGGTGACGAGCATCGCGAACACCACGACCAGGACCCAGCCCATGACGTGCTCGACGATCTTCGGGCCGTCTTCCTTGGGGCCGCCGGTGGCGGCACGGGTGGCGGTGGCCAGGTATGCGGTCATGGTGATTACTCGCAGAGGTCGGACGTAAGGGGCGAGACTTCCCCGTCCCTGCGTCCACCATGCCACCCGTGTCGGGATTTGCGGCCATGAACTTGGTCACACGTCTCAGTGCACGCCCACCGCGGCGAGGGCCCTGCGCTGGTGGGAGGTCGGATGGGCCGGGAAGTACAGGTAACAGACCCCTCCGGTGCCGGAGACGACCTTGCCGGAGGCGTTGTACCGCTTGGTGCGCAGCCAGATGTTCTCGAACTCCCGGCGCAGATAGACCCGCCGTACCGCCTCGTCGCCCGGGGAGGCCGGGTCGTTGGCGATCACGTCCCCGTCGGCCGTGAAGCCGATCACCGTCATCAGGTGCCCCGAGGTGCCGTACCCGGCGCCGGTCAGCTCGGTCTTCAGGAAGGACTGGGACGTTATGGCCGGGATGCCGGCCGCGATCAGCGTCTCCAGGTCGGTGAGGGAGGCGAGGCGGGTGACCACGCCCTGGATGCCCTCGAAGGTCGCTGCGTAGGCGGCGTTGAAGGGCCAGTTGCCGCAGCCCTGGTACTGGTGGTCGTAGGTGGAGCGGGCCGCGTGGTCCACCTGTGGGTCGGCGTAGGACGGATCGACCCAGGACAGCTGCTCCGGGGTGAGCCGGCCGCCCCAGTACTCGATGATCATCTGCGAGGAGGTGGGGCTGCACCAGGCCTCGCCGCCGTTGTCGTACTCCGGGTACTGACCCTTGTGGATCTCCTGCGAGTAGCGCGGGACGGCCAGCTCCTGGGCGAGACCGGGGGTGGAGGCCGGGACGGTGAAACGGTCGGGGATGTCGGAGCCCATCGCGCCGAGCCGCCAGACGGTCGGGGTGAGGCGCGTGCCGGGCCGGCGGTAGAGGGTGAGCCGCAGCCGGTACGACGCCAGGCGCAGCCCGGTGCTCGCGTCGTCGACGGCGAACGTGTCGGTCCAGACGCTGCTCCTGCCGTCGGTCTGGCCGTCCACCGACGTCCGCTTGATGTCCTGGTCGCCGGCCGCCCAGCGCCCCATCACGTACCAGGGCGTGCCGGTGCCGTCGGAGTACGTGCCCTGCAGCTCGGCCTGGAGCCAGGTGCCGTCGGGGGTGTGGGCGTTCCAGGAGGCGACGGCCTCGGTCGCGGGCGTGGTGAGGCGGTGGACCGGGGAGGTCCAGGTGGCGTACTCCCAGGTGGCGGTGGTGCCGGTGTGCGGGTCGGTGTAGTCGGTGCGGCCGGCGGGGGCGCCGATCACCACGCCGGGGCGCCGCCCGGAGACGGCCCGGGTGCCCTCGGCGGTGCCGGAGCGCCAGTCGGCGTACGTGGTCCAGGCGCGGTAGTCGATCGGGCGGGGCTGCGCCCGGCCGGGCGTGCCGGCGGCGGCTGCCGGCGCGGCGACGGCCGCGGGGGCCGCCGTGCCGGTGACCGCCGCGGCGACGGCGGCGGCCAGGACGGTTCTGCGGGACGGCTGTTGGGCTTGGCTCATGGGCGCGACGACCCCCAGGTGTCCGAGTCGGGCTGGTCCGGTGCAGGGTTGTGCGCCAACTATGGAGCAGGCCGCATCGCCCGGCCAGCACTTGCGCGCATGCCGCGGCACGAATATTGGTCTGGTCCGCCGAAAGAGGTCACGGCGGGCGCGGGCCGGCCCCGGCGCGGGCGGTGCGCCGGGGCGGGCGGTGCGCCGGGGCGGTACGGCAGGCCGGGTCAGACCAGGTCCATCGCGGCGACCTCGTCGGGGCGGCCGTAACTGACCGGGCCCTGGAAGCGGCGGCGGGCGGTGGCGAACCACCACACCGTGGCCACCAGCAGGACGACGGCGAGCGCGATCGGTGCGTAGTTGAAGGAGTCGACGGTGATCGGCGAGGCCTGCGGCAGCATGAAC
This sequence comes from Streptomyces sp. NPDC014991, assembly GCF_043080665.1. Classification (NCBI taxonomy): domain Bacteria; kingdom Bacillati; phylum Actinomycetota; class Actinomycetes; order Kitasatosporales; family Streptomycetaceae; genus Streptomyces; species Streptomyces sp. NPDC014991. The sequence goes on from NZ_JBIBVY010000012.1 coordinate 6,142, forward strand.
AGGACGCTGCTGAGCAGGATCCAGACCACCGCCAGCCAGCCGATGGGCCTGCCCCAGCGGCCCAGGTGCCAGGGCCCGGGCTGGAAGGCGTCCCCGAGCCGCAGCCGCAGGAAGATCGGCACCGCGTAGGCGAGGAAGAGCCCGACCACGTTGACGCTGACGATCGCGGTGAACGCCGTGTGCGACCACCAGCCCGGTACCACCAGGGCCAGCGAGCAGCCCACCGCGAACCACACGGCTTTCACCGGTGTGCGGGTGCGCGGCGAGACCGAGTGCCACCAGCGGGAGCCGGGCATGGCGCCGTCCCGCGAGAAGGCGAAGATCTGCCGGGTGTTGCTGGTCAGGTTGGCGAGACCGCAGAAGAGCATGGCGCCGATGACGATGAGGAGCATCACCTTGGCGGCGCCGAGACCGAGGCCGTCGATGAGGATCTGGACGGGCGGCGCGGCCGAACCGGCCACCCTGTCGTAGTCACCGATGCTGTAGACCAGTGCCAGCATCAGAACCAGGCCGGTGATCGCGGAAAAGGCGATGGCGCGGGTGATCCCCTTGGGGGCGCTCACCGTCGCGCGGACCGTTTCCTCGGACATGTGGAAGCTGCCGTCGAACCCGGTGAAGGTCCAACTGGTGACCAGCAGACCGAGCATGCCGCCGTAAAGCCCGCTCGTGAACCCGGTGTTGTTCTCGAAATGCGTCACGAAGGACGCGGGCTGGTGCCGATCGGGCATCACGATGAGTGCGCTCACGATCACGACGAGTCCGACCAGGAGCCACCACACGGAAATACGGTTCAGCAGGGCGACGAGCTGGACGGTGTAGGTGTTGGCCAGCCCCTGGAGGACGATCACGAGTGCCGTGATCAGCACCGTCTGGTGCGCGGTCGGCCGGTAGGAGGGCCACTGAAGCTGCACGAAGACCTGGATGAAGGTGGCGGCCGCATAGCCGGTGGCGGCGGTGCCGCCGATCTGGCCCACGAAGTTCAGCCAGCCCGTGAACCAGGACCAGGCACCCTTGTGCCGCTTGGCGAGTTTTCCCGCCGAGAAATACAGGGCACCGCTCGTCGGAAAGGCCGAGGCGACTTCCGCCATGGCCGCGCCGATGAGCAGCACCATGACGGACACACCGATCCAGCCGAACACGAGAATACGCGGTCCACCCGCGTTCATACCGAATCCGAAGGACGAGAAAATACCCGAGAGGATATTGATGATGGTGAAGGAGATCGCGAAGTTGTCGAACGCCTGGAAGCGCCGGGTGAGTTTCCGCGGATAACCCATCGCGTGCAGGGTCGCGTCGTCGTCGAGCACGACGGAGTCCACCGCGCGCGTACGCGCCCGGGGCGTCGACATACGTTCCGACACAGATCGGCCTTTCTCTCGATGGGGCGAGGGGACAAGGGGGGGGCGAGCCGGGTCAGGCGGGCGCCGGGACGGGCAGGCCGCAGGCGCGCCGGGCCCGGGAGAGCTGCTCGGCGGGGTCTCCGAAGGCGCTCCAGGGCATGCGTGAGGCGTACGGACCCATGGCCGTGAACACCGCCCGGGCCTCGAACTCGCACTGGGCCATCACCAGCGCGTGCGCGAGGTAGGCCAGGTCGAGCACCGGGGTGAAGCGGTAACCGGCCAGCGTGGGCAGCCAGTTCCGGTAGATCGCGAGGGCGGTGGAGCGCCACTGCGGTTCTTCCCAGATCCGGTCGGCGAGCAGCCGGGTGGGGTTGTAGCTCTCCACGAGGGCCACCAGCGGCAGCAGCCGGAGCGCGGAGTCGGCGGGCGCCCGCTGGCTGAGGAAGGCGGCCACGTCCCAGGCCCCGTTGACCGAGCCGCCGTGGCGCGTGAAGAAGAAGGACAGGAAGCGGTGGTGCGCCTCGCGGTGCCAGGGGTCGAGGGACAGGATGTGCGCGAACAGCCGCCAGGGGCCGGGCGGTGCGGTGAGCAGGCCCTGCGGGGCCGGGTCGCGCAGCCGGTGCAGCCGGGCCATGGAGAGCCTGGCGACCCAGGGGGTGGGGTCCCGGGGGGCCTCGGCGGCGGCCCGGTCGCAGGCGGTCAGCGCGATGCGCTCCAGTCTCTCGGCGCGGTCGTCCCGTGCGTCGGCGGCCCGCAGCGCGCGCTGCACCGCCACCCGGGCCCACATCAGCGCCGCCTCGGGCGTGGGCTCCTCGGCGAGCCAGCGCTCGACCAGGTCCGTGCCGGCCGCCTCGGAGGCGAGCACCAGCGAGCGGTGGGCCCGCAGGGCGAAGTCGGAACGCGTCTCGGCGAGGGCCTCGTGCGCGTATCGATAACGTCCGGCGCGCACATCGACGCATACGCTCGCCAGGACCCGGTCGTCGGCCGCCGGATGCCATACGTAGTGCCCTTCGAATAACTCCGCGGCCATGTCCCCCCTGCCGGTCCCCGTACGTCGCATCACGTTGCGCAGGAGGCACCTTACTCAGCGTCGGGCACACCCGGAACGCCGATTTCGACATATCGGTCAGGGGATTCGGGACGTTTATCGGCGCCATTGACTGGCCGGCAGCCGATGGTTCAAAACGCGACTACACTGTTTCGCGGAAAACGCCCCCGCATCGCCCCACACCCCGGGAAACGCCATTCACGACCTCGCCGCCCGGCTGCGCGGGCTCCCCCCGTCCCTCGGACCGGTCCGGTTGATCGGCGTCGACGGACACGCCGGCTCCGGCAAGTCCACCTTCACCGCGCGGCTGGCCCGCGCGCTGGGCGGGGCTCCGGTGCTCCACCTCGACGACATCGCCAGCCACGAGCGGCTCTTCGCCTGGACGGACCGGCTCACGGACCAGGTGATCGAGCCCCTCGGCCGCGGCGAGAGCGCGTACTACACCCCCTACGACTGGCGGGCCCGCGGCTTCGGCGCCCCGTGCCCGCTGCCGCCCGCACCCGTGGTCCTCGTCGAGGGCGTCGGCGCCGGCCGCCGGGCGCTGCGCCCGCACCTGGCGAGGCTGCTGTGGATGGAGCTGCCCCCGACGGAGGCCTGGCGGCTCGGCCGGCTGCGGGACGGCCCGGAGCAACGGGAGTTCTGGGACGGCTGGGTCGCGGCGGAGCGCGCGCACTTCGCCGCCGACCCCTCACGCCCCCATGCCGATCTGCTGGTGCTGCGGAGACAGGAGGGGTACGAGGTGCTGCCGGGACCCGGGGCAGCCCCACCGGCAGACCCGAGTCGTGACGGAGCGTGAAGGTCCGTCTGCGATGTGGTGAAGTGGTGGAGGGCCCGGCCGGACAACTACCGCGAGTGCCTCAACTCTGCTTGACCCATGGGTCGTACAGGTCTTACGTTCTCAATGTGCGGCCCTCCGGAGTCGCCCGCCGACGCGAAGCCCCCGGTTGTTCCCCCGTGACCGGGGGCTTCGTTCTGCCCGTGGCCCGCTCTCCGGCCGCCGCGCGCACCCATCCGCTCACGCTCGGTCACGAAACCGTGCGCGCCCCGTCTGCTCCCACCTCGCGGAACGCCTGGTGCGGCACCCTACGGCGCGCGGTCGCCGCGCGGGTACGATGCCTTCGGTGCGACCTTCGCGTCTGTCTGGCGCACCTGCAACTCCGGTCCGCGGCCCAGCGGTTCGACCGCGGCGGCCGTCGGGCGACTGCCCGGTGGTGAACCACTGGGGCATGGTCTGTGGGGGGACGTGATGGACTTCGGCACGCGGGGCCCCGAGGCCCCGGCCGACCTTGCCTGGCTGCGGGGCGTGGACGCCTACACGATGGGCGCCTATCCGCAGGCGGAGGAGGAGTTCCGCACCGCGGTGCGGATGGACCCGGGCATGGCCGACGCCTGGCTGGGCCTGCACGCCCTCCGGGTCGACACGACGACCGCGCTGCTGCGCATGTTCCGGCACCGCGAACGCTTCGGGGAACAGCGCACCCGGCACCGCCGGTCCCTGAACTCCTGGTACTGGTTGGGCTGGTGGGTGCAGCCGGTGCTGGAGAGACCGCGCGATCTGCTGCTGGCGCACGCCTCCCACTGGCTGGACGGACGGCACGTGCCCGAGCTGGACCGGGCCCTCGCCGGGCTGCCCCCGGTCGACACCGACGCCCAGGTCCGCTTCCTGCACGCCTGTCGCGCCTATCTGGTCAAGGACTGGGAGCAGCTGATACGGCACACCGACCCGCTGCTGGACGACGCCCTGCTCGGCATCGAGGCCGGTCTGTTCGGCGGCATGGCCCGGGTCCGGCTGGAGATGTACGGCCAGGCCGAACCGCTGCTGTCGGCGGCGTTGATGCGCTGCCGCAGCGAGCAGCCGCAGCGCAAGGAGCTGCGGTACTGGCTGGCGCGCGCCCACGAGGGCACCGGCCGCAGCGCCGCCGCGCTCCCCCTGTACCGGGCGGTGCACCGGGCCGACCCCGCTTTCATGGACACCTCCGCCCGGCTCGCCGCGATAGCCGAGGGCGACGGGTACGACGACACGTCCGACCTCGCCGCGATCACGCTGACCGGCGCGGGACTGGACACGGTGGACGGGCCGGACGGATTCGATCCGCTGTTCGGCGCGGAGGGCCGGGACCTTCGGCTGCCGGAGCCCGACCTGCCGACCGGGCCGCTGCCGTCGGTGGCCGACCCCTCCGTGCGGGTGAAGAGCGGGGTGTCCGGCTCGCCGGTTCCGCCCGGTCCGACCGACCCCGCGTTACTGGAGGAGGCGCTCGCCGAACTGGAGCGCATGGTCGGGCTCGAACCGGTCAAGCGCCAGGTCAAAGCGTTGTCGGCGCAGCTGAACATGGCCCGGCTGCGGGCCGGGCAGGGGCTGCCCGTGCAGCCGCCGAAACGGCACTTCGTCTTCTCCGGCCCGTCCGGCACGGGCAAGACCACCGTCGCCCGCATCCTGGGCCGGGTCTTCTACGCGCTGGGCCTGCTCGGTGGCGACCACCTGGTGGAGGCGCAGCGGGCCGACCTGGTCGGCGAGTACCTCGGGCAGACGGCCGTGAAGGCCAACGAGCTGATCGACTCCGCGATCGGCGGGGTGCTGTTCGTGGACGAGGCGTACTCGCTGTCCAACTCGGGCTACGGCAAGGGGGACGCGTACGGCGACGAGGCCCTCCAGGTACTGCTGAAGCGGGCCGAGGACAACCGGGACCACCTGGTGGTGATCCTGGCCGGCTATCCGGAGGGCATGGACCGTCTGCTCGCCGCCAACCCCGGGCTCTCCTCCCGCTTCACCACCCGGGTCGACTTCCCCTCCTACCGGCCGCAGGAACTCACCGAGATCGGCAAGGTGCTGGCGGCGGAGAACGGGGACCTGTGGGACGAGGAGGCGCTGGAGGAACTGCGGTCGATCGCCGGGCACGTGGTCGGCCAGGGGTGGATCGACGAGCTGGGGAACGGCCGCTTCCTGCGGACCCTGTACGAGAAGAGCTGCGCCTACCGGGATCTGCGGCTGTCCGTCTGCCCGGGTGGCCTGTCCCGCCAGGACCTGGCGACGCTGCGGCTGCCCGATCTGATGCAGGCGTACGGAGAGGTGCTGTCGGGGCGGGGGCCGCAGGACCCGTCGGCCCCGTAGGCCTCACCGGGGGCGCGGGGGGCTGCGTGACCAGCCCCCCGCCCCGGCGCGACGACGGCCTACGTCGTCAGCACTCCCCCCGGCGCTCCGCTCACCCTGGGTTCGGTCAGCCGGATGCCGGCCGGCTCCCGGTGCGCCGGGTCGTTGACCTCCCCCACCAGCAGTTCCAGCACGTCCTCCAGGGCGACGAGGCCCAGCACCTTGCCGGAGGCGTCCGCCACCTGGGCCAGGTGGGTGGCCGCCCGGCGCATCACCGTGAGGGCGTCGTCGAGCGGCAGTTCGGCGCGGAGGGTGGCCATCGGGCGCCACACGTGCTGCGGGACCGCCCGGTCCGAGTCCTCCAGGTCGAGCACGTCCTTGACGTGCACATAACCCATGAAGGGTCCCTTCTCGGCCGCCGCGACCGGGAAGCGGGAGTAGCCCGTGCGGGCGGTCAGCTCCACGATCTGGCCCGGGGTGACCGCCGGGGTCACCGTGACCAGGGACTCGCGGCGCAGCAGGACGTCCGTCACCGGGCGGGAGCCCAGCTCCAGGGCGTCCTCCAGGCGCTCCTGCTCCTCGGGGTCGAGGAGGCCCGCCTGGCCGGAGTCCTCCAGCAGGCGGTTGAGCTGCTCGGTGGTGACGACCGCCGCCACCTCGTCCCTGGGCTCGACCCGGAACAGCCGCAGGATGCCCCGGGCGCAGGCGCCGAGGGCCACGGTGATCGGCTTGCAGAGACGGGCGAAGTAGACCAGGCCCGGGCTGAGCCAGAGGGCCGCCTTCTCGGGCGCGGCCATCGCGAGGTTCTTCGGCACCATCTCGCCGATGACCAGGTGGAAGAAGACCACGGCGGCCAGGGCTATGACGTAACCGAGGGGGTGGATCATGCCGTCAGGGAGGTGGATCCCCTCGAACGCCGGTTCCAGCAGGTGCGCCACCGTGGGCTCGGCGACCGCGCCGAGCGTCAGCGAGCAGACGGTGATGCCGAACTGGGCGGCGGCCATCATCTGGGGCAGGCGCTCCAGGCCGTACAGCACCTGGCGGGCGCGGGCCGTGCCGAGCGGCTCGATCTGGCTGCGGCGGACGGAGACCAGCGCGAACTCGGCGCCGACGAAGAAACCGTTGGCGAGCACGAGCAGCGCGGCGAAGAGCAGTTGCAGGACGCTCATCGGGCGGCCTCCATCACGTTGACCGCCGGGGCCGTCCTGACCACCCGGACCCGTTCGGCGCGGTAGTGACCGACCTGGCGGACGGCGAGCCGCCAGCCGGGCAGTTCGGCCCGGTCACCGGGGGCCGGGATGCGGCCGAGCAGGTCGGCGACCAGGCCGGCGACGGTCTCGTACGGCCCCTCGGGCACCTCCAGGCCTATGCGCTGGAGCATGTCGACCCGGCAGCTGCCGTCGACGTCCCAGGCCGCCCTGCCGTCCTCGGGCGGGGCGGGAGCCAGCTCGGGCACGTCCTGGCCGTCGTGCTCGTCACGGACCTCGCCGACCAGTTCCTCGACGATGTCCTCCAGCGTGACCACACCGGCCGTACCGCCGTACTCGTCGACCACGACGGCGATGGGCTGCTCGCTGCGCAGCCGGGCGAGGAGGGGCTGGACTGGCAGGGTCTCGGGGACGAGGAGCGCCTTGCGGGCGATGCGGCCGACCGGGGTGCGCAGACGGTCGGACGCCGGGACCGCGAGGGCGTCCTTGAGGTGGGCCATGCCGACGACCTCGTCGATCCTCTCCCGGTAGACGGGGAAGCGGGACAGGCCGGTGGCGCGGGTGAGGTTGACGACGTCCTCGGCGGTGGCCGAGTCCTGGAGGGCGCTGACCCGCACGCGGGGGGTCATGACGTGCTGCGCGGTCAGCTCGCCCAGGGACAGGGTGCGCACGAACAGGTCGGCCGTGTCCTGCTCCAGGGCGCCGGCCCGCGCGGAGTGCCGGGCCAGCGAGACGAGCTCCCCGGGGGTACGGGCCGAGGCCAGTTCGTCGGCGGGTTCGACGCCGAGGGCGCGGACCAGCCGGTTGGCGACCGTGTTCAGCGCGGAGATCACCGGGCGGAACAGGAGGGCGAAGCGGTGCTGGGGGCCGGCGACGAAGCGGGCGACCTGCAACGGCCGGGACACGGCCCAGTTCTTGGGCACGAGTTCGCCGATCACCATCTGGATCGCCGAGGCCAGCAGCATGCCGACGACCACGGCGACACCGGAGACGGCGCCCCCGGGGACGCCGATCGCGGCGAACGGGCCGCGCAGCAGCTCGGCCAGGGCCGGTTCGGCGAGCATGCCGACCACCAGAGAGGTGATGGTGATGCCGAGCTGGGTGCCGGAGAGCTGGAAGGACAGTTCCTTCAGCGACTCCACGACCGTACGGGCGCGTCTGTCGCCGTCGGCGGCGGCCTTCTCGGCTTCGGGGCGCTCGACGGTCACCAGACCGAACTCGGCCGCCACGAAGAAGCCGTTGGCCAGAATCAGCAGGAACGCCGCTCCGAGGAGCAGCAGGGGGATGGTCACGCTGCCACCGCCTTCCCGCTGTGTCGGGTCGGGGCGGCGCAGGTACTACAGGACGATCCGTCCATCGCTGGAGGGAGTCACTCCTCGGGTAGCAGGAACCCCTGGGTGCCGGGCGGCGCGCAGGGGCGGAGGCGCGGCGGAAAGGCCTCCGTCACCAGATTAATCAAGATATGGGCGGGTGCGGCAGGGCGGGCGCCCCGGAGCGGACCCTGATCCCGCCCCGAGTCAGCCCTGACCCTCCGCCGCCCGGGCCGTGGCGTGGGCCTCGACCAGGGCACGGAGGGTGCGCGCGTCGGCGATGGCCCGCTGCCGGGCGATACCGGGCTGGATGCCGAGCGCGGGCAGGCTGGTGCCGTCGCTGAGGTCGAGGAACACCCAGGCGTCACCCGGGCGGAGGTTCACCCGGAGGATCTCCGCCCACGCCAGGCGCCGCTTGCTCGCGATGTTGACGACGGTGACGCCGGACTCGTCGGCGACGACCCGGATCCGGGCGAGCTGGGCCAGGGCCCAGAAGATCAGCGCCCCGGTGACGACGAAACTGAGCCGCGAACCGGGGCCGATGTGCTCCAGGAGCATGGCGATCGCGGAGAGCACAAGGAAGATCAGGACACCGGCGCTGAGCAGGATGGCCCGGGTGTGGCCCGGCCGGAAGGTGACGGGAAGGGCGGGGAGGTCGGACATCTCGGTGCGTTTACCCCTACAGGCGGCAGGCGTGAATGGCCGTGGTCAGGATAGCGCGGGCGCCGATGCCGTAGAGGTCGTCCATGATCCGCTGCGCCTCCTTGGCGGGGACCATGGCGCGCACCGCGACCCAGCCCTCGTTGTGCAGCGGGGAGACGGTCGGAGACTCCAGGCCGGGGGTGAGCGCCACGGCCTTCTCCAGCTGCTCGACCCGGCAGTCGTAGTCCATCATCACGTAGGTCCGGGCGACCAGGACGCCCTGGAGGCGGCGCAAGAACTGCTGAACCTTCGGTTCCTCGCTGTCGGCGCCGGTACGGCGCACGACGATCGCCTCCGACTTCATGATCGGCTCGCCGAAGACCTCCAGGCCCGCGTTGCGCAGGCTGGTGCCGGTCTCGACGACGTCGGCGATGACCTCGGCGACGCCCAGCTCGACGGCGGTCTCGACGGCGCCGTCCAGGTGGACGACGGAGGCGTCGATGCCGCTGTCGGTGAGGTGCCGGGCGACGATGCCCTCGTAGGAGGTGGCCACCGTGCGGCCCTTGAGGTCCTCGATACCGGCCGCGGTGCCGGGCTTGGCGGCGAACCGGAAGGTGGAGCGGGCGAAGCCGAGGGGGAGGATCTCCTCGGCGTCGGCGCCGGAGTCGACCAGCAGGTCGCGGCCGGTGATGCCGATGTCGAGGCGGCCGGAGGAGACGTAGATCGCGATGTCGCGGGGGCGGAGGTAGAAGAACTCGACCTCGTTCACCGGGTCGACGATGCGCAGTTCCTTGGACTCGCGGCGCTGCTGGTAGCCGGCCTCATGCAGCATCTCCGCCGCAGGGCCGGACAGGGAACCCTTGTTGGGGACGGCGATGCGCAGCATGAGGTCGGCTTCCTTTGCTCGTTCTCTACGGGTGCGGTGCGGTACGGCTCAGAGGTGGGCGTAGACGTCGTCCAGGGAGATCCCCCGGGCGACCATCATCACCTGGACGTGGTACAGCAGCTGCGAGATCTCCTCGGCGGCCGCCTCCGTACCCTCGTACTCGGCGGCCATCCAGACCTCGGCTGCCTCCTCGACGACCTTCTTGCCGATGGCATGGACGCCCTTGCCGACCAGCTCGGCGGTGCGGGAGGTGGCGGGATCGCCGTGGGCGGCCTTGTGCTGCAACTCGGTGAAGAGCTGCTCGAACGTCTTCTTGGACATGGTGGCCCCACCCTACGTGGTCCGGGCGGTGCCTCAGTGCCAGGGTTCGGATACCGAGCGGAGTGTGGCCGCCGTCGCCACCGCGGCCGTCACCGCCTCGTGCCCCTTGTCCTCGTTCGAGCCCTCGATACCGGCCCGGTCCAGGGCCTGTTCCTCGGTGTCGCAGGTGAGCACGCCGAAGCCGACGGGGACGCCGGTCTCGACGGAGACCTGGGTGAGGCCCAGGGTGACGCCCTGGCACACGTAGTCGAAGTGGGGGGTACCGCCTCGGATGACGACGCCCAGGGCGACCACGGCGTCGTAGCCGCGGCCCGCGAGGACCTTGGCGGCCACCGGCAGTTCGAAGCTGCCGGGGACCCGGATCAGGGTCGGCTCGTCGATGCCCAGGTCGTGCAGGGCGCGCAGCGCGCCGTTCACCAGACCGTCCATCACCTTCTCGTGCCACTGCGCCGCGATGACGGCGACCCGCAGGTCGCTCACGTTGCGTACGGACAGTTCCGGTGCGCCCTTGCCGCTCACGTCTCTCCTCAGTGCTTTCTTGCTTACTGGTTGCCACAGGTGGCCGCGGAGGCGGCCACGGCGGGCGTGTCCAGCCAGGGCAGGTCGTGCCCCATCCGGTCCCGCTTGGTGCGCAGGTAGCGGAGGTTGTGCTCGCCGGCCTGGACGGGCATCGGCTCGCGGCCGGTGACCCTCAGGCCGTGGCGCAGCAGTGCCTCGGTCTTGTCGGGGTTGTTGGTCATCAGCCGGACGCTGCGTACGCCGAGGTCGGCGAGGATCCGCGCGCCGGCACCGTAGTCGCGGGCGTCGGCGGGCAGGCCGAGTTCCAGGTTGGCGTCGAGGGTGTCGTGGCCCTGTTCCTGGAGCGCGTAGGCACGCAGCTTGGACAGCAGGCCGATGCCGCGCCCCTCGTGTCCGCGCAGGTAGACGACGATGCCCCGGCCCTCGTCCTGGATGCGTTGCAGGGCGGTGTCCAGCTGGGGGCCGCAGTCGCAGCGCAGGGAGCCGAAGACGTCGCCGGTGAGGCATTCGGAGTGGACGCGGACCAGGACGTCCTCGCCGTCGCCCGGATCGCCGTGCACCAGGGCGACGTGCTCGACGCCGTCCACGGTGGACCGGTAGCCGTAGGCGGTGAAGGTGCCGTGCCGGGTGGGCAGGACGGTCTCGGCCTCGCGGCGGACGCTGGGCTCGCTGCCGCGCCGGTAGGCGATCAGGTCCGCGATGGAGATGATCGTCAGGCCGTGCTTGCGGGCGAACGGGATCAGCTCGGGCAGCCGGAGCATGCGGCCGTCCTCGCCGGCGATCTCGACGATGGCGCCGGCCGGGCGCAGCCCGGCGAGCCGGGCGAGGTCGACGGCGGCCTCGGTGTGGCCGTCGCGGACCAGGACGCCGCCGGGCCTGGCGCGTAGCGGGAAGACGTGGCCGGGGCGGACGAAGTCGGAGGGCTGCGCGGTTCCGCCGGCGAGGAGCTGGAGCGTGGTGGCGCGGTCGGCGGCCGAGATGCCGGTGCTCACACCGTGCGCGGCGGAGGCGTCCACGGAGACCGTGAACGCGGTCTTCATCGACTCGGTGTTGTCCTCGACCATCTGCGGCAGCCGCAGCCGGTCCAGTTCCTCGCCTTCCATGGGCGCGCAGATCAGGCCCCGGCACTCGCTCATCATGAACGCGACGATCTCGGGGGTGGCCTTCTCGGCGGCGATGACGAGGTCGCCCTCGTTCTCGCGGTCCTCGTCGTCCACGACGACCACCGGGCGGCCGGCGGCGATGTCGGCGATGGCCTGCTCGACCGGGTCGAGCGTGAAGTCCTCGATCGGCTCGGTGCCGTACAGCGGTGGTGCGGAGATCATGCCGGCGCTCCTTCCAGGACGGGCTGCGGGCCCTTGCGGGAGCGCAGCCACCAGTCGCGCATGCCCCACAGGACGAGTGCGCCGTAGATGACGTAGACGAAGCCGGAGAAGGCGTAGCCGTTGGCGAAGTTGAGGGGCACGCCGACGAGGTCGACGAGCAGCCAGGCGAACCAGAACTCGACCATGCCCTTGGCCTGGGCGTACATGGCGACGACGGTGCCGACGAAGATGTAGGCGTCGGGCCACGGGTCCCAGGACAGGTCGGGGTAGGCCTTGAAGAGCAGGGCGACCGCGACCGTGCCGGCGGCGGCAGTGGCGAGCATCGCCGCGCGCTCGCGCCAGGTGGCGAAGCGGGGTGCGATGTGACCGTCCCCGGACCGGTCCTTGCTGCGCTGCCACTGCCACCAGCCGTACAGCGCGACGGCCATGACGACGACCTGCTTGCCGGCGCTGCCGGTCAGGTGGCCGTAGAAGGCGGCGAAGAGGACGAGTCCGGACAGGAACTGCACGGGCCAGGTCCACAGAGAGCGGCGCCAGCCGAGGGCGAGGGTGATCAGGCCGAGGATGTTGCCGGCCATGTCCGACCAGATGATGTGCTGGCCGAAGAGGGTGAACGCCTCGGAGTTCATCCAGTTCACTTGCCGGCCCCCTGTCCGGCCGCGAGCAGCCGCTCCACGTACTTGGCGATGACGTCCACTTCGAGGTTGACCGGGTCGCCCGGCTGCTTCACGCCGAGCGTGGTCAGGGCGAGGGTGGTCGGGATGAGGCTCACGGTGAAGTGGTCGGGGCCGGCGTCCACGACCGTGAGGCTGATGCCGTCGACGGTGATGGAGCCCTTCTCCACGACGTACCGGGAGAGGTCCGCGGGGAGGGAGATCTTCACGATCTCCCAGTTGTCGGAGGGCTGCCGGGCCAGGATCTCGCCGGTGCCGTCCACGTGGCCCTGCACGATGTGCCCGCCGAGGCGGGCGCCGACGGCGGTGGGCCGTTCGAGGTTGACGCGGGAGCCCGCGGTGAGCGCGCCCAGGCTGGAGCGGTTCAGGGTCTCCGCCATGACGTCGGCGGTGAACTCGTCGCCCTCGTGCTCGACGACCGTGAGACAGACTCCGTTCACGGCGATGGAGTCGCCGTGCTGCGCGCCCTCGGTAACGACGGGGCCGCGGAGCCGGAAGCGGGACGCGTCGCCGAGATTCTCGACGGCGGTGACCTCACCCAGCTCTTCGACGATTCCGGTGAACACTTCCCGGGTCCTCCTGCCTCTTCGGGCACGGACTCCGGGGCCTGTCGATGAGCGACAGAATCTACGGGTGAGCACACCGGGGGCGTCGCCGACGGGGACGCGTCCGCGGACGGACATGCCCGGTACGGCGGCGCGCACACGGAAAGCGTGCCCGCCCGCCGCGCACTGCCTCCCATCCGGACTTTAACCGTCGGTCCAGGAATTCCACCTGGTCAACCGGCCGCTGGAAGCGACCGGGTCGCGGACTGTAACCGCCGGTTCGGACTTTCACCGACCCCGGAGTGCGCTGCTTCTGGTACAGGGCCAGTGTGCCACGCCCGGCAGTCACCCTGACAGGTGCACGGTGTGGGCTCGCTCACAGTGTGTACAGCGGATTTCGCGCCACGTAGGCACTCCACCAACCGGCCGCTTCCCCTAGGGCGTTCGGGTTGGTCCGGACCATTGACCCAGCTGGTCTAGTCCTCTTATGGTGCGGGCGGGCCCGGCGGCGGTGACGACGGCCCTTGCCCGCCGCCGGGCCCCCCAGAAACCCATGTCACGTTTCCGGGGGGCTGTTCCGTCCACCTGACGAAGGGCGCTCCGGCCGGGAGCGCCCCGGTGTCCGGAGGGACGGAAACAGCATGACCACGATCCTGGTGACCGGTGGAACCGGAACGCTCGGCCGGCTGGTCACGGAGCGGCTGCGGGCGGACGGGCACGAGGTACGGGTGCTCAGCCGGCACACCCAGCCGCACGCCGTCGACCTGCGCGAAGGCGGTGCCGGGCTGGACGCGGCCCTGGAAGGCGTGCGGACGGTCGTGCACTGCGCCAGTTCGCCCCGGGGCGGCGACGAGCAGGCCGCCCGGAACCTGATCACGGCGGCCCGGCGGGCCGGGGTCGGCCATCTCGCGTTCATCTCCATCGTCGGCGTCGACCGGGTGCCGTTCGGCTACTACCGGAGCAAGCTCGCGGTGGAGCGGCAGATCGAGGAGTCGGGGCTCGGCTGGACCGTGCTGCGCGCGACACAGTTCCACGACCTGCTGGTCACGCTCTTCCAGGGCCTCGCGAAGCCGCCGGTGCTGGTGGTCCCGGCGGGCGTGTCGGACCAGCCGGTCGAAGTCGCCGAGGTGGCCGGCCGACTGGCCGCGCTGGCGCTCGGCGCGCCGGCCGGACGGGTACCGGACCTCGGCGGCCCCGAGGTCCGTACGCTCGAGTCCCTCGCCCGTGCCTACCTGCGGGCCACCGGCCGGCGCCGGGCCGTGACGCGCGTACCGCTGTTCGGGAAGTCGTACGGCGCTTTCCGCGCGGGCGGCCACCTGGCCCCGGACCGGGCGGACGGCAAGGTCACCTTCGAGGAGTACCTGGCCCGGCGGTTCGGGCAGGCCGCGCGCTGAGGGGCGGCGGGACGACCGCGCGGGCGGCGCGGGAGAGGGCCGGGTTCCGCGGGCGGCGCTCGGTGTCGCCGGGTCTCCCGGGTGCCGTCCGCCGGTGTGCGCCGCGGGGACGGCCGACGGCGTTGCCCCGCTCGGGCGGGTCGCCCGGCCGGGGCAGTCCGGTCGGCGCAGTCGCCCGCAGGGCGTCACCGGTCGTCAAGCTGTCGAGCGGGGGACGGAGCGGACGGACCGGCAGGTCAGGCAAGAGCCGGTAGGTCTGGCTGGTGGCGGCCGGCGGTGCGTGAACGTTCCTCGGGTGGGCTCGTGCCAGGACGCGTCACCGGATCCGTACCGCGGGGTCGACCCGGGCCGGCGCCTCCGGCGCCGGGTCGGGCCCGAGCGACGTGTCCGCCGTCGGGTCCGCGGCCCCGGTGGTGCCGCCAGCGGACGGCCGGAGGCGGCTGCCGCCGGGGCCCGCCCGTGCCCCGGGCGGCCGGGCGGTGCTCCGGTAGACCTCGCAGATGCCGACGTGCCAGCACGGGGCGCCGGGTTCCGTGACCGTCCGGAGAGCCGCGCGAAGGCGTCCAGGTGCGCCGTCACGGGGCCGGGCGTTCGGGCGGTGCGAACAGTTCGTCCTGCGCTCGGTCCCGGGCGGTGAGCAGCGCACCGCGCAGCACGGCCGCGCCGCCCAGGCTGCTCGCCCGTACCTCGGTGCGCAGTGGGGACAGGGCTCGCAGCCGCTCCTCCACCAGCCCGGCGAGCACCGCTCCCCCGGCTTGGCCGACCTCCCCGCCGAGCACCACACACCCGGGGTCCAGCACGGCCACGACAGAGGCGACGCCGACGGCGACCCGGTCGGCCAGGAGACGCAGGAAGCGAAGCGAGGGACTCCCGGTATCAGCGAGCCGCTGAGCGGCCGTCCCGTCACCGGCCACCGCACCCGCGCCCCCGGCCGGAGTACCGGCCGCTGCCGCGCCCGCCGGCCCAGCCCCCGCAGAGCCCGCGCCCGCCCCCGGAGAAGCCACCGCCCCAGCCGGCCCCGGCGCCCCCGCACGGGGGGAAGCCGTCGGCCCGCACGGCCCCTCCGGCGCCCCCACCGCCGCGGTCCTCCCCGTGTCCGCCGTCCCCGCCTCGCCCGTCACCTCGGCCACCGCCCCCCGTACGACCGCCGCGGCCCCCGCTCCGTCCGTCGCCGGCGGTGCCGGCAGTCCGCACCGGATCGCGAGTGACGTGAGGGCCGCCGCCCCCGTCAGGGCGTGGAAGCCGCCGTCGCAGTCCCGGGCGGACGGCAGGGAGTCCGTGCCCGGGACCGGCAGGAAGCCGATCTCGCCGGTGCCGCCGGAGGCGCCGCGGCGCAGGGTGCCGTCCAGGACGACCGCGGCGCCGACGCCGTGGCCGAGCCAGAGCAGGACGAAGGTGTCGCGGTCGCGGGCGGCACCCTCGCGCTGTTCGGCCACGGCGGCCAGGTTGGTCTCGTTCTCGACGGTGACACGGGCGCCGGGCAGCCGTTCCTGGAGGGCGGTGGCGAGGCTGCGGTGCCAGGCGGGCAGGCCGGCGGAGTCGCGGAGTTCGCCGGTGACCGGGTCGATCAGGCCGGGGGCGCCGATGCCGACGGTGTGCAGACGGTCCGCTCCCGCCTCCTTGGCGGTCCGCTCCACCGCGGCCACGGCCTGCTCCACGGCGGTCCCGGTACCGGCGTCCCCGCCGATCGGCACGGACTCCTCGGCGAGCACCTGCCCGAGGAGGTCGGAAACCAGGACGACGACGCCTCCGGTACGGACGTCGAGGGCGGCGAGGTGGGCGCGGCCGGCGACGATGCCGTAGAGCCGGGCGTTGGGGCCCCGGCGCTGCTCTCCGGACTCGCCGACCACCGTGATCAGCCCGGCTGCGGTGAGCCGGTCGACGAGGTCGGCGACCGTCGGCCGGGACAGTCCGGTCAGCTGCTTCAGCCGTCCCGCGGTGAGCGGGCCTTCCTGCTGCAACAGCCCCAGGGCCAGCCGGTCGTTGATGGCCCGGGCGGTGCTCGGTGTGGCGGGCATGACGGGCATCCTCCCAGATGGGCGTGGACCGGCCGCCCGATGCCGGACGCGGAGGTCCGCTATCTATCAGGCAGGGTCCCTGATAGTTTACGGCGCGTACAGCCGAGCGGGGCGGGGAACTCCCGGGGAGGGGTGGAGCGATGAGCGACGTGGGCCACGCGCGTGACGAGGTCGGGCGCGCCCGGTACGCCGTGGCGGCCGTCTTCGCCGTGCACGGCGCCGTGACCGGTTCCTTCGCGACGCGCGTGCCGTGGGTCCAGGACCACACCTCGGTCGGCGCCGGTCAGCTGGGCTTCGCGCTGGCCTTCACGGCGTTCGGCGCGTCCTGCGCCATGCCGCTGGCGGGCCGGATCAGCCACCGCTTCGGCAGCCGTACGGCCCTGCGCGGGCTGCTGACGCTGTGGACGCTGTCCCTCGTGCTGCCGTCCTTCGCGCCGAACCTGGTCACCCTGTGTCTGGCGATGTTCACCTACGGCGCCACCGCGGGCATGGCCGACGTGGCCATGAACGCGCTAGGCGTCGAGGTCGAGCGACTGCTCGGGAAGTCGATCATGTCGGGGCTGCACGGTATGTGGAGCGCGGGCGCCCTGGTCGGCTCGGCGGCCGGCACCCTCGCCGCGCATCTCGGCGCGGACGCGCGCCTGCACTTCGTCCTGGCGTCGGCCCTGCTGACGGTGCTCGGCCTGGCGGCCTGCTCCAGGGTGCTGGACCTGCAGGCCGAGGAGGACGAGGAGCCGCCGCCACGGTTCGCCCTGCCGCCCCGCTCGGCCCTCCTGATCGGCGCGGTCGGCTTCTGCGCGGTGTTCGCGGAGGGCGCGAGCCTGGACTGGTCGGCGGTGTTCCTGCGGGACCGGCTGGACAGCTCGGCCGGTCTGGCGGCCGCCTCGACGACCGCGTTCATGCTGACCATGGCCGTGGCCCGGGTGGCCGGGGACGCGGTGGTGAACCGGTTCGGTGCGGTGCGCACGGTCCGCGCCGGCGGGATGCTGGCGGTGCTGGGCGGTGTGCTCGTCGTCCTCGCCGGGCATCCCGCGGTGGCGATGGGCGGGTTCGCGCTGATGGGGCTCGGCATCGCGGTGGTCGTACCGCTGTGCTTCGCGGCGGCCGGGCACGCCGGGCCGAACCCGAGCCAGGCCATCGCGGGCGTGGCGACCATCACCTACACGTCGGGGCTGATCGCGCCGGGTCTGATCGGCGGGGTGGCCCAGGCGACCAGCCTGATGGTGTCGTTCTGCGTGGTGACGGTGCTGGCGTCCGGGCTCGCGGTGTTCGCGGGTGTGCTGCGCACGGCCGAGCGCGGGGGTCGCACGGGGGTCAGTCCGCAGGCCGCAGCAGTGCCCGAGCCGCGGCCCTGAAGGTCTCGCTCCAGGGCGCGGGGCGCATGGTCGTGGCGTCCAGCCGGACGAGCACCCGGGTGCCGTGGGCGTAGGTCCCGGTGCCGTCCGCCGAGCAGAACCGGAAGCCGTAGGTGAGGCCGGTGGTGCCGAGCCGTTCCAGCCACAGGTGGACGGCGTACGGGCCGGGGCGGGTCACCGGGGCCTCGTAGGTGATCCGCAGTTCCTTGACCGCGTTGCAGGCGTCCCCGGCCGCCGTCCAGTCACCGTCGAAACGGATGCCGTGCTCGTTCCACAGCTCGGTCCAGGCCCGCTCGACCATCAGCGGGTAGCGGGCGTTGTGCAGCAGCCCGAGCGCGTCGAGGTCGTCGAAGTGGACGGTGACGGGGACCAGCCGGCCGTGGGAGACGGCGGGGGCGGTCGGGGCCGGTGCGGTCACGGGTGGGGCTCCTGAGCGACGCTGACGGGGACGGTCCCGGACACTCCGGGACTTCTTTCATACTAAGCGACCGCTCAGCGTCCTCGGCGGGGAACCCCCTGGTCAGCAGGCCGGCGCCCCCGACGCCCTACGCACAGGCCCGTGTGCGCGGGCAACCGTCCGGTCCCCCGACAATGGTGCGAACCCTCTGGACGTACTTGAGAAAGCGAAACCCCACCATGGACCTCGGCGTGCGCTGGAAACTGCACGCCTAGTACCCAATAACCCACCATGAGGATCACTCGGTGGTTCGCACCGACCAGCGAGGCGTGTCAGCAGCGGCAGGCGACCACACCGGCACGATGTCCGCGACGCCGGCCGGACGCAGCTCGATCCGGGCGATCAGCGTCCCGAGCAGCACCCGCTTAGACGTGACGCTGATCGTGTCCCACTCCCCGATGAGACCCGCGATCGTCTCGCGGAACGGCACCGGGGACGTGGGTCGCTCATCCTCTTGACCGAGGTCGTCGAGCTGCTGCTGCGCCTCGTCTCGCCGCCGCTGGTGCTTGGCCCGCGTCCGCAGGTACGTGTCGCGGTCGACATCGCCCTCGGTGTACGCCTCGAACCCACGCTCGATCGCACTGGTCGCCCGCTCGACTTCCTTCTGTAGGCGCTTCCTGGTCGCCTCCCGGTCGGGCTCGCGCTGCGGCGCCGGCTCGACGACCTGCCCGGCGACGATCGCGTCGATCTCGGCGCGCGTGTCGAGCAGCCACTCGTGCACGCGATCTTCGAGGACGCTGCGCGTGTGCCACACCGACTCGTGCTTGATCGCGGCGCGGGCCCGTGCGAGGCAGCGATACCCCTTGGCGGGTCGCTGCGCGCTGCCCGAGACGTGCGCCTTGCTGCCGCACAGCCCACACCAGATGAGCCCCGACAGGGGGTAGACCGGGGAGAGGGACCGCCGCGGTAGGGATCGCCGAGTCTCGCGCATCTCCCGGTACTTGTCCCAGACATCGCCGTCGATGATCGCCTGATGCTCGGCGGCGATGTGCACGTAGTGGGCCGGCTTCCGGCAGGTGGTCGGGTCGCCGCACACCGCCTCGGGGTTGTGGATGTGCAGCAGCCCGGCCGCGAAACCACTGTCGAGGTACAGGCGTACGGTCTGGTCCGACCAGCGTGATCCCCGGGCGTTGCGTACACCTAGGTCGTTCAGTCGGGCCGCGATCGGTCGGAACCCGACTGTCCCCCGCACGTAGTCGTGGTACGCGTCGTACAACAGCTCGGCCTCGTCGGGCAGTACCTCGTACCGCTCTTCCTGGAGGATCCACCCGCCGTGTCCGTCGGGTAGGCGCCGCGGGTGCCAGGTGTAGCCGAAGCGGCGGCCGCCGGACGACGGCAGCCCGAGCCGGCGGCGCAGCTCGTGTGTCTCCTTCCACTGCTCGCCGGCCCTGTTGCTCTCGAAGGTCGAGACAGCGAACAGCATGTCTCTGGTGAACCCGCCGACGGCTGTGCGTGCGTCGACTTCCTCGGTGGCGCTGATGAGTTCGCCGCCGGCGTCCTCGATCCGCGCGAGGTTGATCGCGACGCCGTGCCGGTTGCGGCCGAAGCGGCTGAACTTCCAGCTCCATAGCTCGCGCTCGGGCCGGCCGGGGTCCTCGATGATCTCGATCGCGCGCATCACGCGGCGCTTGAAGTTGCGGCCGGTCGCGTCCGGGTCGACGATCCACTGAGCCACGTACCGGCCGCGTCGGGCGGCCGCTTCCTCGACGACGCTCTGCTGAATGTCGACGCTGATCATTTCTTCGCGCCACGTGGAAACGCGGGCGTACCCGATAACGGGAATTAGGTCCGGCGCTTTTACGACCGACCGCGCCGCAGGAATGATTAGAGTTCCCCGCGAAGCTGGCATTAAACCCCCTACTTTATGCGCTCCCATTTCGGCGCATCTGGGGGGCGTGGCGGGCGACGGGTAGCCGCACAATGTCGGCGGCTCCCGTCGTCTCCGGGGCGTCTTCCGTTAGCGCTTCGAAACAGCGAGCCTTGTAGCCCATCTCTGCGTACTGCTGCCGCTCGCGCATGCTCATGCGGGCGAGGGTCGCCTGATGTGCCATGACGGCGTGCGTGTTGAGTCGGGAGGTCATGTGCAGGTGTAGGGCGGCGGAGCTGATCAGGGCCAGGGTGCCTACCCTGAACGTGGCAGCCCGGTCCGCGATGATTCCGTGCAGGGCCAGCACGATCCCCACAATCGCGCAAGCTCTGGCCAGAACGATTACTCTGCGCTCCCGCATTGCGTTTACCCCTCCGCGGCAACACCCCCCGCCGAGCTGTCGCCGCCGCTTGTGCCGTTTTTACGCCAACGCCTAAGCATGGTCACAAACCAGGCCCGATCCTCTTCGGGCACCCCTGCTGCGACTGCCACCTCTTCGGGTGTCAATCGCTTTCCGGACGATACCTCAGTCTGACCGATTTCCGGCGGTGGAAACAAGAAGTCGCCGGGGGCGGCTTTGCCCGCCCGGATCAGTAGCTCTTGCACTGAGATACCGGTTCCTCGCGCGAGGCTCAGGAGCGTCTCGTACGACACGGGCTGACCAGTCAGTAGGCGCGTCACGATGCCCGCGCTCAGTCCCGTGTCGCGGGCGAGCTTGGCCCGGCCGCCGCCGCGTTCGGAGAGGTCATAGCCCTGGTCGGTCAGTACGCCTGTAAGCCAGGCAAGCCACTCGGGCCGGCCCTCTGTGCTCTCTTGATCATGATCTCGTCTCCGCATGCGCGCAGGCTACCGCCACCGGAAGGCGGGGAAGCCAACTTTCCACTAGTGGAAGTACACGTCAAGTAGTTCTGTGTACAACCTTCGGCCGTCGCTGCACGTCGCTTCCGCACTCGAACGCATGTACGCCGTCCGGGGCCGGAAAAAAATCTTCCCCACTTCCAGTAGTGGAACTTCCAGTGATGGAAGGAACGTGCTAGCTTCCTTCCATCAATCGAACTTCCACTACTGGAAGGCAGTCGATGGACACCATCGTCCTCAAGGTCGCGGACTTCCTGACCGTGGCCGGCGCCCGCGGGCACGCCACCTACGAGCAGCAGGCGGCGGCGACTCGGCTCGGCATGGGCACCCTGCACCGACTCCGCAACGGCGGACCCGCCAGCCCGACCGCGATCGCCCGCATCTGCACGACGTACGACGTCGCGTTCGACGACGTGTTCGCGTTCGACACGGCCACGGCTCGGCGGGTGAAGGAGCCGGCCGCATGAGCGCCGACACGCCGTCGCTGATCCGGGCCCGCGCCATCCGCGCCGCCGCACAGGCGCTGGTCGACGCGGTCGCCGAGCGCGCCGCCCGCACCCCCCGCGCAGCGGCCGAGGCTGCGTACTACCCCGGTCACCCGCTCGGCTCGGTCGAGGCGATCGAGGCCGAGATCATCCGCCGCCGCGCCGCCGAGGCCGGCGAGCAGCGGCCGGCGGCGTAGCCACACGACAAAGGGGGCCGTCCCGCAACGGCCAAGCAGCGGAACGACCCCGGGGCGCCGAGCCCCATCCATCCCGCGAGAGAAAGTGAGGCCGACGCCGTGAGCGTTCAGCCTACCGAACACCCGCACACCCTCACGGGCTCCGACCTGACGGCGGTCAACGAACTCGCCGTGCGGTCGATGCTCGACTACCTGCCCCTTCCCGCTGCGACCCTGACGCCGCGCCCCGACACCGTGCACATCACGGTGACGAGCGCGAACGACCTGTCGCGGTGGATGTACGACCTCGGCGGCCGTATCGAGCAGAGCGGTGGCACCGCCGGCGTCGCGCTGTGGACGCTGCACACCACGACGCCGCCGCGAGGCGACGGCTCGACGGTCTCGATCCGCGTGCACGCCACCGTCGTTGACGGCGACGACGTCCTCACCGGCATGCGTCCGGGGGGCACCCGATGACGACGCCCCCGAACACGCCCGTTGACGGGCCGTTCCGTATCACCGTCGAGCCGATCCCGGCCGGCGTGACCCTCGACGTCGAGGCGTTCGTCGCTCACGTGGTGTCCGGCGTCGTCGAGACGCTGCTCACCGACCGGTACGCCGACCGGCTCGACGCGCTGCACGAGCAGCGGCCGCGTGACCCGCACCTGATCGAACGGTCGAGCGATCTGCCGTTCGAGTCGCTGGTCGCCGACCTGGTCGCCGAGGTGTCGACGCGGATGCCGGTGTACGGCATGCAGGCGCTGCGCCTCGCTGCCCGGATCGAGCAGCTCGCCGCGCCGGCCGTGGCCGGGCTGCGCGCCGCCGAGGGCGGTGCCGCCGCATGAAGCAGACGTACCGCGACGAGTGGCGGGTGCTGGTCACCCTCACGCCGCGCCGTCCCGCCGACCTCGGGCTGACCGGGCTCGACGACCTCGCCGAGGTCGTCGCCCCGAGCGGACCCATCACGGTCGCCGTGCTGCCTCGCCGACTCGGCAAGCTCGCGGCCGGGATGTCCGTGCCCGACAGCATGATGAGCCGGGACATCGAGGGCGACTACCGGCGCCGCTGCGAGGACATCGCGGCCGAGCTGCGGCAGCGCCCGCAGGTCGCCGAGGTCACCGTGACGTGCACCGAGACGCACACGTGCTCGCACTGCCGACTGCGGTGGGAAGTGCTGACCGCCGACGAGGCGGCCGACCCCGCGTGTTGGCAGGACGAACGCAGCGTCGAGGGCGAGCCGGTGTGCTGCGACAGGGCGATCGCCGAGTTCCGGGCCGAGCGGGGTATCCCGCCGCTGGCTGGCTCGAACATCGTGCCCGACATGACGCCGGGCGCCTGCACGCATCAGTGCATGGCGCGGCACCTCGGCGGCGACCCGTCCCGATGGTCGTGCCTGCGGTGCGGGCTGGAGGTCGGCACGCGCGGCGTGGGCCCGGACCGCCCGGAACACCCGCTCTGGCCTGCCGAGGTAGTGCCCGGGGTCGTCGAGGCGGGTGAGACCGCGTGAGCGCCCTGCACAACGCCCGCCGCGCGGCCGCAGAGGCGCTGCGCGAGTACGACCTCGACGGGCTGCCCGAGTGGCGGCTCGCCGCCGACGACTACACCGGCCGGACCGAGCCGCAGTGCATCGCCCCTGTCTGCCCCGACGAGGGGCACGAGCGGGTCGACGCGAGCGTGTACGAGTGCTGCCCCGGCCCGGTCGTCGAGGTCGGCGACCGGCTGCTCGCCGAGTACCTGGTCGCGCTGCTCAACGACGACCGCGAGGCGGGTGAGCCGTCATGAGCGCACGCGACGAGGTACACGCCGCCCTGAGACGGGCTGGATACGGGGTGCCCGGCGCCGACCGGCTGCTCGACCGAGTCGAGGCCGCGGCAGTCGCGTACGCCGCGGGACGCCCGGTAAACGAGACGCTCCTGAAGGCACGCGAGGCGGCCGCAGACCTGTTCGAGTCGGAGGCCGGCGAGCGTCGTCCGATGTGGCGGGTCGTCATCACCGACAGCGAGTCGCCGACCGGGATCGCCCCGGTGTGCACGGCGACGGGCGACAACGACGAGCACGCGAAGTTCGACCACATCGGGCGGCCGATGCGGGACGTCGAGGGTGTCTACGGGTGTTGTCCCGACCCCGTCGTCGAGACGTACTCAACGGTCCTCGCCGCGTACCTCGTCGAGCTGCTGAACGCCGACACCGAGGTTAGTGGGAAGAGCAGCCGCGCCGCGGCCGATGCCACTCACGAGCCGGCGCAGGCGGGCGGCGCGCAGTGACCGACCCGAAATGGGCGAAGGCAACCGAGCGGGGCCGGTACTACACCGACCCCGCCGGGGGCCCGGACCTGATCAGTGTCACCAACGTGCTGAGCAGCATCGCGAAACCCGCACTTACCCCGTGGGCGGCCGGCATCACCGCCGACGCCGTCATCGCCGACCCGATCACGATCGCGCGCCGGGCCCGGACCGAGCCGGCCGCACTGCGGAAAGACCTTGTGGCCGTGCACCGGCTGGCCACCGAGCGGGCGCAGCACCTGGGCAGCCGCGTCCACAACCGGGCGCAAGCCATGGTGCTCGGCGTGCCGTACCCGGCCGACCCCGAGGTCGAGCCGTTCGCGCAGCAGCTCGCCCGATGGTTCCGGCTGTGGCGCCTCGACCTCACCGAGGACGTCGAGGCGGTCGAGACGACCGTCATGCACCGCCGCTACGGCTACGCCGGCACCGGTGACCTGTGGGTGTGGCTGCCGACCGGCCGGTTCCGGCGGCGGCAGCTGTGGCTCGTCGACTACAAGACAAGCGGGGTGAAGCCCGACGGCACGGTGAAACCGGACGACACGGTGTACGACGAACAGCCGTTGCAGCTCGCCGCGCTGCGGCACGCGCCCGAGTGGCTGCTGCCGGACGACACGACCGAGCCGGCGCCTCGGGTGCACCGTACGGCGCTGCTGAACCTGCGGCCGCGTGGTCACCGGCTGATCGAAGTGCCGTCCGGCCGTGAGCAGTTCCGGGCGTTCCTCGGTGCCGTGCGCACCGCCCGATACCTGCACCGCGCGCCGAGCGCGTACCCGGCGGTCGTACCGCCGTGGGCGCCGGGCGCCTCCGAGCGAAAGGCAGCGTGACCCGTGGGATCGCGCATCATGACCATGAAGCGGCAGGCGGCCGAACTCGGCCGTATCCGCACCGGCAGCAGCCGGCCCCATCAGGACCCGAAAAAGAAGCGGGTGCCGGTCAAGTCTCAGACGTTCATTCTCAGCAGCCACTCGCGCGATTACGTCGCTGCGGCCGCCGATCTGTACGGCGGCACGGTCGAGCAGTGGACGCCACAGGGACAGGACGTCGCGCAGTGGCGTGTGATCACCGAGGCACGCGAGTTGCGGGCGATCCTGCCCGCCGGCGACCCGCTCGACCAGTCTTACGAGATGTGGTCGGGCGGCGGATGCTCGCGGCGCTGCGACGGCGAGTTCGAGCGGATCCGGCGGGAGCCGTGCATCTGCCTCGCACGGTTCGGCGAGGACTGGCACGAGCGACCGGCCGACCAGGTGTGCCGCCCGACGTCCCGTATCAACGTGATGTTGCCCGACCTGCCCGACCTCGGCGTGTGGCGGCTGGAAACGAAGTCGTATTACGCGGCCGACGCGCTCGCCGGCGGGCTCGACACAGTGCTGCAAGCAACCGGCGGTAAGGGGATGATGCCGGTCCGCATGTGGATCGAGCAGCGCACGGCGGTCCGTCAGGGCAAGACGAAGCGCTTTCAGGTCGTCATGGTGGTGCCGTCGCTGCCGAAGTTGAGGCACGCGCTCTCGGGCCCGATCAGCACGGCGGCCGCGCTGGACCCGAGCAGCCTGGATCGGCCGGCGATCGAGGCAGCGCCCGCCGCGGTGCCCGACTACCTCGCCGACGCCCGCGCCTGCCGCACGGCGGCCGAGGTCCGCGAGGTGTGGCACCGGGCGAACCGGGCCGGGCACGTCGCCCGGGACGGGTCCGACGAGCTGTCGCAGGCGCTCATGCAGATCGCCCGGGATATCGAGCAGGGCATCGACCCGCGCACGGGCGAGATCGGCGACCAGGACGACGACGAGCCGGGCCCGGACGACGACGGCGCGTACCCGGCCGAGGTCGTCGAGGACGACGAGCCGCCCGTCGCGGACCCGGCGTCCGTGTCGTGGCCGGCGGCCGCGCAGCCCGGATCGGGGGGCCGGCCGTGACCAATCTCAGCGACCTCCGCGACCGAGGCGTCACGGTCACCGGCACCGCCCTGAGTGAGAAGCAGTGCGCGGCGGCGGCCCGGCTCGTGAAGCGCAACGCCCGCGACGAGGACGACGCGCAGGAGCTGCTCGAAGCGCTCGGGCTCGCCGCCCCGGTGGAACACCGGGAGGCGTCCTGATGTGGCATCACAGCAGGTTCGCCGCGTTCGACCTGGAGACGACCGGCGTCGACGTTGAGACGGACCGGATCGTGACCGCCGCCGTGCACGGGCTCGGCGGTGGCCTGCCGGTCGAACCGCACGACTGGTTCCTGAACCCCGGCATCGAGATCCCCGAGGGCGCGACCGCCGTGCACGGCATCACCACCGAGGAAGCGCGCACGAAGGGCGAGCCCGCGCCGGACGCCGTCGACCACATCGCCGGTGTCCTGGCCAAGCAGGTTCGCGCCGGGGCGGTCGTTGTCGGGCACAACATCGCGTACGACCTGACGCTGCTCGACCGCGAGCTGCGCCGCTACGGGCTGTCGACGCTGTCCGCGCGGCTCGGATTGCACCCGCTGCACGTCATCGACACCCGCGTGCTGGACAAGCACGCCGACACGTTCCGCAAGCGGCCGTCCAAGACGCAGGGGCCGCAGCAGCTCATCACACTCGCGCAGGTCTACGAACTGCCGTGGGACGACGACGAGGCGCACGGCGCGTCGTACGACGCGGTGATCGCGGCCCGGGTCGCGTACCGGATCGGAGCGCTCGCGCACATGCCGCGTGCTGAGTGGCCCGAGCGGATCCGGCAGATCCGCCGGCCGCGGTACGGCGACTTCTGTGGGCTGTCGGTCGCCGAGTTGCACGCCGCACAGATCGAGTGGGCGGCCGAGCAAGCGGCCGGGCTGCAAAAGCACTTCCGCAAGACCGACCCGGGCGCCGTCGTCGACGGCGCGTGGCCGCTGCGCCCGTGGGTCGAGCCGACCACCGAGCCCGAGGGGGCGCCCGTATGACCGAGCAGCACATCATCGGATTCGACGTCGGCCGTGATGGTGCCCCGGCGATCGTCGTAGTGGTGCAGCGCGACGGCTCGCACACCGTGCGCACCGACGGCGTGTGCAAGATCCTCGCCGCCGAGTTTCTGCGCGGCATCGCCGACCGGCTGATCGCCGAGCACGGGCCCGGACTGTGCACCCCGGAGCCCGAGCCCCGGCGGCCGGCCGAGGATGAGCCGGCGGACCCGTACGCCGGTCGCCTCGACCGCGAGCGGGGCGTGTGGCGGGATCCGCGCGGCGACTCGTGGGATCTCACGCTGACGTGGCTCGACCAGACCGGGAGCACGTGGCGGTGGCACGGCACGGCCGGGCTCGGCGGCGAGCCGATCCTGCGGTGCGAGGACGGCGAGGCTCAGCCGCTCAACGTGCTGCGTGCCCTGTACGGGCCGATCATCCCGGTGTCGGGGGGTGCAGCATGACGACGATTCCCGGACTGCTCGCCCCCGGCGGGATCAGCCTCGGCAACCACCGCACCACCCCCGCCGGGTTCCGTGTGATGGGGCTCGACCTGTCGATCGCCTCGACGGGCGTGTGCCTGCCCGACGCCACGACGTACCGGATCAAGACGCGTGCGAAGGATGGAGACCGCCGGCTGCTGCACGTCCGCGATGACATCGCCGACGACCTCGCGGCGTGCCGGCCGCACCTCGCCGTGATAGAGGATCTGCCGACCAAGATGCACGCGACCGCGTTGAAGATCATCGGCAAGTTGCACGGCGTCGTCGTGGGCGCGCTGCTCGACGCCGAAGTGCCGTACGCCTACGTGCCGCCGGCGACGCTCAAGCAGTTCGCCGCCGACAAGGGCAACGCCACCAAACGGGAGATGGCCGACGCCGCGTACCTCGCGGCTGGCGTCGAGTTCCCCGGCGACCTGAACGCAAAGGGCGAGGGCGGCGACATGTGCGACGCGTGGTGGCTGCGCGCGGCCGGGCACGACTGGTGCGGGCTGCCCCTGTTCGACATGCCGCAGGCGCAGCGCGACCGGCTGAGCAAAGCGGATTGGCCGGACGCATACGTGCAGCGGTACGTGATGGGGGCCGCAGCATGAGTCGCCGCGCCGCGCCCGGCGCCACGCTCCCCGGAACGGCCGTCGCCCCGCTCCGCCCCACGCTTGACGACATCATCCGTGCGACCGCCCGCCCCGTACCGCCCGTCCCCGGGCAACAACCGCTCGCCGCCGACGGGCCGCTGACCGGTTCGTTCTGTACCGGGTATGGCGGGCTCGACCAGGCCGTGCAGGAAGTGTTCGGTGGCTCCCTCGCCTGGGTGTCGGACGTCGACCCGGGCGCGTGCAAGATCCTCGCCCACCGGCACTCGGACGTGCCGAACATCGGCGACCTGACCGTCGCCGACTATCAGCAGATCGTCGAAACGTACGGCCGCCCCGACATCGTGTGCGGCGGCTACCCCTGTCAGCCGTTCTCCCTGGCCGGCGAGCTGAAAGGAACCGATGATGAACGGCACCTCTGGCCCCACATTGCCCGTGCCCTTGGGGTTCTACGACCCCGCTACGCGGTCTTTGAGAACGTCGCGAATCACCTTCGACTCGGCTTCGACACTGTCCTGCGCGACCTTGCCGACCTCGGGTTCGATGTTGAATGGGACGTTGTACGCGCGGACGAGGTCGACGCGTGCCATCAGCGCCGCCGGCTCATCATCCTCGCCACTGCTGCCGACGCCCCGCACCTCGGACACGAACGGGGTGGGCGCGCACGGGGAGGGCGGTCCGGACCTCCGGACGGTGGTGTCCCTGCTGCCGACGCCGGCAGCGGCAGACTCCGCACGCGGGTTCAACCCGAACCACGACGTGAAGACCGAGACCAGGAACGCAGGGGCGACGCTGGTGGACGCGGTGTCCCTTCTACCGACCCCGACGGCCGCCGACGGGGACCGAAACAGCCCGACGTACCCGCGGGGGAACCCGACGCTCAGTGGGGCCGTTTCGCTCCCGCGATCGCACGGTGGGAAGCGGCGACCGGCCGCCGCGCCCCCTGGGCAACTGACGATCGAGGTCGACTGAGCCCCGAGTTCGTCGAATGGATGATGGGGCTCGACGCCGGCCACGTCACCGCCGTTCCGGGCCTCACCCGCACCCAGCAGCTCAAGGCGCTCGGTAACGGCGTCGTACCCCAACAGGCGGCCGCAGCGCTGCGCATGCTGCTCGCCCGGTCCCGCGAGGGGCAGCGCGCGGCATGACCACCGGGCTCGGGCCGACGGTCGGCAGCCCGCATCCCGGATACGGGCTGCGGGTCCGGTTCGACAGCAAGGCGCTGGATCTCGCGGCTGCCGACTACATGTGCCCGTGCGGACGCGCCGAGGACGCCGTCGGCTACGACGCGGTTCAACAGCTCGTCGTCCGGTTCGGACGTCACCAGCGCGACGACTGCCCGATCCCCGAGATCCGCACGGCGGCCGCCCGCCATTACGCGGCCCTACAGCACTCGCTCAGCAAACGACGGAGGAAGTAATGCCCAAGCTGGACAAAGACGCGGCCGTCGAGGTCAAGCTCGACTCGGCTGCCGCGATGCTCGAAGCGTCGTTGACCGAGGAGCAGCGCCGGGGCCTGTTCGAGCACCCCGGCATGTGCGTCGTCGTGATCGCCGAACTCACCTCGGTCACCTACACCGGGCACGCGAAGAACGAGGACAAGCCGGCGCAAGTCAAGCTGCGCATGACGCTCGTCGAGGCAGCACGCGACGACGAGCAGACCCGGCAAGTGCTGGAGGTCATGCGCGCGATGTGGCGACGCCGCGAGATGGACAACACCCTCGACGAGATCGGGCCCGGCGGGACGGTCGTCGAGGACGCGGTCGCCGAGGCCCTCGCCCATCACCCGACCGAGCCCGAGTACGAGGCGCATCAGGAGATGAAGCGCCGCCGGCGCGGGACGCGAGTCGAGCAGTTCGGATGACCAGGCGCCCGAGCAGCAGTGGCGGCGCACGCCAAGTGCGCTGCCGCTGCGGCCGGCCGGTCCTGCGGCAGCTCGTCGGGCTCCGGGCCGCGCTCGACGTCACCGCGGACGCCGGCCCGTTGACCGCCGCAGCGGCCGCCGCGCTGCGGGAACCGAACCGCCTCGACTGGTGCGTGCGGACCAGGAAGGACGGGCCCGACCTCGCGTGGGTCGACCGCAGCCACCCGGCCGACTGCCCCCGCCCGCACGTGATCGACCACCAGTGCACCGCTCCGCCGGCCGGCCCGCCCCGGCGCCGCACCACCCGTCAGCCCCCGGTCGCCGAGGGTCAGCTCACCCTCGGATAGGTAGGAGTCCCGATGTCATGGTTCGCCGTTGACGACAACGCATGGGCACACCCGAAGTTCACCGCCGCGGGTAATGCGGCGCTCGGGCTGTGGCTGCGCTGCGGCGCGTACGCGGCGCAGCATCTGACAGACGGCATCGTGCCCGGCGTCGTCGTCCGCATGTGCAGCGGCACCCCGGCGCAGGTGCGGAAGCTGGTCGCGGCCGGGCTGTGGCACGAGCACGGGCACACCTGCCCGCACCCGCGGTGCGCGCAGCCGGCGCCGGGCGACTACTACATGCACGACTATCTCGCCCCGTACAACCCGACCCGACGCGAGGTCGAGGCGCGCCGTGCCCGCGAGGCGGATAAGAAGCGCCGGTACCGGGAGGGTGGCGCGGCGGGCCGGCAGCTCCCCCTCGACGACGCCGACCCGGGGCCCGGGGAGGACGCCGGCCGGGACGCCCCGCCCCCGGGTCGCCCGCCGCGGCGTGCCGCGCCCGAGGCGCCGATCCCTGCTGACTGGCAGCCGTCCGACGAGGACGTGCAGGCGGTGCAGCTCGCCCGCGCCGATGCCGGTCTGCCGCAGCTCACGCCGCAGCAGCTCGCCGCGGTGACCCGCAAGTTCGTGCGGCGCATGACCGACGACCGCGTGCAGGCGGCCGCGTGGGGCGGCCGGTGGCGGCAGTGGGCGGAGACCGAGCGCACCGAGCCGGCCGGCGGCGTCGTCGTGCCCCTGCCGGGCGCCATGACCAGGTCACAGCAGCAGCGGGCCGGCCTCGACCGGCTGCGCAACGGAGGACACAGCGCATGACCCTCGACGACACGATCGACCTGCTGTCGCAGATCGCCCTCGTCGACGACCGCGTCGTGAAGGTGGACGAGGCCGAGCAGCGGGCGCAGGTCACGATGTGGGCCGCGGTGCTGCGCGACGTGCCGCTCGCGTTCGCGGGTGAGGCGGTCGGCCGGCACTACGCCGAGTCGGCGTGGCCGATCATGCCGCGGGACATCGCCGCACGGTGGCGCGACCAGGTACGCGACCGCCTCGGCCGTTCGCTGGGCACATTCGAGCCGACCGATCACCCGCACATCGACCCGGACGACGACAAGGGCGACGCGTACGTCGCCGCACTGCGGGCGCAGCGCCGCGCGATCGCCGGCGGCACAGACGAGCCGGTCGGCCTGCGCGAGTTGCTGCCCGCCGTCGGCAGTCGGCTCGGCGGTGGCCGGGCCGCTGAACTCGTGCCCGCGAACGAAACGTTCCGCGAAGTGAAGGCGCAGCACTACCCCCGCCGCGAGCAGCCGGCCGGCCCGCCCGAGCGGGCCGTGCACTGCCCGGTGTGCGGCGCCTCGGCCGGCCGACCCTGTCGGCTGCGCGGCAGCGGTCGAACCATGACCGGAACCCACCCGTCACGCCGCGACGTGTACGACGCGCAGCGCACTACCGACCCCCAGGGAGGCACGTTGTGAGGACCCGACCGCTACTCGCCGAGGCCGTACCCGACGGCACGTTCGGCGGCGCCCGACCCCGCCGCGGCGAGGAGCCGCGCCGCGGCCCGGACCCCGACGCGGCCCGGCACCTCGCCGAACTCGCCGCCGCGGTGCGGGAGATCGACCGAGCACACGGCTACGGCGTGAACAACCGCTACCGCCGCCCCGCCCCGCCCGCCGCCTGACCACCCAACAAGGAGAAATCACATGCCCCGCCGAAAGATCGCGGCGCTCGCGGCGTACGTCCTCGCTATCGTCGCCGCGAACTGGCTCACAAGCCGGTTCGGGCAAGTCCACTTGCCCGGCATGGCACTCAAAGTGACCGCCGGCACCTACGCCGCCGGTGCGGCGCTGCTGCTGCGCGACGTCGTGCAGGAGGTGTGCGGCGCCCGATGGGTGTTCGTCGGGATCGCGGCCGGCGCGCTGCTGACCGCGTGCACGTCGCCCTCGCTCGCCGTCGCGTCGACCGTCGCATTCCTACTCGCCGAGCTGCTCGACATGGCCGTGTACACCCCACTGCGCAGGCGAGGTTGGGCACGCGCTGCGCTCGCCTCGGGTTGCGTCGGCGCCCTCGTCGACACCCTCGTGTTCTTGTCCATAGCCGGATTCCCGCTCACCACGGCGAGCGTCGGCGGGCAACTCGTCGGCAAACTCGCGTGGGCGACCGCGCTACCGGTCGCCGCCGTCCTCGCCGTCCGCTGGGTGCGTCATGGTTCTGTACTTCGCCACCCCGTCAACGCCTGACGTGCGGCGCGTCATGGAGGCCGGCGAACTCGGGTGCATGACGACGCCCAAGCAAGGCAACCGCGTGCCCGACGGGTGCCTGATCGGCGCGGATAACGGGTGCTTCGCTAAGGGCGGTAAGGGATACCCCGGCGATGATCGGTGGCTGGACTGGCTCGACAGCCGGGTCGACAGCTACGGGCCCGACCGGTTCGCGTTCGCCGTCGCTCCCGACGTGCCGTTCGACGCTGACGGCACGCTGCGCAAGTCGCTGCCGCACCTCGCCCGCATACGCGAGTTGGGCATACCGGCCGCGTTCGCCGCGCAGGACGGATGCGACGCCCTTGGCATCCCGTGGGACGACTTTGATGTGCTTTTCCTCGCCGGATCCTGTGGGCGCGGTACGCCGAACTGGAAGATCGGTCCGGTCGCCGAGCGTCTGTCACGCGAGGCCAATGAGCGCGGCAAGTGGGTCCACATGGGGCGCGTCAACTCGCTCGAACGGCTGCGGATCGCCGAATGGTTCGGCTGCAAGAGCGCCGACGGAACGTTCATCGCGTACGGCCCCGACAAGAACCTGCCGAAGGTTCTCCGCTGGTCCGACGCACTGCACCGCACCCCCTCACTCTTTGGAGGTTGACCCATGACCGACCAGCCTATGACCGCCGTCGAGGCGCTGCTGCAGTTCACCCGCGCTCACGTCGACGACGCCGCCGCGCAGGCCCTCGTCGACGAGGCCACCCGCGAACTGACCGGCCGTACCGTGGTCCGGCCCGAGCAGCAACTCGCCCCCCGCCGGTTCGTACTCCGACGCCACCAGGACATATCCGGGGTCAGCGGGCTCGGTGACGTCGCCGACGGCGTGCTGTGGCCCGACGGGACCGCCGCCGTCCGCTGGCGGGGCGAGCACCCGAGCGTCGTGTACTGGGACCGCGGCCGGGTGTCCGTCGAGCAGATCCACGGGCACGCCGGGGCGACCGAGATCGTGTGGCTCGACCAGGACGACATGCCGCCCGCGACCACGACCGCCGGCGCGGGCGAGGTATCGCGGGTCGTCCGCCGCATCCTCGACCACGCCCTGCGCCGGCCCGTGCCGTGCCCGAAGTGCAAGCGCACGTCACCGTGCCGGTGCGGCGTCGACCGCGGCGAGGCGCGGGTCGACGTCGTGCTCGGCGCGCTCGCGCCGTGGCTCATCACCGGTACCGGTGAGGCGGCATGAGTACGTTCGATCACGACGACCTCGCCGACCTCGACGCCGACGACGTCGAGCAGCTCGCCGCCCTGTCCGACGACGAACTCGCCGACGCCCTCGACTGCCTGTACGAGCGGAACCCGCTCACCGGCTACAGCACCCCCGTGACTCGGCCGAGCAAGCCGCGAGCGATCGGCCGACGCGTCGTCGACCTGCCGCCCCTGTAACCCGCCCCGTCCACACCCTGTGAGGAACCCGTGACCGGACCGTCCAGCAACCCGCGCGGCGAGCACACGCCGCGCCCCGGCATCACGTGGGCGACGGAACTCGCCCGCACCGAGCGCCTCGTCGACGACGACGCCCCCGACCCCGCCCCGCCGAACCGTGCCACCCGCCGCGCCCTCGCCCGCGCGCGCCGCAGGAAAGGAGGCGCCACATCATGAGCGCCGCACTGCTCGCCGCGGCGGGCGCCGCGCTGCTCGCCCTCGGGTACGGGCTCGGCCGGTACCGGCCGGCCCGCCGCACCTCCGATTGGGCGCACTGGGAGGCGGCCGGACGCCGGCCGGCACGGCACACCGCCCGATGGTGGGTGATGTACACGATCCTGTCGGTCGAGGAACTCGGGTGGCTGCTCGCGCACCCGGTGCAGGCCGCGCATGCGTGGCGGCACCGCAACGACCCGCCGCCCCCGCGCGGCCCGGCCCTGCGGTTCGACCCCGAGTGGGCCGCGAAGCGTCGCGCCGAGTGTGGCCCGGAGTGCTCCGAGCAGCACACCTACGCCTACCGGTGCGCACTGCGCCCGACGATCCTCACCACCCCGCTGACGATCCTCGGCGTCGACGCCGAGCCCGATACCCATCGCTGACACGACGGCGGGGCGCCCCATGCCGGCCAGCACCCGGGCGCCCCGCCACCCCTTCGCGGTGTGATCAGCCTACGCCCCACCCGCATCACAGGAGCGACCACCATGCAGCACACCGCCCGCCCCCGCAGCACCCGCGATGACCTGCAAGCCATCGTCGACCACTGGGACCACCTGCGCGCCCTGCTCGACACCCGCCAGACCACCGACGGCACGTGGCCGCCCACCACCGGCTACGGCCAATACATGCGCGCCCTTGAGGAGCACGACGCCGCCGAGGTCGCCGCCGAGCGGTCCCTCGCCGAGGCGATCGCGCACGCCGTCCACCACCCGCAGCGCCTCGTTACCCGCCACGACGAGCACGGCCGCCCCCAGTACGTGTGCCAGCACTGCGACCACACCGGCGAGGGGATTCCGCACCCCGTCCGTGAGGAACGCAACCCCGAGCAGCTCGGCGAACGGCCCGTGCCGCTGCGTCTGCACGTCGCCGACGCGAGCCGTGCGATCGAGATCGCCCTGTGCGCCCTCGCCGACGAACTCGCCGCCCGCGACGCCCTCGACCCCGCCGACTGGTACGGCCGGGACCGGGCGCAGCGCACCGCCCCGGCCGCGGCCCGGTGGCTCATGAGCCGGCTCCGCACCGAGTCGTGCTGCCCGACGCACGACGCCGAGCAGGACCGTATCGCCCGGTACGCGCGGGAGGCGGCCGACCGCCTCGACCGTGTCGTCGGGCTGCGGCGGGCTGCGGCGGTGCTGCCCGGCATGCCGTGCCCGTGGTGTGGCGGGGACCTGGTCGCGCACACCGAGGCGGGCGTGATCGTCCGTATCACCTGCGGTACGGGCCTGGTCGACTGCACCGCCCCCGTACCGTTCGACGTCGACCAGCGGGCGCGGGTGTGGTCGACGCCCGAGCAGCTCGCCGTGCTGCGGCGTGCGTTGGGTGATGCGGCGCGGCGCCGCAAGCGAGCTGAAGCGAGGGCGCGGCAGCGGGCTGCGGCGCGTAACCGACACGACGCCGCGGCGTAGTCCCGGACAGCGCGACGCCCCCCTCACCGCTGCTGGTGAGGGGGGCGTCGCTGTTGGTCTACGCGTCGGGTTCAGCCTTCGCTTTCTTCCCGCGTTCGCCGGCCTCGATCTGTTGCACCCGGGTCAGGGATACGCCGAGTTGCTTCGCGATTTGTCGATAGCTGATGTTCCGGGCGCGCATGTCCGCGACCGCCGCCTGCCGGATTCGCCGCAGTCGCGCTTGCTGGTCGGGCAGTTCGGCGAGCAGTCGGCCCGCGCGTCGCGCCCGCTCGGCGGGGTCGCCGAGCGCTTCGAGCGAGTCAACCGCTTCGAGCACGATCTGCACCTCTCTTTCGTCGTCCGGCTGGTCGGTCAACGCTGTCCCCTTCCTGTCGGGGCGCGCTTCACAGTGGACACCGTACAGCGGGCGCTGTACGGTGTCCATCGTCCGCTGTACGGCGGATTGAGCGCCTTACCCGTGCTCACCTGCAAAGCGGCCCCGGTCGGTGTGTGAAGGCCCGACCGGGGCCGTGCCCAACGCCCTGCCGTGAACAGGAGAGTCAGACGTGACGAATCGTACCGACGCACCCCCCGCCTTACAGGACCCGGACCAGCCGCACCCCGCCCCGGTCCTGCGCCTGATCGGCATCGCCGGCCGGCTGCTCACCGAGGTCGAGCCGACCGCCGAGTTCGCCGAGGGCAACCGCCTCTCCCTCGCCTGGCAGTTGACCGGCGACGGCGCCGACGCGCTGCGCGGCGAGCTGCTCGCCCGTATGCCGCGCCTCGAACAGCCGGTGACCCGCGGCGAGTACGCGCTGCGCCTGCGACGGGCGGCGGCGTGATGAGCGGACAAACCTGCACCGGCTGCAACGGCGCCGGCGGCCGCGTCGAGGACACCTCGGCCGACGGCATCACCCGGCAGAACTGGAAGAGCTGCACCGCCTGCGGCGGCACCGGCACCCGCTGACCGCCCCTGTACCGGCCGGGCCCGCGTCCCCATGGCGGGCCCGGCCCCTCGCCCCGCACCGGAGAGACACCGTGAAGCGACACCACCCCGGCCCCCAAGTGCCGTACTCGATCGGCGGGAAGACACACATGGTCGCCCCGCCCCGTCCGACGCTGCCCCGCAGCCTCGACCGGATTCTGCTCGGCGTGATCGTCGCCGCCTGCACGCTGCTGCTCGTCGCCGTCATCGTGTGGGCGACCGCCAACATCGGCGCCCTGCTCGCCGGCATGGTGGCGCCGTGGGCCGCGTACGGCGCGGCGTCCGCGTTCAATGTCGCGTGGATCATCTGCCTCGGCCTCGAATGGGTCGATCGGCACAACCCGCAGCAGGCCAAGGGGCCGCGCCGGGCGGGATGGATGTTCCTCGCCCTTGAGATGATCGCCGTCGGCGTGCACGGCCACCGCGAGGGCGCCCTCGCGGTCGGTGTTGTCGGCGCCGTGGTCTCCGCGATCGTCAAGACCGTCTGGACGCTGCTGTTGCGCCGGTACGCGACGCCACTCGACCCGATGACGCAGCAATGGGCCGACCAGGAACGGGCGCAGCTCGCAGCCGAGCGGGGCCTGTTGCACGTCCAGGCAGACGCCATGCATGCTCGCGCGCAGCTCGTCGAGCAGCGGGCCGCGCTCGGGCTCGACGGCGTCCCGTACCGCCCGGTGCCGCAGCTTGAGGCGGCGCCCGCCGCAATGCCCGCCGCACCCCCTGCGGCGCCCGCCGCAACACCTGTTCCCGCAGGCCACGTGTACGGCGCCGCACCGGCCGCCGCACCCGTCGAGGACCCGGTGCAGCTCGCCCGCATCATCGACGCCGCACTCGACCGCGACGGGCTGAACAAGGCTGACATGGTCCGCGCGGTCATCGGTGCCGCTCCCCATCTGAAGGCCCGTGAGGTCGCCGAGGCGATCGAGACCCGGCGCGGCGTGAAGATCGGCGCCGGGTACGTGCGGACGATCCGCACCGGCCGCGCCAAGCCACCGGCCGCGCCGCCGGCCGCCGGCGCCGGGCTGCCCGCCGCGGACCGTGGACACACCGCCGGGCCCTACCTGTGACCGAGCCGCAGCCCGAGAGGGGCCCCGTCATGCGCGCGCTGCTCATCCTCGCTGCCGCCGCAACCGTCCTGGCGATCGTCTACCTCGCGCCGCGCCTGCCGTACCGGCGCATCGCCCGCGCCCTGCTCGTCGCCGTCGCCGTCGGGCTGCTGCTCGCCTCGTACGCGCTGTCCATCCTGATCTGAGGGATCTCCGTCATGCCCGAGCCGATCACCCCGACCCGGATCATCCCGGCCGGCGGCCCGCTGCCCGCCCCGGCCGCCCCGCCCCCGCCGACCCCGCCGCGGCCGCCCGCCCCGCCGGCTCCGCCCGATGACTGGTGGGACCGGCCGGCCCGCCCCGTCCCTCCCCCGCCGCCGGCTCCGGTGGTCCCGTCCGCGCCCGACATCATCGTGCACGCCTCGATCCGCCTGCCCACGGTCGACGAGCCCGAGCCGGCGCGCGGCGTCCGGTGGTGGGAGACGTTCCGGATCGGCTACAACCTCGCGTGCGCCGCCGCCTCATGGCCGCTCGCCCATCTGTGGGCCGGCGTCCTCGCCGACGCCCGTACCGAGGCCGGGATCGCTGGCGCATGGGTGATCGCGCTCGTCCCGCTCGGCGTCGTCGCCCTCGTCGACAACGTGCACGCCGTCACCGCGGCGAACGCCGCGCCGCGCCTGTGGCTCCCCCGTATCAGGGCCGCCGCATCCCGTGTGGCGCTGTGGGCGCTGCTGATCGGCACAGCCGTCGCACTGCCCGTCATGACCGTCGTCCACATCGTTACAGGAGTCCACTCGTGATCACCCTCGCCGCCGGGCAGTTCACCGCCGGCACCCTCAGCACCGCCGGCCTCGCCGTCGGCGTCGGGCTGCTCGCCGTCGAGCACGTGCGATGGTGGCGCGGCGGTGGGGGCGCGGCCGCGGCCGGTGGCGGCCCCGGCGGGGGCGGCGCGAAGGACCCGAAGGTGTTGATCCCGTTCTGGTTCGGCGTCACCTTCGGGACGCTCGCCGTCGCCTGCCCGGCCGGCATGCTCGGCACCGGCGCCGGTGTCCTGCGATGGGGTGGCAACGGGCTCGGCGGGTGGGTCATGTCCACCATGACCGGCCAGCACGCGACCGCCGTCGCGAGCGCCTCCGCGCCCGCCCTCGACCAGTACGGGGCCGGGATCGTGACCGCGCTCGTACTCGTGCTGTGGAGCCTGCGGAAGACGTTCGCTAAGGCGCTCAAGGGGAAGTGGTGGCGCGGCGTGTGGGCCGGCACGCTGCTCGCGATCGGCACCGGCACGTTCGCGATGGTCGGCGACCTGGTCGTGCCCAGCACGAACGAACTCGGCGCATGGCTGGTCAATGGCATCGTGCATGGGTCGCTGCTGTCGTGAGCACCGCACCGACCACCATGCAGTGGATCCGCAGCGCGGCGCAGCGCATCAGCCGCGGCTCGGGGCGCCTCACCCTGCTGCTCGCCCGCCGCATCACCCGCCGCGGCACCGCACGGCTCCGCGCATGGGGGAGCAGCGTCACCGGGTGGCTCGGGCAGGCGTCCGGGCTGGAGTGGCTACTCCGCGCCGGCTGCCTCGTCGTGCTCGGGCTCATCGTCCGGCACGTACTGCTCGCCGTCTCGCACGGGCTGCTCGACCGGGCCGACACGGTCGCGGCCCGGCTGATGTGGCCGGCGTCGATCGTGTGGGTCGCCATCGCCTACCGGATCGGCCGCGAGGACTGGAAGCCGCGCGCCGAGCCGACACCGGCCGACAGCAACCCCGGCGAGGACGACGACCAGGGCGAGCCCGAGGACGCCGTCGAGCACACCCCCGCCGGCCCGCCGCTGCCGACCCGCGAGCAGCTCGCCGAGGCCCTCGCCGAGGTGGGCACACCGCACGCTCACATCGCCGCCCTGGCCGAGTACCTGGGCACCACCAGCGAGCGGGTACGGGCCGCCCTCGACGGGTGCGGCGTGGTGGTCGAGCCCGTGCGGATGCGCGGCCGCGGCTCGTCGACCGGCATCAAGGGCGGTTCCCTCCCCGCCCCGGGGCGGCCCCTGGACGCCGTTGTTACCCCAGGTCAGCCCGCCAACAACAACGACAACAACGCGACGACGCTCGCCGTCGACGGGCGCACCCTGCTGATCACCGACGACGTCGACAACCCGTACCGGCACCACGTGCACTACCTCACGAAGGGATGACCCCTGACCGCGCGATACGCCTACCTGATCACCCGCACCGACACCGGTCGCCGCATGAGCCGCGGAACGCTCACGCTCGTCGGCGACGACACCGCCAAGCTCGCCGCCGCCCTACTCGCGCAGAACCGCGCCGAACACTCGTACTACGACGGGCCGCGCCGCTGCTCGGTCTGGCCGCAGCCGGCCGACACCCCGATGCCGGACACCGCGCCCGTCACCGCCGAGCACTTCGACGGCTGATCCCACACATGCCCCGAGGGCGGGCCGCATCCGCCAAGACACCGGCCCGCCCCCGGTCACCTATCCCGCTCACGAGACAGGAGACACCCATCATGGCACCGCTCGGTTTCCCGAAGCCGATCAGCAAGGACGACCCGCGCCTCAAGGGTCACGAGACGGACTACAGCGCCTCGCGCGGTGGGTGGTTCAAGAGGGAGCCGCGGCCGGTGCCCGGCACCCCGAAGCGGCCGCAGCAGTAGCGCCACACCACCCCGCCACACTCGACCATCTGGCAGGCTGGGTCAGCCCTACCGGCCCGCGCCGCAGAACACCGGAGGAATCCTTGACCGACCACACCGGCCCCCAGGGCACACAGCCGCGTGCACGGCGCCCGTACGGATACCGGCCGCGCCTCGTACCCACAGCAGCGGGGTACGCGCTCGGCGAGCTGATCACCATGTACGGCGACGGCGAGATCGACCTCGAAACGATCGCCCGGATCCTCACAGCGTCCGACGTCGACGGCCGCACCATGGAGCACAACGCCGGCGGCGCACTCGACGCGCTGCACGCGCAGGGCGAGATCAGCGACGACACGTATCGACGCGTGCGGGACGCCGTCGAACGGGCCGGCGGCGACACCGAGTAGCAACGCCCCGCCACACCTGCGCCCCGTACCGCCACACTCGCGGTACGGGGCGCCGCTGCGAGATGATCCGGACGCGCCACACCAACGGAGGATCCACATGGCCTATCTGACGCCCGAGCAGGCCGCCGACCGGCTCGGCATCGCCGACGAGAACGTCGAGGTGTTCGTGCGCCTCGTCGACGCACTACGCACCCCCGAGGCGCGCGCCGCCGAGGTGACCCGGCTGCGCGCCGACCTCGACGCCGTCGACGAGGCGCTCATCGAGGCCGGCATCACACACCCGCTCGGCGCCCGTGGCGTGCGCGACCTCGTCGCCATGCTGCGCGCCACCCGCGACGCGGAAGGGACAACCGGTGCCTAAGAAGATCGAGCACGTGCCCGCCGGCAAGTTCCTCACCCTCGACGAGATCGCCGCATTCGTCGCCGACGCCTACGCGGCCGGTGCGAAGGGCAGCGACGTCCCGCACGGGCGGCTGTCGTTCGGCGGCAAGGTGCGGCAGCTCGTCGTGACCGTCGACGAACCCGAGCAGTGAGAGCGATCCCATGACGCACCCGATCACCCGCGCTGCGCACTCGGCGCGCGCTACGGCAGGCGAGCTGTTCCGCGGCGCACAGGCCGGCGCCGGTTACGCGCTGGACCTGTTCGGTCCGATCGGACTCGCATCGCTGGTCGCCGGCACCGTGATCCTCCTACGGCTGTGAGTAGGCGACACGACACCTCGCACGACGCCCCGTTCGGCACCTTGCCGGGCGGGGCGTACTCGTGCTCGCAGGGACCGCAACCACCCCGCATGGATATCGAGTTGATAACGGTTCGAACCGGCCAGTAGCCCCCTGCCGCACCCTCCGCCACGCCCCCGGATCGCTGCATTCCGCAAGCATTCTCCGCACGAACTGACGCCAAACTGAACGCAGTTCGACGCCAGACTGAGTGCGAAACGAATCCAATCTACGGGCATCACCGCAGGTCACCGCGTTCTGTCCCCCGGGGACTCCCCGGTCCCTCGCGCGCGCGTGGTCCCCTCCCCTCCCCTCCACTAGGGGGTGGCTGTAGAGAGAGACCCCACCGGTAGTAGCAGGCGCGCCGAGCCGCTCTCTCAGCCGCCACCCCGCTTGCAATCCCGCCGAACCTGTCGCACTCTGGGGCCCAAGTTCGCCGTGCCCAGACACCGAACGACAGACCACACGACGCCCCGCAGGCCACCGCCGCGGGGCGCTCGTCATTCCCCCACACGGCCGGCCGGGCATCCCACCCTCGACCGGCACGGCGCCGCCCACACCGAGGCGGCGCCGCCCACACCCCGCGCAGTGCAGGCACCCACACGATCAAGTGCGGGTCGCTGGCTGCGCCCCCTGCACTGCGCGGCACCACCCCCCGGCCCATCGACGCCTCACCCCCGGACGGGAGGACACCGCCCCATGCGCGTACGCCTGTCCGACGGGACACGCGAGGTCGAGGTCGAGGCAGACACCGGCCCGAAGGACGACACCGCCCGATCCCTCGCGCTGCTCGCAGACACGGCACGCCGGCTGTACGAGACGGTCGCACCGCCGACCGCACCGGACCGGCCGACACCATTCGGCTACGGCCGCGACCTCGACGGCATCAGCCTCGACGCCACCACCGAACGAGCCGAGCCGTACGACGACGGCCGCGGCGACGAGTACGACGACGACGAGGGCAGGCAGTGAGCGGCGGATGGGCCGGCAGCACACGACGGCACGAGCTGCCCGACGACTGGCCCGAGCGCCGCGCCTACGTCCTCGCCCGCGACGAGTACCGCTGCCGCTGGCACGAGGACAGCACCGTGTGCGGCCGCGCCGCCACCGACGTCGACCACATCAGGCCCGGCAACGACCACCGGCCCGAGAACCTGCAAGCGCTGTGCCGCGACCACCACGCGCTCAAGAGCAGCCGCGAGGGCAACGCGGCCCGCTGGTCGGTGCGCATGCGCCGGCCGGCCGAACGGCACCCGGGACTGATCTGACCCCCCGAGGCTCTGTACGGCCGCCTGCCGGGCGATCACGCCCCCTGGGGGGTGACTCCCCTCCCCGCCCCGCCTGGGCCTCGGGAGGTGCTGTGGGGCTGGTTCTGTACGGGTCTGGGGAAAACGGCCACGCTGCGGGGCGTGGGCGGCGCGCTGCGGGGCGCGCAGGGGTGCGGCAGGCTGATTCGATGGCGGGCGGTAGGGGTGCCGCAGATCGCCTCTCAGCCTGCCGCCCCATCGGTACGAACCTGATACATGCAGGTCAGAGCGCTGAAAGCGTACGCGGCGGTATCATGGACGTATGACGACGAGGCGCTGCTGCGAGCACTGCGAGGGACCGATGCCGATCACGGCCCGGTCGCACGCGCGGTTCTGCCGGCCGGTGTGCCGGGCGGCCGCGCACCGGGCGACCCGCACGATCCCGGCCGAGCTGACGCGCCGGCCGCGATGGGTACGGCACACCGCGCGCAAGGTGCCGCTCACCGTGCACGCCGAGCCGGCGAGCAGTACGGACCCGGCGACCTGGTCGCGGTACGCGTACGCGGCGGCGAGCACGGCCGGCGTCGGCCTCGGGTTCGTCCTCGACGGCGACGGCATCGTGTGCCTCGACCTCGATCACGCGCTCGTCGACGGCGAGCTGCTGCCGTGGGCGCAGCGCATTGTCGACTCGGTCGGCGGCGGCACGTGGGTCGAGGTGT
Source organism: Streptomyces sp. NPDC014991 (assembly GCF_043080665.1). Lineage (NCBI taxonomy): Bacteria > Bacillati > Actinomycetota > Actinomycetes > Kitasatosporales > Streptomycetaceae > Streptomyces > Streptomyces sp. NPDC014991. The sequence continues at coordinate 49,164 of NZ_JBIBVY010000012.1, forward strand.
CGCAGTCCGGCACTGGACTCCACGTGTGGGGCCGCGGTCGGTTGCCGGGCAGCGGGCGGCGCATGACGGTCGGCTCGGGCTCGGTCGAGGTGTACGGCACCGGCCGGTACATCGCGGTCACGGGCCGGTCGTGGGGCGACACGCCTCGCCGGCTCGGCGACGTGCAGCACGTCATCGACTCTCTGCTGTAGCGGCCCGACACGGGCGCGCTGCGGCGCACCCGACACGGGAGGCACAGCACATGACGGATACACCCGAGCGCCGCAGTTGGCTGCGCGCCTTGCGCCTCGCATGGTTTCGCCGTCCGGTCCGGATCGACGGCGTCGACCTGCGGACCGAAGACAACGTGATCGTTGTCGCCGTGAAGCGCGACGGCGAGTGGCGAGACGTCATCGCCGAGCCGTGGCAGATACGCGACGACGACGGCTCGATCGGCCACTCGGTCACCGCGGCCGGCATTCGCTCATTCCTCGACCGGGGGAGGTGCTGACATGGCACGCCTGCAGATCCTGCAACTGCCCGAGGGCGTCGACGACTCGCGGCCGCCGTTCGCTCTGGTCGTCGACCAGTGCGCCGCGGACCGATGGGTGAGCCGACCCGGGAACGGCGACCAACTGATGAGCACCCGTTGGCGCGAGGCGGCCGAGATGCTCGGCGCGCGGGGAGTGATCGTCACGGCCGAGACTGTCGAGATCCCGGCGAACGAGGTGCCGCTGCCCGAGCCGCTCGAACTCGTCGCCGACGTCGATCGCATGGATGAGATCACCGATGCGCTCGGCCTCGACCAGCTGCGCGACTGGGGCGAGATCGTCGAGGCCGCTAAGCGTGCTCGGGCGTACTGGGAGCAGTACGGACACGACTTCCATCACGTCGACTATCAGGATCCGCAGCGCTGCTCGCGCTGCGGGATTGAACGGCTCGACTGGGCTGTGCGCCGAGACTCGCCGACGTGCGCCGAGGTGCGCGCGGTGAAGGGGGGCGAGTGATGGCAGGCAACGGGCCGGCCCCGAAGGCGCGCAAGGTCCGCAGGAACGCCGACACGGTCGCGCAAACGGTGCTGCGATGGGAGCGCGCCGAGCCGCCCGAGCTGCCGACGTTCGAGATCGAACGCGACGGCGAACTGCGCGAGTTCGTGTGGCCGGGGCGCACCCGCGAGTGGTGGCAGATGTGGATCGACTCGCCGCAGGCCGAGCACTTCGGGTCGTCCGACTGGCAGTACCTGCTCGACACCGCGCTGATCCACGCCCGGTACTGGTCCGGGAACCTGTCGCTCGCCGGCGAGCTGCGGCTGCGCGTCGCCGAGTTCGGGGCGACGCCGAGCGCGCGGGCGCGGCTGCGGATGGTGTTCGCCGAGGCGGACGGCGCCGACGGCGGCAGCGGCCGGTCGGGCGGGCCGTCGGCGCGGGAGCGCTACGGGAACCTGCGGTCGCTGCCGGGCGGGAAGACCGGCAAGGGCACGTAGAGGGGGCGTCATGCCGTGGCGCGGCCCGGAGTACGAGGGCGAGCGTCCGACGCTCGGGTACTACGTCCTCGACTGGATGATGGCCAACCTTGCGCAGCCCGGCCGCGACGATGGCGCGCCGTTCCTGCCGACGCAGGAACAGGCCGAGTTTCTGCTGCGGTACTACGAGGTGCACCCGGTCACCGGGCGCCGGGTCATTCACCGCGCGCTGCTGTCGCGGCCGCGCGGGTGGGGGAAGAGCCCGTTCGTCGGAGCGATCGCGCTCGCCGAGGCGTGCGCCGACGTCGTCGCCGACGGGTTCGACGCCGACGGCGAGCCGGTCGGCCGGCCGTGGCACTCGGTGCGGACGCCGCTCGTGCGTATCGCCGCGGTGACCGAGCAGCAGACCGACAACACGTGGATACCGCTGCTGGAGATGGCGCGCGGCGGGTCGCTCGCGGCCGACTACGGGCTCGACGTCCTCGACACCGTGATCTATCTGCCGCGCGGCGAGATCAGCCCGATCACGTCGAGCGCGACCAGCGCGAAGGGCGACCCGGCGTGCTTCTCAAGCTTGGATCAGACCGAGGAGTGGAAGGCGTCGAACGGCGGGATCAAGCTCGCCCGGACCATGCGGTTCAACGCGACGAAGATCGGCGGCAGCCTGATCGAGACGCCGAATGCTTTCACGCCGGGCGAGGGGTCCGTCGCCGAGCAGTCGGCGGCGGACTATCAGGCGATCCTCGACGGCCGGTCGCGGGCGCGGGGCATCCTCGTCGACCACCGGGAGGCGCCGCCCGACACGGACATGACCGACGAGCGGTCGCTCGTCGCCGGCCTGCGGTACGCGTACGGCGACAGCAGCGATCACCCCGACGGGTGCGTGCTGCACGATCCGCCGTGCCCGCCCGGCTGGTCGCCGATCGAGCGGATCACGTCCGACTTCTACGACACCTCGAACGACGTGCAGGATCTCCGCGCGGACTTCCTGAACCAGATCACGCACGCCGCGGATGCGTGGCTGACCGAGCCCGAGGTGCGCGCGTCGTCGGACCTCGGCAAGCGGGTCGAGCCGGGCGACCGGATCGTGCTCGGGTTCGACGGCTCGCGGAAGCGGGCGCGGGGCGTCACGGACGCGACCGCGCTGATCGGCTGCCGGCTGTCCGACGGGCACCTGTTCACGATCGGGGTGTGGGAGCAGCCCGAGCGGATGCCGGTCGGCCCGGACGGCAAGCCGGCCGAGTGGCAGGTGCCGGTCGTCGAGGTGCTCGCCACGATCGCTGAGGCGTTCGAGACGTACGACGTCGTCGGGCTCTATGCCGACCCCGCCAAGTGGGAGTCGCACGTGGCGGATTGGGAGGCGGCATACGGGCCTCGGCTGCTCGTGCAGGCGACCCGGACCCACCCCATCGAATGGTGGATGACCGGCGGCCGGTCGGTGCTGATCGTGCGGGCGCTGGAGCAGTTCCACACCGCGCTGACCGAAGGCGAGCTGACGCACGACGGCTCGTCGGCGCTCGTGCGGCACCTGGTCAATGCCCGCCGCCGGCCGGGCCGCTCCGGGTTGCAGATCGGCAAGGCGCACCCGGACAGCCCGAAGAAGATCGACGCCGCGGTCGCCGCGGTGCTGGCGTGGCAGTGCCGCCTCGACGCGATCGCGAAGGGCGTCGGGGCCGAGGAAGAGTCCATGTTCGGCGGGACGTTCTGAGAGAGGGGATCCCGTGCTCGACGAGACACCTGATCTCGACAATCCCGACTTCATGCTGCTGCGACTCGGCCGCCGGCTGCGCCGCCGGCAGGGTGTGCTCGACGAGTGGTGGCGGTACTACCGGGGGCGGCCGCCGATGCCGCAGCTCCCGAAGAACGCACAACAGGCGTTCGAGGAGTTCCAGCGGAAGGCACGTACGAACTTCTGCGCAGTCATCGCGAATGCCTCGGTTCACCGGCTGCTCGCCCTCGGCGTGACCGGCCCGGATGGCACCCCGGACGACAACGCGTCGCGGTGGTGGCAGCTCAACCGGCTCGACTCGCGGCAGAAGCAAGTGTGGCGGTGCGCGATGGCGCAGTCGACGGGGTACATGCTCGTCGGTCCGCACCCGACCCGCGTCGAGGACAACGGCCGCCCGAGCCCGCTGATCACGGCTGAGCACCCGAGCGAGTGCATCGTCGAGTACGACCCGGAGACCGGCGAGCCGGTCGTCGGGCTCAAGGCGTGGCACTCCGATCTCGACGGCTACGGGTACGCGCGGGTGCTGTACGACGACACCTCGTTTCCGTACCGGACGAAAGAGCGCGCCGCCGGCCGGCTGCCGTGGGGCCCGGACTCATGGGAGTACGTCGGCGACGACGAGGGCGAGCCGCACGGCCTCGGCAGGCTGCCGCTCGTCGAGTTCGCGCGTATGCCAGACCTCGGCGAGGATCCCGAGCCGGAATTCGCTTGCGTGATGGACGGGCAGGACCGGCTGAATCTCGGGATCCTTAACCGGATGGCTGCGAGCCGGTACAGCGGGTTCCGGCAAGCGTGGATCAAGGGGCACAAGTTCGCGAAGCGTACGGACCCGGCGACCGGGCTCGTCACGGTCGAGCAGCCGTTCGTGCCCGGCCCGGGCAACATATGGGCGTCCGAGGGCGAGAATGCGCAGTTCGGCCAGTTGGACGCGACCGACCTGCGGCCGTTCCTCGACGAGCACGCGGCCGACGTGCGCGACATGCTGATCATCAGTCAGACACCCGCGTACTACTACGGCAGTGACCTGGTCAACATCAGCGCGGACGCGATCGCCGCGCTCGACGTGATGCACGTCGCGAAGGTGCGCGAGCACATCGCGGCGTTCGGCGAGGGGCTTGAGGACGTGATGAGTCTCGCCGCGGCGCAGGCCGGCGTACTCGACGACTACACCGAGGCGACTGTGCGTTGGGCCGACCCGCAGTATTTCAGCCCGGCTGTGATGGCGGACGCCGCGACGAAGCTGTCGAGCATCGGCTATCCGCTCGACGTGATCGCCGAGCGGCTCGGCGAGACGCCGCAGCAGGTACGCCGGATCACCTCGGGTGCGGCGGCCGCAAAGCTGCTCGCCGCATCGCTGCTGCCGGCGAACCCGGCGCCGACCGCGGGCAACCTGCCCGACGAGACGGCGGCGGCCGATGGCCAGTGAGGCGCTACAGGCGGCGCTCACCGAGCGGTACGACGCCCTGTCGACGTCACTGCGCGACAGGGTGGTCACGTTCGTTCTCGACGCGTTCGACAGTCTCGGCGGCTACCGGGACCGTGACGCCGAGGCGTTCGTCGAGCAGGTACTGCCGACCGTGCTCGCCGCGCAGCAGCACATGGGGCAGATCACCGACGCGTACCTGTCCGCGATGATCGGCGACATGCTCGGCGTGTCGACGCCGGCGGCGGGCGTCGAGCTGCCCGAGGCGCTGCGCGGCGTCGAGCCGGCCGAGGTGTACCGGCGTCCGTTCGTCACGGCGTACACCGCGCTGAGTAAGGGCAAGGCGTACGCCGCGGCGCTCGGCGAGGCGCGCACACGGCTGCTGTCCATCACCGAGACCGACATGCAACTCGCCCGCACCCACGCTGCACGGCAGTCCATGCAGCGGGGCGGGGTGAGGTTCTTCCGCCGCGACCTGCGCGGCCCGGGTAACTGCGCGCTGTGCACCATCGCGTCGACGCAGCGGTACCGGGTCGAGAAACTCATGCCGATCCATCCGGGCTGTAACTGCAAACCGGTGCCGATCAAGGGCGACCGCGACCCGGGGCAGATCATCGACGAGCGGCTGCTGCGCGAGGCGCATGACGCGATCGCTAAGGGGATCGGCGCCTCGGATGCGGGCGGCCGCACACCCGACTATCGGAAGATCATCATCACGCGCGAGCACGGCGAATACGGGCCGCTGCTCGCCGTGGCACGCCACGACTTCACGGGCCCGAAAGACATCCCCGGCTCGTGACACCGCGCCGGCACGGCGCACCCCACGCTCACCCCACCCCGACACGGGAGACACCACCATGCACGCGCGCACACTGCCTCGACATGCCCGTACCGGACAGCTCGCCCTCGGGTGGCGCAAGCCGCGCCCCGGCGAGGACGGGCCGCAGCCGATATGGCCGATCCTCGGCGGCGCCCCGGACGACGGCGGCGGCGACCAGGGCGGCGACGGCGGCGCGGGTGACGGCGGCGACCAGGGCGGCGACGGCGACGGGTCCGGCACGGGCGACGGCGACGACGGCGACCAGGGCGGCGACGGCGGCGCGAACGACGAGGTCGAGAAGTGGAAGGCGCAGGCGCGCAAGCACGAGAGGCGCGCGAAGGAGAACGCCGCGGCGGCGAAGGAGCTCGAACGGCTCCGGCGTGAGGGCATGAGCGAGACCGAGGCGGCGGTCGCAGCGGCCCGCGCCGAGGAACGACGCAAGGGCGGCGAGCGTATCGCCCGGTCGGCATTCCTCGCCGCAGCGAAGGGACGCATCACCGACCCCGCCGAGGTCGTCGAGGACATCAACCTTGCGCGGTACGTCGACGACGACGGCGAGGTCGACGACGACGCGATCGCGAAGCTCGTCGACAAGCTCGCCCCGACCAAGTCCGGCAAGGACGACGAGGAAGACGACGACCAGGACGAGCGCGACACGCGACGCCGGCGTCGGCCCGGAGGCGGCTACCAGGGCGCGCGCAATGGCAGCGGCCGCGGCAAGACACGGCGCGGCGAGGTCGACGCGAGCGCGTTGTTCGAGGACCTGCTCGGGCGTAAGCCGCGCACCACCAGCAACCCTTGACCTAGGAGAAGATCACCATGGATCTGAGTCTGACGACTCAGACGTTCGGGGTGGACGATCAGTCGTGGCTCGGTAGCGAGCACGGCACGCAGGCGACCGAGCCCTGCACCCTCGACACGTCGACGTTCACGGCCGGCACGCACTACCCGGCCGGCTACTTCAAGAGCGGTATCCCGCTCGGGCAGATCACGGCGACCGGCAAGTACGGCCCGTACGACGGCGCCGCGGGTGACGGGCGCGAGACGCTCGTCGGGTTCCTGTATTCCGCCGTCCGCGCGCCCGCCGACAACACGGTCGACGTCGCCGGCGCGCTGTTCGTGCACGGCAAGGTGCGCAGCGCCCGACTGCCCGTCGCCGTCGACGCCGCCGGGCAGGCGGACGTCGCCGGCCGTATCCGGTTCATCTGAAAGGGGGTGGCCTAGATGGCATGGGTCCTCGACACCGAGTACATCGACCCGCAGGAACTCACTGCGCTCGTGCGGCTGTCGCTCGCCGAGCAGCAGGTGAACAGTTTCGGTCTCGCGCGGTGGCTGCCGAACGTCACGATCGACGACATCACGTTCAAGTACACCAAGGGCGGCACGGGCGGGCTCGCCGAGGCGAGCGTCTACCGGTCGTGGGACACCGAGTCACGGATCGGGCGCCGCGAGGGCGTCGCGCAGGTCATGGGCGAGCTGCCCCCGATCAGCGAAAAGATCCCGCTGAATGAGTACGACTCGCTCAGGATTCGGAACCTGGACAACGCCGACCCGATGCGGCAGGCGATCGCCCGCGACGCCTACCGGCTCGCGACGAACATCGCCGCCCGGTTCGAGCTGGGCAAGGGCGAGGCGCTCGCCGACGCCCGGTTCACGATCAACGAGAACCGGGTGCAGCTCGCCCCGGTCGACTTCGGCCGCCGGCCCGAGCACTCAGTGATCGCCGCCGTGCTGTGGTCGGATCACGCGAACGCCCGCCCCCTCGACGACCTTGAGGCGTGGGTGCAGACCTACGTCGACACGAACGGCACGCCGCCCGCCGCGCAGATGATGGCGCGCACGGTGCTCGCGAACTTCCGCCAGTGCGACCAGGTCGTCCGGCAGGTCTACCCGCTCGCCCCGTCGGGGTCGGCGCCGATGGTGTCGGTCGAGCAGCTCAACACCGTGCTGTCGTCCCTCGACCTGCCGCCGATCGAACTCAACGACGCGCGCGTGTCCGTCGACGGCACCCCGAAGCGGATCATGCCGGACGACGCCGTCGTGTTCCTGCCGCAACCGGGTGCCACCGACGCGGCGAGCCCCACCGACCTCGGCGGGTTCCTGCTCGGCACGACCGCCGAGTCGATGGAACCCGAGTACGCGTCGGTCGCCGGCCGGGCCGGCGTCGTCGCCGCCACGTGGAAGACGAAGGATCCGGTCAGGCTGTGGACGCACGCGGCCGCCGTCGGGATGCCCGTCGTCCGCGAGCCCGACCTGACGCTCAAGGCGGTGGTGCTGTAATGGCGCGCCGGCTGCGAGGGTTCGTGCACGTCGACGGCAAGTGGTTCGGGCCCGACACCGAGGTGCCCGCCGACACCGCGAAGCGGATCGGCGATCACGCGTGGGAGACCGACGCCGACAGCAGCGACGACGGCGAGCCGGGCCCGGTCGGCTACACCGACCCGGGCACCGGCGGCGACGAGGCCCCGCCCCGCGCGGGCCGCGGCTCGGGCATCGACGCGTGGCGGAAGTTCGCCGAGCAGCGCGGCGTCGAGTACGACACCAACGCGAGCCGCGAGGACATCATCGCGGCGTGCGAGGCGGCCGGCGTGATCGAGCGGGAGGAGTAGGGCGGTGGCGGCGTTCGCGACGGTCGCTGACTACGAGGCGCGCGCCGCCGTCACCCTGCCGGAGGGCAGCCCGCGGCGCGCGCAGGTCGAGGCGTACCTCGCCGACGCGTCGGCGCTCATGGCCCGTCACATCCCGACCGGCTACGTCCCCGACGAGGGCACGCTGCGCGCGATCTGCGTCGCGGTCGTCCGCCGGGTGATGGCAAATCCCGGCGGATACAGACAGAGGACGATCGGCCAATACTCCGAGTCGCTCGGCGAGGACGGCGGGCTGTACCTCACCGACGATGAGAAAGCGCAGCTCACCCCGGAGGACGTCACCGATCCGGGCGCCGACGCGGCGTACACGGTCGGGCTCGCCGACGAGGGGCTGCCGGGGTGGTCGCCGGTCGGATACGGGCGGCTGCTGTGATCCCCGGTGATGTGCTGCCGCACCTCGTCGACGTCGAGCACCCCGGCAGCACGACCGACCGGTACGGCAACACGGTCGCCGACTGGTCGGCGTCGACCCGCGCCGAGGTCGCCGCGTGGATGCAGCAAAACACCGGGGCCGAGAACACCGACCAGCGTGACGCGCAGATCGGCGAATGGCTCATGCTCTGCAACCCGTTCGACACCGCCGGGCAGCCTCTCACGGTGCATGGCGGGGACCGGGTGCACTGGCAGGGGCTGCACTTCGAGGTGATCGGCCCGCCCGGTCCGGCGTCCTCGCCGGTCGAGCTGCATCACTACGAGATCCGGCTCAAGAGCGTCGAGGGGTGACCACATGGCCCGACCGAGGTTCGTACTCAACCGGCGGAACATCGCCGGATTCCTCAAGTCGCCCGAGACGCACGCGCTGATCGAGCGGAAGACGCGGGCCGCGGCCGAGGCGGCGGCATCCGACGGCGGGCAGTACCGAGTCGACGTCGAGGCGGGCGACAAGCGCGTCCGCGGTGCCGTCATCGGCGACTACTCGACCAACGATCCCGAGGTGTCCCGGGTGGCACTGCTGCGTGCCCTGGACGCCGCCCGCGAGGTCGAGTGATGGGCGCTCCGGTCGGGTTCCCGGACGCGGTGGCGCTGGTCCGGGCGTACCTGCGTGACGCCCTCGTCGCTCGCGGCGCCGACGTGCCGGTCGGTACCCGCGTGCCGTCGCCGCGCCCGGCCCGGTTCGTGCGCCTGGAGCGGGTCGGCGGCACCCGCCTCGACCTGGTCACCGACCGGCCGCGCCTCGACGTGCACTGCTGGGGCGACTCGGAAGAGTCGGCGGCCGACCTCGCTGCCCTCGTTCGCGCGCTGCTGTTCGCGATGCCGGGGTGGCGGGGTGCCGTGGCGTACGACGTCGTCGAGGTCGGCGGCCCGAACACGCTGCCCGACCCGGAGAGTCAGCAGCCGCGGGTCGCGTTCGCCGTCGAGGTGTCGCTGCGCGGCACACGGCTCGCCCCCTGATCACTGGCTCACCCGCCACCGAACATCGCACCCCGGGCCGGGCGCCGGCCGGGGCGTTTCCCACGGAGGGACCATGAGCACACCGACCCCGCCCGTCCTCGACGACGGGCTCAGGACCGATCTCATCCGCAAGCAGCTCGTGCAGGCGGTCTACGCGGCCGACTACACGGCGCCGGCGGTGACCGCCCCGTTCGTCTCGGCCGATGGCACGCTCGCCGCGCTGCCGGCCGGCTACACCGCGATCGGCTACACCACCGACGACGGGCTGACGTTCACGACGGATGTGTCGATGACGGACACGACGTCGTCGCAGTCCGTCGAGCCGACCCGGTCCGACCTCGAATCGGAGGTGCTCACCGCGCAGTATGTGCCGCAGGAGACGAACGTAGCCGCCGTGAGCATGTACAAGGGGCTGTCGCTGGCCGGCGCCGACGCGCTGCCCGCTCTCGGCGAGGCGTGGTCGATCACCCGGCCGGCAGTGCCCAAGACGCCCTATTACAGGCTGCTTTTCATCGGCCTGGACTACGGCACCGACGGCGGCGAAATCTACATCGTCAGGCACTACCCGAAGGCCCGGGTCACCAGCAAGGACGACCAGCAGTGGGCCCGCAGCACCGAGACGCAGTGGCCGGTCACGGTGCAGGCGTACCGCGACCCGGTGCTGAAGACCGCGCAAAAAGAGTGGATCGACGGGCCCGGCTGGCGCGCACTCGCCGCCTGATTGGCCCCCACCAAGCGGGCGGGGGACGGCGGTTCTGGGTGAGCCCCGACCGTCCCCCGCCCTTACGCATGCTCACCCGCAGCTCACCCGAGAAAGGCACGATCATGAGCAAGCCCGGCAAGGCGCGGTACCGGCTGGAGACCGTGAAGCGGCAGTATCAGGACGCGCTCGACGTCCCCGACGGGCGCGTCGAGTTCGAGGTCGGTCCCGAGGACGACCCGCAGGTGTTCAGCTTCCCGCACCCGATCTTCACGCCCGACGACATGCAGCGCGACCTCAACGCCGCGCAGGGCGACGAGGCATCCGCCCGCATCCTGCTCGGCGACCAGTACGACGCGTTCATCGCGGCCGGCGGCGACGCCAACGGCGTCGCGCTGCTGTACGTCGGCATCCGTGCTGAGGCGCAGGACAAGGTGCAGAAAGTGCGCCCTACCAGGGGGTAGGCGACGGCGAGGACGTCGTCGAGTCCGTGACGTACACCGTCCTCGATGTCCTCGGCGAGCACCCCGAGGCCGTCGAGGCGGACCTCGCTCACCACTACCCGGGGTACGGGCCGGGCGGCCCGCTCGCCGCGTACTGGCGAGGCGAGATCACCCTGCGGTGGCTGCGCGTCATGGTCGAGGGACTGCCGCCGGGCGGGGCTTTGTCGCGTGCCGTGAGCGGTCACGCGTGGAGCCACGACACCTACGCGGCCGCCGACAGCAGGGATCTGCTGGCGCTGCTGTTCACGGCGTTCGTGAACGCCAACCGTGACCCCAAGAAACCGCCGATGCCGTGGCCCAAGCCTGGCTGGCGGCCGGGCGACCCGCTGCCGGAGGAATCCGAGGCGGCGGCCGAGCAGGGCCGGGCGCAGGCCCGCGTCGCGTACGAACACATCACCGCTCAGGTGCTGCCCGCGAAGGGGTGATCTGGTATGCCGGTCGAGGTCGGTGTCGGGTACGTGTCCATCGTCCCCGAGACGCGGGGGTTCGGCCGGGCGTTGCAGGAGGGGACTCGCGGTCAGTCCGAGCCCGTCGGGCAGGACTCGGGCGAGGAGGCCGGTAAGGGATTCCTCAGCGGGATCGGCGGGGTGCTGAAGGGTGGCGCGCTCGCGGTTGCGGCCGGCGCCGCCGGCCTGTTCGCCGCCGGGTTCGCCGACGCGGTCGAGAAGAACAACGCGTCCGGGCTGCTGGCGGCGCGGCTCGGGCTGTCCGACAAGGAGTCCGCGCGCGCCGGGAAGATCGCCGGGGGCGTGTACGCCAAGGGCTACGGCGAGTCGATCGACGAGGTTAACGACGCGATCAAGGCGTTGCAGCAGAACAGCGTCGCCTCGATCAACGGGCCCCGTAAGGCGATCGCGGGGTTGACGCAGGATGCCCTCGCGCTCAGTGAGGCGTTCGGTGTCGACGTCAACGAGTCGGCGTCTGCGGTCGGGCAGATGATCCGCACCGGCCTCGTCAAGAACGGCAAAGAAGGGTTCGACCTGCTCACGGCCGGGTTCCAGTCGGGCGCCGACAAGGCCGGCGACCTGATCGACACGGTCAACGAGTACGGCACGCAGTGGCGTAAGGCTGGTATCTCGGCTGCGGGCGGGATCGGCCTGATCAATCAGGGGTTGCAGGCTGGTGCCCGCGACGGCGACATCGTCGCCGACGCGATCAAAGAATTCTCGATCCGGGCGATCGACGGATCGGACACGACCGCGGCCGGGTTCAAGGCGCTCGGGCTCGACGCCGACCACATGGCGAGCAAGTTCGCCAAGGGTGGCAAGACGGCGAACGGCGTTTTGCAGCTCACCCTCGACCGGCTGCGCGGGATCAAGGACCCTGTTAAGCAGTCGCAGGCCGCGGTCGCCCTGTTCGGGTCACAAGCCGAAGACCTCGGCGGCGCGTTGCTGGCTCTCGACCCGAGCAAGGCAACGGCGGCTATGGGCAAGGTCGGTGGTGCCGCTAGCGACATGGCGTCGACGCTGCACGACCCGGTGATGACGTCGTTCGAGGTGTTCAAACGGCGCACGCTCGCCGTCGTGTCCGACCTCATCACCCGGTACGTGCTGCCCGGCCTCGGGCTGTTCGGGCAGGCACTGAACGACGACGTGTTCCCCGCCGTGCGGCTCGTCGGGGGCGTGGTCGACTCGACGCTCGTGCCCGCCGTGAAGGGCGCCGTCGGGGCGTTCGCCGCCGGCGTGCAGTGGCTGCGCACGTGGGGTGTGTGGCTGTCCCCGCTCGCCGTGCTGGTCGGTGGTCTGACGCTCGCGCTGACCGCGTCGGCGATCGCGTCCGGGATCAGCACGGCCGCCACGTGGGCCGGCGTGACCGCGCTCACCGTTGCGGAAACCGTGACGGCCGGGTTCACAGCAGCGCAGGCCGCGCTCAATACCGTGATGGCGTTGAACCCGATCGCGCTCGTCGTGATCGGTCTGCTCGCGCTCGGCACGGCCCTGTTCGTCGCGTACAAGAAGAGCGAGACGTTCCGCGGGATCGTGCAAGCCACCTGGGCCGGGATCAAGGTCGGTTGGGATGCACTGTGGGGCGCCCTGCAAGTCGGGTTCGCAGGGTTCCTGACCGGGCTGCGAGCGGTCGGCGCGGCCGCGTCGTGGCTGTGGACGTCGGTGTTGTCACCGACATTCTCGGCGATCGCGACCGGCGCGAAGGTGCTCGTCGCCGTCATCGCCGTGCTGGTGGTCACACCGCTCGTGCTGGCATTCCGGCTGGTCGGCGCGGTCGGCGGGTGGCTGTGGACCACCGCGCTACAGCCCGCCTTTCAGGGGATCGCCGCCGGCGCGATGTGGTTGTGGAACAGCGCGCTCAGTCCTGCGTTCCGCGGGATCGCCGCCGGCGCGATGTGGCTGTGGAACAGCGCGCTCAGTCCTGCGTTCCGCGGGATCGCGGCGGCCGCCGTGTGGCTGTACACGGCCGGGATCAAACCGACCATGACCGGGATCGTCACTGTGCTGCGGGTGGCGGGCGCGGCCGGTGTGTGGCTGTACCGGTCCGCGCTGCTGCCCGCGTGGCACGGCATCGTCGCGGCCGCGGTGTGGACGTGGTCCGGCGTGCGAGCCGTGTTCGGTCTGCTCACGGCCGGCATGCACGCCGTCGGCGCGGCCGGGACGTGGCTGTACCGGTCGGCGATCTCGCCGGCTCTTCACGGGATCGGCTCGGCCGCCTCGACGCTGTGGACGCGCGGACTGAAACCGGCGTTCGACTCGATCAAGTCCGGCGTGCACCTGGTCGGCGACGCGTTCGACTCGGCGCAGCGGGCGATCGGCAAAGCGTTCGGCAAGATCGAATCCATCACGAAAAAGCCCGTGAACTTCGTGCTGAACCAGGTGTACTCGCATGGGATAAAAGCCGTTTGGGATAAAGTGGCCGGGTTTGTCGGGCTCGGCAAGCTGCCGGCCGCGCCGAAGCTGCTGAAGGAGGGCGGCCGCACGCGTGGCGGCATCCCGGGCAAGGACTCGATCCCGGCGCTGATGATGGCCGACGAGTTCGTCGTCAAGCGCGACAGCGCCCGGCGGGTCGGGTTCGGGACGCTGGAGTACATCAACCGGACCGGCGAGCTACCGGCCGGGCCCGTGCAGAAGTTCGCCGACGGTGGTGTCGTCGGAGAGGTCGCGGGGTGGATCGGCGACAAGGCGAAGGCGATCGGCTCGGCCGTCATGGACGGCGCCGACTTCCTCGCGCACCCCGGCCGGCTGTGGGACAAGGCGACCGGGTTCGTCCGCGGCAAGATCGCGGCGATCGGTCAGAACAGGTTCGCGCAGATGATCGGCAAGGTGCCGCTCAAGATGCTGTCGAGCCTGAAAGACAAGGTGGTCAAGGCCGCGACGGGCATGTTCGGCGGCTCGTCGGGGGACATCGGCGGCTCGGGCGTCAAGCGCTGGTCGTCGGTGGTGCTGCAAGCACTGAAGATGGTCGGGCAGCCCGCATCGCTGCTGCCGACCGTGTTGCGCCGGATGAACCAGGAGAGCGGTGGCAACCCGCACGCGATCAACAATTGGGACGTCAACGCGAAGAACGGCGTGCCGTCCAAGGGACTGATGCAGGTGATCGGTCCGACGTTCGCGGCGTACGCGGGCAAGCTCGCCGGGCGCGGCATCTGGGATCCGTTGGCCAACATCTATGCCTCGATGCGGTACGCGATGTCCCGATACGGCTCGCTCGCCTCGGCGTACAACCGCCCCGGCGGATACGCCAAGGGCGGCCGGCCCAAGCGGGGCGAGGTCGCGTGGGTCGGCGAGCAGGGCCCGGAACTCATCCGGTTCGGTGGCGGCGACACGGAGGTGTTCGACCATCGCACCTCGCTCGGCATGGCCGCCGGGCTCGTGCTGCGCGGGTTCGCGAAGGGCACGAGCGGCACGAAAGCGGCTGCGGCCGCCCGCAGGCAAGTGGGTACCGACCTGGGCCAATTCACGAAGAGCCTGACCGGCTCGGCGTCGGACATCGCGAAGGCGGCGCGGTCACTCGCCGACGACCTGCGCAAGACGGGGCGGGCCGGCCGGGCACTGGCCGACCAGGTGGGCCGGACCTCGGGCAGGTTGCAGTCACTCGCGAAGCAGCGTGACGCGGTTGCCGGGAAGTTGGCGACCGCGCGGCAGGCGGCGGCCGATCAGAAGTCGAGCGCGGCCGACTACATGTCCCTGTCCAACCTGGGCGACGTGACCAGCGTCGGAGGCCTGATCTCGGGCATGCAGGGGCGGCAGCAGTCGCTCGCCGGGTTTCAGTCGCTGATCAAGACGGCGCAGAAGAAGGGGGTGTCACAGTCCGTCATTCAGCAGCTCGTCGCGGCCGGCCCTGACAGCAACCTCGCGCAGCTCGTCGCGGGGGCGTCGGCGGGCGACGTGAAGAAGATCAACGCGCTCGCCAAGTCCGGCGCGAAACTCAGCACGTCGTACGGCAACGCCATGGCCGACGCGATGTACGACGCGGGCTCGCAGGCCGGTAAGGGATTCCTCACCGGGCTGAAGGCGCAAGAGGCCGAGCTGCAAAAGCAGATGAAGAAACTCGGCGACGTCCTCGTCGACTCGATCGAGGACCGGCTGAAGATCCACTCTCCGAGCCGGGAGACCGAGCGGGTCGGCGCGATGGTCGGTGCGGGCGTCGTGGTCGGTTCCGACAAGGCGCTCGCCGCGGTGCGGGCCGGCGCCGAGCGGCTGGGCACCGCGGCGATCCCGCCGGTCGTACCGGCCGCCGCCGTGGCCGCGCAGACACAGGCGGCTGGGTTGCAGCGCGGCGACACGGTCGTGCTGCGAGTCGGCGAGCGCGAGATCGTCGCCGTCCTCGACGAGCGGGTCGACGCCGGCCTCGCCGACGTTCGCACGCGCTCGCGCGCCGGATCGAAGAGGAGATGACATGCCGATGATCGTCGATCCGGCGGCGCCGCACGTGACGCCGCCGGACCGGATCACCTCGCCCGACGGGTGGCTCGCCGCGGTCGTCGACGAGCTGTGGGCCGGCGTCGTGCTGTCGGTGGACTACAGCGCCGGCACGGCGCTGCCCGCCGCGGCGACCGTCATGCAGGTGCGGATCACCCGCACCGACCCGGGCGCCGCCCCGGTACCGGTCCGGTCCGCCGACCCGGCGTGGGCGGTCGAGGGCGTCGGTACGGCGTACGACAGCGAGGCGCCCCTCGGCGTCGCCGTCGTGTACACCGCCGTACCGGTCTACGCCGACGGCACGAGCGGCCCGGCGTCGTCCCTCGCGGTCACGGTGCCCGCGCCCGAGCCGGGCGAGGACCGGGACTTGTGGCTGAAGAGCGTGGACGAGCCGGGGCTGTCCATGCGGGTGATGGTCGTCGACTGGTCGGGCGGCTCGTCGACGGCCCGGCAGGACACGGCCGAGATCGCCGGCTCGCCGTACATCGCGGTCGCCTACGACACGGCGTCGGCCGAGGCGTATCAGGTGACCGTCGACGTGCCACCCGAGGAGGTCGACCGCATGCGCGAGCTGCTGCGTAGCGGGGTGTTGCTCGCGCAGGCCCGGCCCGGCTACCTGTTCCCTGACGCATTCCACGTGCCCGGTGACGTCACCGGGCCGACACCGACCGGCCGACTCGGGTCGTCCGGGGGGTACCGGTTCGGGTGGACGATCACGCCGACCGGGCGCCCGGACACCGCCGAGCAACCGCTGCGTCTGCCGGCATGGTCGTGGGACACGCTCGCCGAACAGTTCGGCACATGGGACGCGGTCGCCGCGAGCTACAGCTCGTGGGCGGCACTGTCAACGAACGGCGTCACCTGATGCTGCCCGTTCCCGAGGCAGTACACCGTGCGGTGCTCGGGCCTGCCCGCCGGCCGCGGCGCGCCGAGTGGTCCAACGACGGCGGCCGCACATGGGTGCCGGCGCCGCAGCTGGGTGACGCAGAGGTGCGCGCGGACCGCGGCGCCGAGTGCCGGTACAGCGCGTCGGCCGACCTGCTCGGCGTGCCGCTCGGGCGTAGCGGCGTCAATCAGCACATCACCCGCGTGCGACTGTGGCAGGGCATCGCCGGCCCGCGCATGGATGTGGCATGGATCCCGGCCGGACACTACGTCGTCGACGGCATCGAACGCACCCGGCTCGGCGCTGCGGTCGACCTGCTCGGCCTCGAAGACGTCATCCGAGGCGCGAAGCTGCCGACCGCGCGCACGCTCGGCCCGGACACAGCCGGGAACCTGGTCGAGCCCCTCGTCGCCGAGGCACTGCCCGGCACGGGTGTCTCATGGCGAGCAGGCGCCGACCCGGGCACGGCCGTGCCGCAGTTCGTCGTCGACGACGACCGGTGGCAGGCACTGTCCGGCGGCACCGACAGCAGCGGCACGTCGACCGGCATCGCCGCGGCGATCGCCGGCGAGGTGTACTGCGATGCCCGCGGGGTGCCCACGATGGCACCGGCCCCGACCCTCGACGACCCGATCGTGTGGCGGATCCCGTACGGCGTCGCCCTGGTCAAGCCGGCCGAGAAGGAGAGCGCCGAGGGCCTCGTCAATGTGTGGGTGATCTCGGGCGACGGCGGTGACGGCTCGGCCGCGGTCGGCCCGGTGTACGTGTGGGACGACGACCCCAACTCGCTCACGTACGCCGGCCCGGACCCGATCGGCGACCCACTCGCACCGCAGCGGCTCGGCATGCCGTGGGTGCGGCTACGAGTCGAGCGGTACACGTCGCCGCTGATCACCTCGACCGCGCAGGCGTACACCGTCGGCCGGGCCCGGCTCGCCGACAGCCTCGGCGTGCAGTCGAGCCTCACGTTCACCGCGGTCTGTCACCCGGGCCTGGAGCCGGGCGACGTCGTCGAGGTCGAGGTGCGGCCGGGTGAGTGGCAGCGCCACATCGTCGACAGCCTGTCGTACAGCCTCGGCGCCGCGTCGATGTCCTGCACCACCCGCACCACCACACGGAGGCTGACGTGACCAGCGAGGCAGCACGCGCACTCGGCGAGGATCTCGCCCGCGCCGGTGGCGGGCCGGCCGCCGGCACGGTGTCAGCGCAGGTCGTCGACGTCACCGACCGCGGCGTGAACCTCGACTACCGCGGCGCCCTGCTGCTCGACGTGCCGTGCGTCGACTCCTACCGCAACCGGCGGGCCGGTGACTGGGTGGCGCTGCGGCCGGGCTCGCGGCCGGTCGTGATGTGGCGGCTCGGCACCGATCCCGGCGACGTCGACGAGGAGTCGATCCGGTCGCTCGCCCGCGAGGTCACCCTCGACGAGCAGGTCGTGCGCGCGGCTACGTGGGGCACGGCGGCGCCGGCCGGCACCGGCTGGCAGACCGTGCAGACCCTGTATCTGCGGAAGAACACCGAGGGCAAGGTCGAGTTGTACGGGCAGCTCGCGAGCCAGAGTGACACCTCGCCGGACACCCCGCCGGACCGGGCACCGAAGCCGGCCACGATCACGCCGACGGCGTACGGGACATGGCGCGGCGGCCGCCCGGACGACTACGCCGACTATCCGACGCAAGGCGACTGGACAGGCCGCGGGAACCGGCGGGGCGGCTGGTTCTACGGCAGCGCGATCGCGGCCGCGTGCGCCGGGAAGGCCGTCGCGTCGATGACCGTCAAGCTCAGCCGCCGCCGCGGCTCGGGCGTCAACGCCCGGCGTCCGCTGCACCTGTACCTGCACGGGTACACCTCGCCACCGTCCGGGCAACTCGACCTCGGCGACGGTCCCGAAGAGCCGTTGTCGCTGTCGGCCGGTGCGACCGGCACGGCGACGCTTCCAGCGTCATGGCGCTCGCAGCTCGCCTCGGGTGCCGCGAAGGGGCTCGCGATCTACGCGAGCGGCAGCCGCGACTACATGAGTGTCAGCGGCGGGACCATCACCATCACATTCAGCTAGGGGGCCGCATGGCAACCGTCGGACGCGCGCAACTCCCGATCCCCGGAGGCGGCGACGCCCCGGTCGGACCCGGCGCGCTCGCCGCTCTCGCTCTCGCCGTCGATCTGCACCTGTTCCAGCACGTCACCGACAAGGCGGAGCGCGACGCGCAGTACGGCGACGCACCGCTGCACACGGCCGTCACGGCTGAGAACGGGTCACTGTGGCTCAAGACCTCGGCGAGCACGAACACGTGGGCCACGATCTGGGAGCCGCCCGAGGACTGGCGTCCGCTCCCTCTCGCCTCCGGATACACCGCCGGGCAGATCGACCCTGAGATACGGGTCGTGGGCCGGCAGGTCCACATGCGCGGCCGGATCGAGAAGACGGACGGAACCGTGATCCCCATCAACGGCGTGAAGATCGCCACCGTGCCCGCCGACTGCATACCGAAGCAGATCAGCTCGTTCGCCGGCGGCGCCTCCATCACTGGCGACCCCATGACGGGCGTCGGCAGGGTCGAGGTGTTCTCACCCGACCAGGACTCGAACGCGCTCGGCGGCCGCGGCTCGGTCCTGTGGTACTCGCAGGACGGCACCGGCGTGACGTGGGTGGACATCAGCGGCTCGTACTGGCTCGACTAGAAGGGGGGCCGCCACTCGTGGCGCTCTACACCTACGGCGGCACACCCGCCGACGTCCTCGTAACCGCGACCGGCGATGTCGTGCCCGACTACCCGCTGCGGGTGCGACGGGCCGGCACGGGCGAGCTGGTCACCGCCCTGTACGAGATGGACGGCACGACGCCGATCGGCGAGCTGCGCACGAACCCGGCGAGCTCGGCGCAGCCCGGCGCGGTCCGCCCGTTCCGGGTGGCCGACGTGACCGCGATCGACTTCGAGTACCTCGACGCCGCCGGCAACCCGGTGCGCTGGTATCAGGCGGCCCGGGAGGTCGCCGCGGGCGCGCTGGAGGCCGCACAGTCCGCGCTCGCCGAGGCCGGCGGGAAACTGGACCTCGCCGACCCCGACCCGCAGACGGTCACCGGGCCCGTGGAGTTTGCCTCCCCGATCAGCGCACCGAACCTCGACAACCAGTCGGCGGTGCGGTGGTTCGCCGTGACCGACGCGACCGGCAACGGGAGCACCGACGACCGGGCCGCGATACAGGCGCAGCTCGACGCGGCGCGCACGGCAGGCGGTGGCGTTGTGTTCGTGCCGCCCGGCCGCACGTACGGGGTGTCAACGTTCCTCACGATCTATGACAACACGGTGCTGTGGGCGTACGGGGCGACGTTCAAGGCGATCGGCAACTCGGGCATTCTGAGGAACTTCGGTGGTAGCGAGACGTTCGCCGGGTACGGCGGGCACTCGCATATCACGCTGCTCGGCGGCACGTACGATGGCAACGCGGCCGACGGCACGACCGGCTCGGTCACGGCTGAGACCGACGTGATCAACTTTGTGCACGGGTCTGATATCACCGTGCGCGACGTGACCGTGCTCAACACGAGCACCGCGCACGCGCTGGAGTTCAACAGCGTCGACGGCGGCCGCGCGATCCATTGCCAGTTCTACGGGTTCCGCGACAACTCATCCGGCGGCACCCGCGGGTTCAGCGAAGCAGTACAGATCGACATGGCCAAGTCGGGCAGCAGCTCGATCGGCCTGTTCGACAACACGCCCTCGAAGAACATCCGCGTCGAGGGCTGCCGGTTCGGTCCGTCCTCGCGTCTGGGCAACTTCGGCCGGGCGGTCGGCTCCCACACCCTCACCTCGGGTGTGGTGTACGACAACATCAAGATCCTCGACTGCACCATCGACGGCGCCTTGCAGGATGGCATCTACGCGTACGGATGGTCGCGGGCGCTGATCCGCGGCAACACGATCCGGAACACGGGCAACTCGTCGATCCGGTACGCGCTGCCGGACCCGGCGACCACGCCGATCAGCCCGCTCGGGATCACGATCCGGGACAACCACTGCGAGGCCGCGGCGTCAGACAGTGGGATCCGCGTGATCGGCGCGGCCGCGTACCGGCTGCCGCTCGTCTCGATCGTCGGCAACACGGTCCGGAGCATCACCGGCAACGGGGTGCACACCGAATACTGCGCGGCCCCGAACGTCGGCAGGAACGAGGTCGACAGCACGTCCGGCACGGGCCTGTACGGGCACTACAGCGACGGCGTCAACGTCACCGCCAACACGGTCCGCAACGCGGGCTCTAACGCGATCAACGTCGCCGGCTCGGTCGGTGCGCTCGTCGCCTCGAACACGGTCGACACGACGACGAGCAACTTCGGGATCTTCCTTGGCCAGGGCGCCGACGGCGCGACGAACTCGACCGACGCACTCGTCGTCGGCAACCACATCACGGCGGCCGCAAGCGCCGGTATCCGATTCTCGACGGGCTCCGCCCGCGGCACGGCCACGGCGAACAAGGTACGCAAGGGGAGCGGCGGGACGGCGAACGGAATCACCCTCGCCGCCACGGCGACCGACTGTGCGCTGCTGTCCAACGACCTCGCGGGCAACGGCTGGAACACTGCGACCGCGCTGTCGGTGTCGACGGCGGCGCCCACGACCGGGCCCGGCGGCATGCAGGCCCTGCCCGGGACGAACCTCGTCGACGGCGACCTCACCCCGCTGCCCGCCCTCGAAGCAGCGATGCGGCCGGCCGGCCGGTTCGAGACGACGTCGAGGCTCAGGTGCGGAACCGCCTCGACGCCGACGAGCGGAACCCTTTACCTGGTGCCGATATGGCTGCCGAAGGGCGCCGTCATCAGCACCATCACGTTCGTGTCGGGCGGCACGGCGGCCGCGAGCCCGGTCAACTGGTGGTTCAGCCTGCACGACAGCTCACGGAAGATGCTCGCGCGTACCGCCGACCAGGGCACCGCCGCATGGGGGGCGAACACGGTCAAGACGCTGCCGATCGCACAGACGACGGCGGGCAGCGCGACGTCGTACGCGACGACGTACACCGGTCTGCACTACCTCGGCCTCATGATCAAAGCCACGACGCAGCCGAACATCATCGCCGAAGGGTCGGTGTTCGACGCGATCGCGTCCGCCCCGCCCGGGTTCGGCGGCACCGACGCCGGCATGTCGGCCCCGCCGACCGCGAGCGGCACCGGATTCACCGCCGGCCCGTTCGGCACTGGCGCCGGGATCATGGCGTACGGCTACGTCAGCTAGCCCGCCCCTCCCCCACGTTCACCGCCCCGAGTCGAGCCGGCCGGGGCGTTTCTCATGCACGCACAGAAGGGCTCACCCATGGGTGACACAGAGCGGCCGATCCCCGAGCGGCTCGGCGACCAGGACGAACAGGCGGCGCACCTCGGGCGCACCGGTAACGAGCCGACCGTGGACGACGAGCAGCGGCTGCTCGCCGAGGTGTACGGCGCCGCTGACATGGCCGGGTTCCACGTCGGGCCCGGATTCGCCGACGGGCTCGCCGTCACCGGCGACCCGGACGGGGACCGCGACCAGGACGACGAGCCGGCCGACCAGGGCGACGCCGCCCCGGCCGCCGACACCGCGACGGGGGGCGAGTCCGCATGAGCCTCGAAGGGATGGTGCGCGCGGTCGAGCGCTGGATCGGGACCGGCGAGCCGAACGACATACAGGCCTGGTATCGGGCGAGGAACGGCGCCGCGTACGTGGGTAACTGGCCGTGGTGCGACGCCACGATCACCCGCGCCGCGGTCGAGGCGGGCGAGTACGAGGCGGTGTGCCACGGCACCGACTACGCGTACACCGTGGCGCACGCGCAGGCGTTCAAGGAACACGGCGAGTGGCACGCCATGACCAACGGGATCAAGGCGAGCGGCATCCGGCGCGGCGACGTCGTGTTCTTCGATTGGGCCGGCTCGTCTGAGATCGGCAAGATCGACCACGTTGGCATCGTGACCGGGGTCAGCAGCGACTACCAGTACGTGTACACGATCGAGGGCAACACCGCGAACGTGTGCGCGAGGCGCGTGCGCGTCGTGCACGACATTGCCGGATTCGGTCGCCCGCAGTACAAGCCCGAGCCGAAGCCGACGGGTGACGGCTCGTCGACCTCGACGCGTCCGCAGGTGTCCCTCTCGAAGCTGGTCGCCGCATTCAAAAAGGACGCGCCGCGCAAGGGCACGCCCGTCTCGTACGAGCCGACGATCGTCGTCGAGCGCGCCCTCGTCGCCGAGCGGCTGCTCGCCAAGCGGTACGCCGACGGGCACGCCGGCACGGCCACCCGCAGCGCGTACACGCTCTATCAGGAGCGGCGCGGGTTCACCGGGGACGACGCCGACGGCATCCCCGGCATGACGACACTCACGGCACTCGGCAAGGCGCACGGGTTCGACGTCGTCGCCTGACCACCACCCGGCCGCCGCCGGGCGGCCGGGCCACCACCAACGGAAGGGGGCCGGCCCATGACCGGTCTGTTCATCAGCCTCATGCGCACAGGCGTGCCGCTCGTCGCCGGGTGGCTGCTCACCCTCGCCGTGCGCGCCGGCGTCGGCATCGACTCGGCAACCATCACGAGCGCCGTGACGGTCGCGCTCACGCTCGCGTACTACCTCGTGTTCCGGCTGCTCGAATGGCTCGGCAAGCGGGCGCCGGGCACGTTCCTACAGAACCTCGCAGGGGTGTTCCTCGGATGGGCGCGGCCGCCCGCCTACCCCAAGTACGAGGCGCTCCCATCGACCACGCCGGCCACCGACCCGAGCACGGGCACCGGGACGCTGTAGTGCCCACTGCGGCGGCCCGGCAGCTCGTGCGCACGCTCGGCCGCCGCGGGATCGTGCTGCTCATCCTCGGCTCGGGCAAGGTCTGTTACGGGATCGGGTGGCTCGCCGACCCGGCCCCGCGCCCACCCGGCCTTGAGCTGCTCTACAACATCGCGCCCATGCACTGCTGGGCGTGGGTGTGGATCGTCGGCGGCTCGATCACCTTCGGCTCGGCGTGGCTCCGGATCGGCCGCGACAGGGTCGGGTTCATCGCTGCACTCGTACCGCCGTCGGTGTGGGGAGTCGCCTACGCGGTCGGGGCAGCAGACGGCTACGAGCGGGCGTGGTTCATCGCAGGGTGGTACGCAACCAGCCACGCCGCGATGATCTGTTGGGCGGCGACAGTGCGCGAAGATCCTCGGCCGCGCAGATCGCGTAAGCCCCGCGAAGGGGGCGGCATGTGAGCACCGCCGCGGCTCTTGTAGCCGTGCTGGGCACCGTGGGCACCGTGTTGGGCGGCTGGTTCGTGTCGAGGGCGACGTCACAGGCGGCGGCCGCGACCGCCCGCGCGAACGAGGCGGCCGCCCGCGCGGCCGCCGAGCCGGACGCCACCCGGGCCGGACTGGAAGTGCTGCAAGCCTCGTTGCGGCAGGTGGCGGCGGAGAACACCGAGATCCGCGCCGAGGTCGTCGGGCTGCGCACCCTGGTACGCGCGTACGCGTGGACAGTCGACCGGCTGATCGCCCGCATGGATCGGGCCGACATCGCGCCGGCTCCCGAGGACGTGCACGAACTGGTGCGTGAGCACCTCGGCACCGGATCCTGACGACACCTCGAACCCGCCCCTGTCTGGCCTCACGGCCGGGCAGGGGCGCTCTTTGCGTTCACCGGGCGGAAGGCTGCTCGCCGTACACCGCGACCCACCTGTCGCCCCGCATGACGACGTCGGCCGTTTCGACGGCGCGGCCGCTGCCCTGGTCGAAATAGGTGCGCTCGACGGCGAGCACCGCACCGGGCGGGTTCATGTCGAGCGCGGCCGCCTCGACACGCGTAGCCATGCGGGCGCGTACCCGCTCGACCGGTGTACCGACCTCGATCCCGAGCACGCGCATACGGGCCGCGACACCGACGCCGGCGTACGGGCCGACCTCGGGCAACGCGACGAGACTCTGTCCGGTGACGTCGAGCGGTTCCCATGACTCCGCGAGTTGCACCGGCAGTTCGTCGGCGAGGTACACGTACGAGGTGTGCATGACCGGTGCGCCGGCCGGGATCCCGAGGCGGGCCGCGATGGTGTCGCTCGCCGCTGCGGTCGTCGACTCGTGCCGCCACGATCCGACCGCGCCTTGCTCGGCGGCGCCCCTCGCGAACGGGCTGTCTTCACTACGCCTGCGGTGCTGCCGCACGAGCAGCTCGGGTGTCTCACGGCTGCGCACGTAGTGTCCCGCGCCGTGCCGTGAGATCACGAGTCCCTCGTCGACGAGTAGCCGGTACGCGCCCGAGGCGACGCTGTTGCTGCACCCGTACTGCCCGCTGATCTCGGCGACCGACGGCAGGCGGGTGCCGGGCGGCAGCTCACCCGACTCGATCCGGGCGCGCAGTTCCTCGGCGACCCGCAGGTACAGCGGCGTCTCGCTCACTACTGTCCGCCTCCCGATCGTGTGACTTGCGTGACACACTACTGAGCCTCGGTCTACTCTCATGCGAGACAGCAACTCTCGCACGAGAGTAGGGGAGCCAACCGCGTGCAGGTCACTCCGCGCGCCGCCGCGTTACGCGCCGAACTCGAACGTGTGCTCGATACACCCGTTCGCATGACCGTCGCCGACGGCACGGCGCGACTCTGCGCGCCCGCCCCGGGTGGCGGTGACCTCGGCCTGTGGCAGCGGGTCATCGACGCACTGCGTACCGCCGACCAGTGGGGCAGCAGCGACTCGACCGGCACCCCCGAGATTTGGGCACACATCACCGAGGGGCAGCGATGACCAGCACCCATGATCCGAAGGATTCACGCAAGAGCATCGACGGCGAGCGGATGGCCGCCGGCAGCTTGGATGCGTCCATGACGCTCAACTGGCTACGCGAGGTCGGCGCGAGCATGACCGGCGCGCTCGCCGCATGGGAGCACGGCGAACTCGTCGAGGCGCCGGCCGGTCGAGCATGGGACGTCGTCCGCATGCCCCGCGCTCTCGGCTGGAGAACCGTCACGCAGATGCGGCAGCACGGCACACCGGTCGGCCCGGCGCAGCACACACCCGACGGCGTCGAGGTACTCGTGCCGGTCGGCTCGGCAGCCTCATGGGATCTGCCCGACACCGAGGTGCTCACCGAGGGGGCGTTCATCGCCGTGCCGCACCCCGCGATGACCGCCCCGCACACGCAGCAAGGGCACTCCTGGATCGTCTCGCCGCAGGACGGCGGGCCGCTCACCGACGCCGACCTGCTGTGCGAGGCGTACGCCGCGGCGCTCGCGTCCACGCACACGGAGGCCGCGCCATGGTGACCGAGATGAACAATCCGACGACCGGCTGCATCCGTCCTGTCCAATACTGGGACGGCGCGCCCGTCCCGTTCATCACCGCATGGTCCCGGGAGCGGATTCCGCCGCAGCCACTGACCACCATTCACGGCCGCGGAGGCACGGGCCTAGGCTTTCAGAACGAGATCAGTCACGTGGATCGGCACTACGGCGTTCTGTGGCCGCGCATGCCGGCCGCGCGCGGCGGCCGGCCAAACTTTATGGCCGTTCACGCGCTGCGGCAGCGGCAGGCGATGGGCCGGCTCCTGTGCCAGGTGTGTGGGGGGCCGACGTGCGGATCACGGCGGAGTGACGAGCGGACGCTGTTCCTGGCGGCGGCGCCGGCCGGCCGGCAGATCGCCGACGGCGAGCAGACGGCGTCACCGCCGGTGCACGCGGTCTGCGCCCGACTCGCGGTGGAGTATTGCCCGCCCTTGGGCCGCGGCTGGGCTGCCGCGCTCGTCGAGTACGCGCCGGTGTGGGGCGTGGCAGGTCCGATCTACCACCCGCAGACCCTCGACCAGCTGCCGGCCGACCGCACCGGCGTGCATCACGTCCCCTTCACGGACGAGCGACGCATCCGCTGGGTACTGGCGGCCCGCCTCATCGTCACACTCAAGGGCGTGACACCCGTCACTGATCTCGACGCTCTGGCCGACGAGGAGATCGCGTCGGCTCGGGCGCGGGTCCCTCGATAGCTCCCGTGCCCGGCGGGCCGACACGCCGGGCACGGGTCGAACGGGTGCCCGGCGGTCGACTCCCCTCGGTCCCG
The DNA here is from genome assembly GCF_043080665.1 of Streptomyces sp. NPDC014991. Taxonomy (NCBI): domain Bacteria; kingdom Bacillati; phylum Actinomycetota; class Actinomycetes; order Kitasatosporales; family Streptomycetaceae; genus Streptomyces; species Streptomyces sp. NPDC014991. Next base: position 75,615 of record NZ_JBIBVY010000012.1, read on the forward strand.
CCGGGCACCCTCACCAGCTATGGCCAACGCTTTGTGAGAGCGTGATCACGGCAAGTGCCTATTGAATATGAGTCAACTTAGATGACATGATCCTTCCGCTCCAGGTAGCACAGGAGCGGTACGCCGTCACCGATCCTGTGCCCCACACTGGAGAGGTGACAGTCGCGCCCCGGTCCCCCTCGTCTCCGCAAAGACAGGGGCCGGGGCCGCGGCGTTTATGCTGCTCAGATGTGGTGTGTTTTCAGATACAAGCTGCACGGTGACGGGCGCACGCCCGCGCCCGGAGCGGTGGTACGCCCCGACGAACGCCTCTCCTGGCCCCGGACCGTGGGCCTGGGCGCCCAGCACGTGGTCGCGATGTTCGGCGCCTCCTTCGTGGCGCCCGTGCTGATGGGCCTGGACCCGAACCTCGCGATCATGATGTCGGGCGTGGCGACCGTGATCTTCCTGCTCGCCACCCGCGGCCGGGTCCCGAGCTACCTGGGCTGCTCCCTGTCGTTCGTGGGGGTGGCCGCGGTCATCCGCGCCCAGGGCGGTACGAGCGCGACCGTGACCGGTGCCGTCCTCGTCGTCGGTGCCGTGCTGTTCCTGGTGGGACTCGCCGTGCAGCGCTTCGGCGCGCGGATCATCCACGCGGCCATGCCGCCCGTCGTCACCGGCGCGGTCGTGATGCTGATCGGCTTCAACCTCGCTCCGGTGACCGCCTCCACCTACTGGCCGCAGGACCAGTGGACGGCCCTGCTGGTGATGTTGTTCACCGGTCTGGCGGTGGTCTGCCTGCGCGGCTTCTGGTCCCGGATCGCGATCTTCCTGGGTCTGGTCTTCGGGTACGGCATCTCCTGGGCGTTCGACCGGGTCCTCGGCAGAATCCACTCGGTGGACGCGAGCGGCAAGCTCACCGACCACTGGCGGCTCGACCTCTCCGGCGTCTCCCGGGCCGACTGGATCGGCCTGCCCTCCTTCCACGGGCCGTCCTTCCAGTGGTCGGCGGTCCTGGTCGCGCTGCCCGTCGTCATCGCCCTGGTCGCGGAGAACGCGGGGCACGTCAAGGCGGTCGGCGAGATGACCGGCGACTCGCTGGACGACCAGCTCGGTACGGCGATCTCGGCTGACGGGGTCGCCTCCGTCCTGTCGACCGCGGTGGGCGGCCCGCCCAACACCACGTACTCCGAGAACATCGGCGTGATGGCCGCGACCCGCGTCTACTCCACCGCCGCCTACTGGGCCGCCGCCGGTTTCGCACTGCTCTTCGGCGTCTGCCCCAAGTTCGGCGCGGTCGTCGCCGCCGTCCCGGGCGGTGTCCTGGGCGGCATCACCGTCATCCTGTACGGCATGATCGGCCTGCTCGGGGCCCAGATCTGGAGCAACGCCAGGGTGGATCTGCGCAACCCGCTGAACCTGGTGCCGGCCGCCGCGGGCATCATCATCGGCGTCGGCAACGTCACCATGAAGTTCACCGACACCTTCAGCCTCAGCGGCATCGCGCTCGGCACCCTGGTCGTCATCACCGGCTACCACGCCCTGCGGGCCTTCGCACCGGCCCACCTGAAGCAGCAGGAGCCGCTGCTGGATGAGGGCACGTCCTCCTACGACGCGGAGCGCGGGACCGAGCCGTAGGCCGTGCCGCCCGCCCCGGCGCGTTCCCGTTCCGGCGTTCCCCCGTTCCGGCGAAGCACCGGGCCGGTCGGTGTTCCGGCCGGCCCGGGGCTGCGACCCTTCCTCCATGGCGCAGCTGCAGCACCTCACCACCCCCGTCGACGATGTCGTCTCGCGGATGCGCGCGCTCGGCGCGGTCCTGCCCGAGCGGGACGGCGTCGGCGTGTTCAACCGGGTCTACCTCGCGGTCACCGAGGAGGTCGGCCGGCGCCTGGACGCCGGGGAGTTCACGGACCCGCGCGCGGCGGCCACGCTGGACGTGCGGTTCGCCGAGCGCTATCTGGCGGCGGTGGACACGGCCGCCGCGGACCGCCGTCCGCCCGCCTGCTGGCGCCCGCTGTTCCAGCTCCGCCACCATCCGGGGGTGAGGCCGCTCCAGTTCGCGCTGGCGGGTATCAACGCCCACATCGGGCACGACCTGGCGCTGGCGGTGGTCGACACGTGCCGCGCGCTCGGCTGCGAACCTCTGGAACTGGAGGACGAGTTCGACCGCGTGGGCGATCTCCTCGTGTCGCTGGAGGAGCGCATCCGCGAGGACCTGATGCCGGGCCCCGACCTGCTCCAGATCGCCGACCCGCTCACCCACCTGCTGGGCTCCTGGAGCCTGGAGCGGGCCCGGGACGCCACCTGGACGGCCGCCCGGGCCCTGTGGGCGCTGCGGCACTGCGCCGACGTCGCCGAGGAGTTCACCGAACGGCTGGACGCGGCGGTGGGTTTCGCCGGACGGATGCTGCTGACACCGCTGACGGACTGACCCACCCGGCCCGGGCCGTACGTCGACACCCGTGGTGCCCACGGCCGGCAGGGCGGGGATCGGTCGGGCGGGTCCGGGTCCGGCCACGGCGGAGGCGAACCGCGTGCGCCGCCCGTCGAGGACGACACCGGCAGATCTCGACGGTCCCGAGGCCACGCGGCGGCCGGCCGATCACGCCGACGGGTGGCTGCCCGTGGGCAGCCGGCGCCGAGCGGACCTGTGCCCCGGTGGCGCCGGCTGCCCGACCTGGCCGGGGAGAGACGGGCCGTAGCGCGCTCCGGACGGCGCCGCGGGCGAACGCCGGCCGCCGGGCCGAGCCGTACGCGGGCGCCGGGCGCGATCCGTTCCCGGGCGGCGTGGAGCGGATCGCGGCGGGCCTCGTGGAACACGCCCCGTCGGTCCGGCGAGATCTTCCTCGGCCTCCGGGAGCCGAAGGACGTCGCCGCCGGGGTGTTCGAGAAGGCGCGGGCGGCCGGAGTCCGAGGCCGCCCGCCCGCGCCTCGGTCGCTGTTCCCGGTCAGTCCTCGGGAAGTTCCACGGGCGCGATCTCGTCGTAGACGTCACCCGGACCCGGGTTGGTGGCGTCGGTGGTGCCGCCGAAGTGGCGCATGACACCCCAGACCGCGTTCAGCGCGGTCTGGACGGCGCCCTCGGCCCATCCGGCCGTCCAGGAGATGTCGTCGCCGGCGAGGAAGATGCCCCGCTTGTCCTCGGGCAGCCGGTCCTGCATGAAGTGGGTGAACAGGCGGCGCTGGTAGCGGTAGTGGCCGGGCAGGTTGGCCTTGAACGCGCCCATGAAGTAGGGCTCGTTCTCCCAGGAGACGGTCACCGGGTTGCCGATGATGTGCTTCCTGATGTCGACCTGGGGGTAGATCTCGCCGAGCGACTTCAGCATGACCTCCATCCGCTCGTTCGCGGACAGCGGCAGCCACTTCAGGCTGTCGTCGCACCAGGTGTACGACAGGCAGATCACCGCGGGCTTGTCCGGGCCGTCGTCCAGCAGATAGGTGCCGCGGGTCATGCGGTCGGTGAGCGTCATCGACATGACGTCCCGGCCGGTTGGGTTCCCGTTGTCGTCGACGGCCTTGTCCAGCCAGAACGGCCGGTCCACCGGGACGAAGAGCTTCGAGGACTCCATGTAGTGGGTGCGCTCGATCGCGGTCCAGTGGTCGATCGGGAAGAGCGAGTCGTCACAGGCGATCTTGGACAGCAGCATCCAGGACTGGGCGGTGAAGATGGCCGCCTGGTAGGTGCGGATGTCGCCGTTCGCGTCCGTCACGGTGATCTGGTTGCCCGCGGTGCGGTGCAGCCGGGTCACGGCCGGGCGCGGCTCACCGTCCACGTGCAGGGATTTCAGCGAGGTGCCGTACGGCCAGTGGACGATCTTCTCCGGCTCCCGCTCCCACAGGCGCAGCGGCAGCTGCTGGGAGCCGCCGACGATGCCGCGGTGGTGGTCGTCGGCCTCGGTGTAGACGACGCGCAGGATCTCCAGGATGGAGTTCGGGAAGTCGGTGTCCCAGCCGCCGGTGCCGAAGCCGACCTGGCCGAAGATCTCGCGGTGCCGGAAGGATTTGAAGGCGTCGGAGTCGCAGAGGAAGCCGTAGAAGGTCTGGTTGTCGAGCTTCTCGACCAGCTTCGCCCAGATCTCGCGGATGCGCGGCACGTCCCGCTCGCGCATGGCGCGGTTCATGTCGGAGAAGTCGGCGCCCTCCTCCAGACACCTGCCCCAGGCCGCGGCGACGTCCCGGTACACCTGCGGCAGGTCGTCGATCGTCTCGGCGTAGTGCGACTCGCCCTTGAGGTCGACCACGGTCGAGGGGGTCGCCTCGGCCAGCGGGTTGGGGAAGGGGCGGGTCTCCAGACCGACCAGGTCGATGTAGTGCTGGAGGGCGGTGGAGGACGGCGGGAAGCGCATGGCGCCCATCTCCGCGGTCAGCGAGTCGTCACAGCCCTCGAAGCCGACCGTGCGGAGCCGGCCGCCGATCCGGTCGGCCTCGTAGACGACGGGCTTGAGGCCCATCTTCATCAGCTCGTAGGCGGCGACGATGCCGGACAGGCCGCCGCCGATGACCGCCACCTCGGTGCCGTGCTCGGTGGCCGGTATCTGGCCGAGGCCCGCCGGGTGGGTCAGGAAGTCGTCGTAGGCGTAGGGGAAGTCCGGGCCGAACATGGTGATCGGCGGCTGCTGCTCGTCGGTGTGCTCGACGGCGTTGGGCACCGTGGACGTCATGGGGTACGGACTCCTTGCGCGAGGTGAAACAGGGGGGAGGCTTGTGCGGCGGCTCAGACGAGGGACCCGTACAGACCGGGACGGCGGTCGTGCAGGTACGGGTTGGTCTCGCGGGAGGCGGCCAGGAAGACGGGGTCGGCGTCGGCGAACACCAGCTGCTCGGCACGGCCGGCGCGGGCGCGGGCCACACCGTCGGGTCCCGCGAGGACGGACAGCCCGACGAACTCGAACTCCCCCTCCCGGCCGACCCGGTTGACGTAGGCGACGTACATCTGGTTCTCGAAGGCGCGCACCGGGATCATCGACTCGGCGACGAACTGGTACGGGTGCATCTGCGCGGTCGGGACGAGGAGGAGGTCCGTACCGGCCAGGGCGTGGGCGCGGACGTTCTCGGGGAACTCGACGTCGTAGCAGATCAGCAGGCCGACGGTCAGGCCGTTCAGCTCGGCCTGGACGATGTGCTGCTCGCCCGGCGTGAAATGGTCGCGCTCGAAGCAGCCGAACAGGTGGGTCTTGCGGTAGTTCGCGAGCCGGGTGCCGTCGGCCGAGATCAGCTGTGCCGAGTTGTACACGGTCTCACCGTCGCGCTCCGGGTAGCCGTACGCCACGGCCAGGCCGTGCCGGCTCGCGATCTCCGCGACCGCGTCGGCGGAGTCGCCGTCGGCGGGCTCGGCGAGGCGGGCGATGTCGTCGCCGATCGCGTACCCGGTGAGGAACATCTCCGGCGCGGCCAGCAGCCCCGCGCCCGCGGCGGCGGCCCGGCCCGCGGCCTCGTCGAGGACCTTGAGGTTCTCGACGATCGAACCGGGGCGGCCGGAGCCTTGGAGCAGGGCGGTGCGCATGCGGGATCCTCACCGGTACGGGGGGTTTGGGGGCCGAATTAGACGGTACGGTCGGCGCGCTCGGCCGGACAAGCAGGAGCCGTTGCGCGCCGGTGCGCGGTTCGTTGCGTCGAGCGCGGGCCGGGCGGCGATTCGTTGCGTGGCTCGGGCGGCAGACGCCTCCGTCCCCGGGAACCACCGGCGGGAAGGACCTCGCGGCGACCTGCGAGAAGGACCGGATGAGGCATGCCGCGGGGAGACGGGCGAGAGGACGCCCCGTGGCTGGAACGGGACCGGCCCGGGTCGTACGCGTGGCGCGCGGACCCGGGCCGGTCCTGCCGGTCGGTGGTGAGGGGCACGGGACCCGCTCGGTCGTCGGAACGCCGCGTCCCGTCCGGTGGCCGGCCGCCGGACGGAACGCGCCGGGGTCACCCCGGCGCGCCGGACGAGAAGCGCCGCAGCAGCGGCGACAGCACCAGCACCGACTTGGTGCGCTCCACGAAGGGCTCGCCGGCGATCCGCTCCAGCACGCGCTCGAAGTGCCGCATGTCGGAGGCGAACACCTGGGCGATCGCGTCCGCGTCACCGGTGACGGTCGACGCGGCCACGACCTCCTGGTAGCGCTCCAGACCCCGCTGAATGGTCTCCGGAGAGGTGTTGCTCCGGCAGTAGATCTCGATGTACCCCTCGGTCTCCCAGCCGAGCGCCGCCGGGTCCACCCGGACGGTGAATCCGGTGATGGCTCCGGTGGCGCGCAGCCGGTCCACACGCCGCTTCACGGCGGGGGCCGACAGACCGACCATCTGCCCGATGTCCGCATAGGAACGGCGGGCGTCCTCGGCGAGGGCGTGCACGATGCGTTCGTCGAGATCGTTCAGCACAGGGGGTGGTTCACTTCTTCGGTCCGGTCACTTCTCTGCCGTCACCGCGAGGTCCTCGTCGGTCGCGAGACGGGAACGGCGGTAGCCGTACAGGAAGTAGAACACGAGCCCGACAGCCATCCAGACACCGAACACGGTCCAGGTGACGGTGGACAGGCTGCCCATCATCCACACGCAGCAGACGAAGCCCAGCGCGGGCAGCACCCACGACAGCGGGACACGGAACGTGCGCTTCATGTCCGGACGGGTCCGGCGCAGCACCACGACCGCGATGTTGACCAGAGCGAAGGCGAACAGCGTGCCGATGCTGGTGGCGTCGGCGAGCTGCCCCAGCGGGATGGCGGCGGCGAGGACACCGCAGAAGAGGGCCACGATGACCGTGTTGGCGCGCGGCACGCCGGTCTTGCGGTGGACCCGGGCGAAGACCTTGGGCACCAGGCCGTCGCGGGACATCGCGAAAAGGATGCGGGTCTGGCCGTACAGCACGGTCAGGACGACGCTGGCGATGGCGATGACCGCGCAGAAGGCCAGCAGGGTGCCCCAGAAGCTCTGGCCGGTGACGTCCGTCATGATCTGGGCGAGCGCTGCCTCGGAGTCCTCGAACGTCCGCCAGGGCTTCGCGCCGACCGCGACGGCGGCGACCAGCACGTACAGGGCCGTGACGATGACCAGGGAGAGCATGATGGCGCGGGGCAGGTCGCGCTGGGCGTCCTTGGCCTCCTCGCCTGCGGTGGAGGCGGCGTCGAAGCCGATGTAGGAGAAGAACAGCGTGGCACCGGCGGCGCTGACGCCTCCCATGCCGAGCGGCATGAAGTGGGAGTAGTTGCCGGACTTGAAGCCCACGAAGCCGATCGCGCAGAACATCACCAGCGCGGCGATCTTCACGCACACCATGATGGTGTTGGCGCGCGCGGACTCCTTGGCGCCGCCGAGCAGGAACGTCATCGCGAGGAGCACGACGATCAGGGCGGGCAGGTTGAACACACCGCCGTGGACGCCGGGCGGGTTGGCCAGGGCGTCCGGGATGGTGACGCCGAAGGCGCCGTCCAGCAGCTCGTTCAGGTACTCGCCCCAGCCGACGGCCACGGCGGCCACCGAGACGCCGTACTCCAGGAGCAGACACCAGCCGCACACCCAGGCGATCAGCTCGCCCATCGTTGCGTATGCGTACGAGTACGAGGAGCCGGCGACCGGGATCGTGCCGGCCAGTTCGGCATAGGAGAGGGCCGAGAACAGCGCGGTGACGCCGGCGATCACGAAGGAGAGGGTGACGGCCGGGCCCGCCTTGGGGACGGCCTCGCCGAGGACGACGAAGATTCCGGTGCCGAGGGTGGCACCAATGCTGATCATGGTCAGCTGCCACAGCCCGAGGGAGCGCCTCAGCTGCCCTCCCTCACCCTGGCCGCCCTCCGCGACCAGGCGTTCCACGGGCTTGCGACGCATCAGGCGCGCGGCGACGCCCGGGGACGCGGGGGCGGCCGGTTTCTGGTTCTGCGGGGGTGCGCCTTGATCGAGCACGCGGTTGGCTCCTTATCGCTGCCGGGGGTTGCGAGGCGGGCCGGCATGATCACCGGCCCTCGTGGGTGGGGACCGGTGGGAGCCTGCGCGGGCAGGAACCGACCGAGCGGGGTCCCCGCCACACCACGTCTAGCGCAGCACCCTACGAGGCGGGCCTTCACGGGCGTAATGCAGCAACCTTGCGCATCCACGAATGATCATTGCGTCTATCGGCCCGGAATGCCCATTCGTTGCGCACGCGTTGCCGAGCGTTGCACAACGCCCTCGCGGACCGCCTTCCCCGCCTCGCCGGCCGCTGCCCGCCGACCGGCGGCCGCTTGTCGGAACAGGTGGCCTCCTGCTGCCGGAAGAGGCGCGTGGGCCCGGCGCGTCCCGCTCACCGTCGTCCGTGCCGGGAACGCCGACGGCCCCCGTTCCTCCCGGGAGCGGGAACAACGGGGGCCGTCGGGACGGAGGCGGGGTCAGTTCCAGCTGGCGTGCAGCGGCTTGCCCTCGGCGTAACCGGCCGCGCTCTGGATGCCGACGATGGCCTTCTCGGCGAACTCCTCCAGCGAGGCGGCGCCGGCGTAGGTGCAGGAGGAGCGGACGCCCGCGATGATCGAGTCGATCAGGTCCTCGACGCCCGGGCGGGCCGGGTCGAGGAACATGCGGGAGGTGGAGATGCCCTCCTCGAACAGTGCCTTGCGGGCGCGGTCGTACGCCGACTCCTCGGACGTGCGGTTGAGCACGGCGCGCGCGGAGGCCATGCCGAACGACTCCTTGTACAGGCGGCCGTCGGCGTCCTGCTGGAGGTCGCCCGGGGACTCGTAGGTACCCGCGAACCAGGAGCCGACCATCACGTTGGACGCGCCCGCCGCGAGGGCCATCGCGACGTCGCGCGGGTGGCGGACACCACCGTCGGCCCACACGTGCTTGCCGTACTTCTTCGCTTCGGCGGCGCACTCCAGGACCGCGGAGAACTGTGGCCGGCCCACGCCGGTCATCATGCGCGTGGTGCACATGGCGCCCGGGCCGACACCGACCTTGATGATGTCCGCGCCCGCGTCGATCAGGTCCTTGACACCCTCGGCGGAGACGATGTTGCCCGCGACGATCGGCACCTGCGGGTCGAGCGCGCGCACCACCTGGACGGCGCTGATCATCGACTCCTGGTGGCCGTGCGCGGTGTCGATGACGAGCGTGTCCACGCCCGCGTCGAGCAGCTGCTTGGCCTTGCCCGCCACATCGCCGTTGATGCCGACGGCGGCGGCGATCCGCAGCCTGCCGTTCGCGTCCACGGCGGGGGTGTACAAGGTGGCGCGCAGGGCGCCCTTGCGGGTGAGGATGCCGGCGAGCCTGCCGTCGGCGTCCACGGCCGGGGCATAGCGGCGGTTGGCCGCGTCCAGCCGGTTGAAGGCCTCGCGCGGGTCGATGTCCGCGTCGAGCAGCAGCAGGTCCTTGGACATGACCACTTCGAGCTGGGTGAAGCGGTCGACGCCGGACAGGTCCGTGTCGGTGACGACACCGACGGGCCGGTGGTTCTCGTCCACGACGACACCGGCGTTGTGGGCCCGCTTGGGCAGCAGCGACAGGGCGTCGGCGACGGTCTGGTGCGGGGCCAGCACGATCGGGGTGTCGAGCACCAGGTGGCGGCTCTTCACCCAGGAGACGACGTCGGTGACGACGTCGATGGGGATGTCCTGCGGGATGACCACCAGGCCGCCCCGGCGGGCCATCGTCTCGGCCATGCGGCGGCCGGCTATCGCGGTCATGTTGGCGACGACGAGCGGGATGGTGGTGCCCGTGCCGTCCGGCGAAGCGAGGTCCACGCCCTGACGCGAGCCCACCGCGGAGCGGCTCGGCACCATGAACACGTCGTCGTACGTCAGGTCGTACGCGGGCTGGATGTCATTGAGGAAACGCACGTGCTGCACATCCCAGTCGATCAGAGGTGGCCCCCGGACAGGTGTGCCAGGGGGAAAGAGCACGTACTTCATTCTCCCATGACGCCACTGCCGTCCCGCCCTCACAGAACGTCCAGGCTCGCCGCGGCGGCCTAGGAGGAACCTCCAAGGGCGAGCACGACGGAGAGCGCGGGGGTCTCGTCGGCCGCGTCGGCGAACACGTCCAGCGCGGTCCGCCACGCCTCCGGATCCGTCTCGGCGTACGGCCGCCAGCCCCGTACGACGATCAGCAGCCCCTGTGCGACGGCTGCCTCGGGCCACACGGTGTCGTCGGCGAGGCAGTCGGCCAGCGCGTCCCAGTTCCGCCCGAACCAGTCGGGCAGGCTCAGGGCCCGGGCGACGCGGTCCATCAGGCCCGCCTTGTCCGTGACGCCGTCCAGGTCCAGGGTGACCGGGTACCGGCCGCCCAGGTGTTCCGTCATCTCAGCACCGCCCGGAACGACTCGTAGTGATCATCGGTGTAGTACGTCTCCCCGTCCCGCCCGGTGACGATGCGCCGGGCCCCGCGGTCGCGCGAGCCGGGCGTGCGCACGGTGTACTCGTGGTAGTGACCGCGCCGCTGCCGCGGCAGACGTCCCTCGAAGTTCCCGAAGACGGCTCCGTCCCTGGCGTACGGGAAGGGGCCGCCCCGGTCGATGAGGGCGAGTGTCCGGCGGGCCTCGGCGGGGAGCCGGGACTCGCGGACGGTGGCCATGCTCCCGGCCCAGGCCGGGGCGGACGCGCCGGGAGCCGTCGGGGCGCCCTCGGGGGACGCGCAGCCCGACAACAGGACGGAGAGGCAGGCGAGCAGTCCCGTCAGCGCGACGAGCAGTCGCGTCGGCGCGCGGGGGACGAGCCGCGGCAGCACGCCGCTGAAGCCGCCCCGGCCGTCCCGCCGTGACGGGGCGACCCCCTGCCGGCGGCCGCCGTCAGTGCCCGTCGGGGTCGGCACGGTTCAGCGCGGACTTCGGCGTGGGTCCCGCGGTCATCAGGTAGTCGGCGGCCGACGTGTCGGTCACCAGGCTGGTGACCAGCCCGGAGCGGAGCACCGCGTCGATCGCCGCCGCCTTGCGCTGCCCGCCCGCGATCGCCACGACCTCCGGGACGCGGCGCAGCTGGTCGGCCTTGACCGTGATGCACCGCTCCCCCAGATCCCGTCCGATCCGGCGCCCCTCGGCATCGAAGAGGTGGGCGGACATCTCGGCGGCGACTCCGAGCGAGGCGTAGTGCGCGCGCTCCTCGTCGCTGAGCATGTCGTGCACGGTCGAGATGCCCGGCTCCCAGGAGCCGATGGAGACGCAGGCGACCGTGACCTTGTCGAAGTACTCGAACGCCCGGGCGATCCCCGTCTGGTGGCGCAGCGCGACCGCGGTGGCCGCGTCGGGCAGCAGCATCGGCGCGTAGATGGGGTGCGCGTCACCGCCCGACACCTGGGCGGCCCGGCGGACGGCCTCCACCGAGCCGCGCTCGGCGGTCCCGGCGTCGTACACGCCCGTCAGCTGCACCACCGTGCACGGCGGCAGCCGGTCGAGCGCCGCGGCCATGTTGATCGTGGACCGGCCCCACGCCAGCCCGAGCACGTCCCCCTCGTTGACGAGTTCGCCGAGCAGGTCGGCGGCGACCTCCCCGAGGTTCTCGGGGTCGGGGGTCTCGTCGGCGTCGGCCGGGGACTCGACCACGACGGCGTGCCTGAGGCCGTAGCGGGCGCGGAGCGCGTCGGAGCGCTCGGCGTCCAGTTCGGCCGGCACCCGGATCTCGATGCGCACGAGATCCCGTTCGAGAGCCGTCTCCAGGACCCGGGCCACCTTGAAGCGGCTGACGCCGAACTCCTCCGCGATCTGGATCTTGGATTTGCCCTCGAGGTAGAAGCGGCGGGCCATGGCCGCCGCCTGCACCAGCTCAGCGGGTCCCATCCGCATGGCTGACCGGCCCGCCGACATACCCGACACGGCGATCTCCTCACTGCTGTTCACACTCTGGATTCGCCGTTCATCCTTGCAGATCCGGCGCTGCTGATCCGCCCTGATGGGCGGCGTTCATTCAAGCGTTCACTTCGCTGTGGCTCAGTGGTCGCATGCCCAGGACGCCTGGGCGGCGGCCGTCTCCGCCTGCGTGCGCAGGGCACGTACGGCCGCTGCCGGGTCCTCGGCCCCGTAGACGGCGGAGCCGGCGACGAACACGTCCGCTCCCGCGTCCGCGCACCGCTCGATCGTGGAGGCCGAGACCCCGCCGTCGACCTGGAGCCACAGCTCCAGACCGTGCTTGCCGATCAGTTCACGGGTGCGGCGGATCTTCGGCAGCATGATGTCGAGGAACGCCTGGCCGCCGAAGCCCGGTTCGACCGTCATGATCAGGAGCATGTCGAGTTCCGGGAGCAGGTCCTCGTACGGCTCGATCGGCGTGGCGGGCTTGAGCGCCATGGACGCCCGGGCGCCCTTGGCCCGGATCTCCCGGGCGAGCCGCACGGGGGCGGCGGCGGCCTCCACGTGGAAGGTGACGGAGGAGGCGCCCGCCTCGACGTACCGAGGCGCCCAGCGGTCGGGGTCCTCGATCATCAGATGGCAGTCCAGCGGGGTGTCCGTCGCACGGGCAAGGGACTCCACGACCGGCACACCGAGCGTCAGGTTCGGGACGAAGTGGTTGTCCATGACGTCGACATGGAGCCAGTCGGCGCCTTGCACCGCCTTGGCCTCCTCCGCGAGGCGGGCGAAGTCGGCGGAAAGGATGCTGGGATTGATCTGCACGGCCATGACCCAAGCCTGCCATGCCCGGGGCACTGATGTTCCCCACCGTCCACAGGACGGTTCGTTCACCGCACTGGTACGACGACATGTGACTGCGTGGACATCGGCGAACACAGCGGCACCGCACCGCACCGCACCGCGGCCGGTGAGGCGGTCGGCCGGCACGCCGGATCAGCCGGTACGCCGGATCAGGGCCAGGTACATCGCGTCGGTGCCGTGCAGATGCGGCCACAGCTGGACGTCCGGCCCCTCGCCGAGCGCGGGGAGGGCCGGCAGCAGCGGGCGGGCGTCGATCAGCTCGGTCTCCGGCCGCTGCTTGAGTACGTCGGCGACGACCGCCCGGGTCTCCGCGAGGTGCGGGGAACAGGTGGCGTAGCCGACGATCCCGCCGACGCGGACCGAGTCGAGCGCCGTACGAAGCAGCCCGCGCTGGAGCGGCGCGAAGCTCTCCAGGTCCTCGGGGCGCCGGCGCCAGCGCGCCTCCGGACGCCGGCGCAGCGCGCCCAGCCCGGTGCACGGCACGTCCACCAGCACCCGGTCGAACGAGCCCAGCCGCCACGGCGGCCGGGTCCCGTCGGCGGCGATGACCTGGTACGGCCCGGGGTTACCGTGCAGCGCCCGGGCCACGAGCCCCGCCCGGTGCGGCTGCTTCTCCGAGGCGAGCAGCGTGGCACCGCGCTCGGCGGCGAGCGCGGCGAGCAGCGCGGCCTTGCCGCCGGGCCCGGCACATCCGTCGAGCCACCGTGCGTCGGGTCCGTCGAGCGGGGCGTTCGCCAGCGCGAGGGCGACCAGCTGGCTGCCCTCGTCCTGCACGCCGGCCCGCCCCTCGCGGACGGCCTCGACCGCGCCCGGCTCGCCGCCCTCGGCGAGCCGCACGGCGTACGGCGACCAGTGTCCGGGTTCGGCGGCGTCCTCCCGCAGCAGTTCCCCGGTGGTCGCGCGCCCGGGCCGCGCGACGAGCGTCACCTCCGGCCGCTCGTTGTCCGCCGCCAGAAGCTCCTCGATGCCGGCCCGGCCGCCGCCGAGGGAGTCCCACAGCGCGGAGACGATCCAGCGGGGGTGCGAGTGCACGACGGCGAGGTGGTCCTCGGGATCCTCGTCGTAGGGCGGCGCGACCTTCTCGATCCACCCCTGCAGATCGTCCTGCGCGACCTTGCGGAGCACGGCGTTGACGAACTTGGCACGCCCGTCCCCGAGGACGACCCGGGCCAGTTCCACGGAGGCGGAGACCGCGGCGTGGGTCGGGATCCGCGTGCCCAGCAGCTGGTGCGCGCCCAGACTGAGGACGTCGAGCACCGGCGGGTCGACCTCGCGCAGCGGCCGGTCGACGCAGGCGGCGATGACGGCGTCGTACGTGCCCTGCCGGCGCAGTGTGCCGTACACCAGCTCGGTGGCGAGGGCGGCGTCCCGGGCGTCGAAGTCGCCCTTGTCGCGCGCCTTCCTCAGCAACGGGGGCAGCACGAGGTTGGCGTACGCGTCCCGCTCGTCCACCGCGCGCAGCGCCTCGAAGGCCAGGATGCGGACGGGGTCCTTCTGGGGACGGCGATAGGGCTTGGCGGGCCCGCGGGGCCGCCGGGACTGCTCGCTCACGAAAAAGGTGCTCCGGATGTGATGAAGGGGATGCGGATCCCAGCCTACGTCGGCGTGTCCCCGCCGCCGTGCGGGGCGTCAGCCGCCGAGCGTCTCGCCGTCCGCGATGCGCGTCCCGCGCGCCCAGTCGGCCGCCCGCATGGGCTTCTTGCCCTGGGCCTGCACCCACAGCAGCTCGACGGCGTGGGAACCGGTGCCCACGTGCACGCTGTTCTTGCCCGCCGCGAGCCGCCCCGGCGCGAGGTCCGTCCGCTCGGGCACGGGCGTGACCTGGACGAGCTTGAGCCGCTCGCCGCGGAAGGTGGTCCAGGCGCCGGGCGCCGGGGTGCAGCCGCGCACGACCCGGTCGACACGCAGCGCCGGCGCCGCCCAGTCCACCTGGGCGTCCTCGACGGTGATCTTCGGCGCGACGGTGATGCCCTCGGCGGGCTGCGGTACGGCCTTCAGGGTGCCGTCCTCGACTCCGTCCATCGTCGCGGCCAGGAGTCCGGCGCCCGCGAAGGCGAGCCGGGTGAGCAGGTCGCCGCTGGTGTCGGTGGGGCGGATCTCCTCGGTCACGGTGCCGTAGACGGGCCCGGAGTCGAGTCCCTCCTCGATGAGGAAGGTGGACGCCCCGGTGATCTCGTCACCCGCCATGACGGCGTGCTGCACCGGCGCCGCCCCGCGCCAGGCGGGCAGCAGCGAGAAGTGCAGGTTCACCCAGCCGTGGGCCGGGATGTCCAGGGCGGCCCTCGGCAGCAGGGCTCCGTAGGCGACGACCGGGCAGCAGTCCGGCGCGATCTCCTTGAGCCGCTCCAGGAACTCGGGGTCCCGGGGCCTGAGCGGCTTGAGCACCTCGATCCCGGCCTCCTCCGCCCGCTCGGCCACGGGCGACGCGACCAGCCTGCGTCCGCGTCCGGCCGGCGCGTCCGGCCGCGTGACGACGGCGGCCACCTCGTGCCGCCCGGAGGCGAGCAGAGCGTCCAGGGCGGGTACGGCGACCTCGGGGGTACCGGCGAAGACGAGCTTCATGGGCGGGATCGGGCCTCTCGGGCGGGGGTCTGGCGGGCAGCGCACCAGTCTATGACCACGGGCGGCGCACGGGCGGGCGGGCGGCGTACTCGTGTGCCCGCGCGCCCCCAGCCCGTGACCAGCGGAGCGTCAGCGCGTTGGTCAAGACAGAGTTGACCACATCGGGCCCCGTTCGCGGCCCGGTTCCTTTCAACGCCGGTTCGAGAGGCTTGTTCATGGCCGACCACGCAACCCACGACGCCCAGGCCCGGGCCAGCCTGCACTTGCTGGTGCGGGACATCGAGCGGGTCCGCCGGCAGGTGGACGCGCTGCGCACGCTCACCGCCCAGTTGGGCAACGTCTACCGCCCGCGCCGCTCCGGCCCCTCCACGGGCTTCGTCGTCTACGGCCGGGCCCCCGCCCCGACCGTGCGCCTCGCCCAGGAACTGCGGGACAGCGTCGAGACCCTGGTCACCGCCGCCGTGGACTTCGACCGCTCACTGGGCTTCTCCTGGGACGCGGTGGGCTCCGCGCTCGGGGTCACCAAGCAGGCGGTGCACCGCCGCTACGGCGCCCGTCGCGCCGCGGCCCAGGCCGCCACCGAGTCGGACCGGGCGACGGAGCCGGCCGGCACCCGCACGCTCGACGCGCACCCGGGACTGCCCACGGTGCCGACGGTCCCGGCGGCCCGCTCCATGCCGACCCAGCCGACCGCGGGCAGCGCGGTGCTGCGCGACGACGCCCGTGCGACGGCCTTCCCCAGCCCGCGCAACGGCTGACGGCGAGGGCCCGCACCCCGCCCTCCCGGAAGTCCGCCCGGGAGGGCGGACCTGCCGGCGGACGCGTTGCGGGCCGGCGCGTTCCGGGCCGGCCGCCAGATGCCACCGACCGGCCACGGCACGCACGGACGCGGCGGACGCGGCGGACGCAGCGGAGGGTATGCCCCGACCCGCGGCCCGTCCCCGGTCCGCGGTTCTCCCGGTCCGCGGTTCCCGGTCCGCGGTTCCCGGTCCCGGACGTCGCCCCGCATGCCACGGCGCGGCCGGCACGGCAGCGCCGGCTCAGGCGCTCCCGGGCACGCCCCCGAGGCATCCCGCCCGACGCCCCCGTACGCCTGCGTCCACCCCCGTCACCCGATGTCCGGCGGATCGATCCGTACCCGCACCGGCTCCTCGCTCCCCCGGGCCGTGCGGGCGGCCTGCGCGGTCTTCAGGGCGGTGGCCAGCGCGGCGCCGCTGCCCGGCGGTACGCGGACGAGTGCCCGCTCCCAGTGCTCGCCGGGCGGCGGCCCGCCGGGCCTGCGGGGCCGGCCGGGCGGCGCGGGCGGCAGCGGCACCGGCCCCAGCACCTCGGCGTCCGGCGGCAGTCCGGCCGCTGCCAGGAACTCGGTGACGGCCGCGGGCGACCCGGACACGGCCGCCATCCGGGACACCGGCGGGAACCCCAGCTCGGCCCGCTCGGCCAGCTCCCGCACGGCATGCCCGACGGGATCCCAGCGCACAAGGGCCTGTACGGGGCGCAGGGTCGGCTCGGCCACCACGACCACCGTGCCCCCCTCGGCCTGCGGCCGCACCAGCGCACCGGCCGCGATCCACCGGCGCAGCGCGTCCTCACCGGCCCGCAGATCGGGCCGTACGAGCATGGTCCAGCCGTCCAGCAGCAGAGCCGCCGCGTAACCGCCCTCGGCGACGGGTTCGGCGCCCGGTGTGCTGACGACCAGGGCGGGCGTGCCGGGCACGGTGTCCAGCACCTGCTCGCGTCCCGAGGTGCGCACCGGTACGGCGGGAAAGGCCCGCCCCAGTTCCTCGGCGGTGCGCCGCGCGCCCACGACCTGGGCGCGGAGCCGGAAGGCGCCGCACTCGGGGCAGTGCCAGGCGCCCTCCTCGCGCCCGCACCAGCCGCATCGCAGGACGCCCCCGTCCTGTCCCTCGAGCGGTCCCGAGCAGTGCCGGCACCGGGCGGGCGCCCGGCACCGGTCGCAGGCCATGCGGGGTGCGTATCCCCGCCGGGGCACCTGCACGAGCACCGGCCCGTGCCGCAGCCCCTCGCGGGCCGCCTGCCAGGCGAGGGTGGGCAGCCGGGCGGCGCGGGCGGCCTCGTCTCGCGCGAGGTCGCCGTCACCGACCGTCCGGACCAGGGGGGCGGCGCGCCGCACCTCCTCCCGCCCGGCGGCCAGCGGCCGGGCCCAGCCGCTCTCGACGAGCTGCGCGGCCTCCACGGTGCAGCTCCAGCTCCCCAGCAGGAACGCGCACCGGTCCAGCGCGGCGCGCAGCAGCAGGACGTCCCGGGTGTGCGGCTGCGGGGCGTGCTGCTCGCTGTGGCTGTCGTCCCCGTCGTCCCAGACGGCGACGAGGCCGAGGTCCCGCACGGGCGCGAACATCGCCGCCCGGGTGCCGACGACGGCGCGCACGGATCCCCGCCGCACCGCCAGCCACTGCGCGTACCGCTTCTCCGGTCCGGCGTCGGCGGTGAGCAGCGCGTGCCGGCCGGCGCCGAGCAGCGCGGTCAGCGCGGCGTCCACGCGGGCGGCGGCCCGCCCGTCCGGTACGACGACGAGGGCGCCGCGCCCCGAGGCCAGCGTGGCGGCGACGGCCCGGGCCAGTTCCTCGCTCCATCGCGGCCCGGGAAGCGCGTTCCACACGGCCCGGGGTGCCCCGCCCGAGGCCAGCGCGCCGAGGAAGGCGCTCCCGTGCTCGTACCGCTCCCAGGAGCCGGCGTCCGGGGCTTTCGGCGGCGGCAGCGGTGCCGGGGAGGGCCGCTGCTCGGCGCGTGCGTTGCGTGGCGGCACGGCGAGCTGGAGCACATCGGCGAGGCTGCCCGCGTAGCGGTCGGCGACGGCCCGCGCGAGCCCCAGCAGCTCCTCGCCGAGCACGGGCTCCGGCGACACGACCTGGGCGAGGGCGGCCAGGGGTCCGGCGTAGTCGGACTCGGCCCGCCGCTCCACGAGGAAGCCGTCGACGAGCCCACCGCCCTCCCGGCGCCCCTCGCGCACCCGGTGCCGCCCGGCCCCGAACCGCACCCGCACCCGCACCCCGGGCTGTGCCTGCGCGTCCAGGTCGGCGGGCACGGCGTAGTCGAAGTACCGGTCGAGGTGCAGCACGCCCTTGTCGACCAGCACCCGGGCGACGGGCAGGTGCTCGGCGAGCGCGGCTCCCCGCCAGGTCCGCGGCTTCGCCCGTGGCACCTTCGCCTTGCGCACGCTCTCCCGGATGAGCGCGAGCTGTTCCGGCGGCGCCCCCTCGGCCCCGCCGTCCCCCGGTCCGTTCTCGCTGCTCACGCTTGCATTCTTACCAAACGCCACTGACAACGCCGTCCGGGCGGGCCACCGGGCCCGGCGTCCCCGCCGTCACGCCACGTCCGCCCGCGTCCGTCACGCCGCTCGGCATCGCGCGAAGTGCCGCGTGCGGCGCGGCCCGCCCGCGCACACGCCGAGGCCCGGCCCCCGCGCGGGGGAGCCGGGCCTCGGTGAGCGGTGTTGCGGGGTTACAGGCCCGCGGCGGTGCGCAGGGCGTCCACGCGGTCCGTGCGCTCCCAGGTGAAGTCGGGCAGCTCGCGGCCGAAGTGGCCGTAGGCCGCGGTCTGGGAGTAGATCGGGCGCAGCAGGTCGAGGTCGCGGATGATCGCGGCCGGGCGGAGGTCGAAGACCTCGTCGATAGCCTTCTCGATCTTCTCGGTCTCGATCGTGTTGGTGCCGAAGGTCTCGACGAAGAGGCCGACGGGCTCGGCCTTGCCGATCGCGTAGGCGACCTGGACCTCGCAGCGGGAGGCCAGGCCGGCCGCCACGACGTTCTTGGCGACCCAGCGCATGGCGTAGGCGGCCGAGCGGTCGACCTTGGACGGGTCCTTGCCGGAGAAGGCGCCGCCGCCGTGGCGGGCCATGCCGCCGTAGGTGTCGATGATGATCTTGCGGCCGGTGAGGCCGGCGTCGCCCATCGGACCGCCGATCTCGAAGCGGCCGGTCGGGTTGACCAGCAGGCGGTAGCCCTCGGTGTCCAGCTTGATGCCCTCGTCCAGGAGCGCCTTCAGCTCCGGCTCCACGACGAACTCGCGGATGTCGGGGGCGAGCAGCGACTCCAGGTCGATGTCGGAGGCGTGCTGGGAGGAGACGACCACCGTGTCGAGGCGGACGGCCTTGTCGCCGTCGTACTCGATGGTGACCTGCGTCTTGCCGTCGGGGCGGAGGTAGGGGATGGTGCCGTTCTTGCGGACGTCCGAGAGGCGCTTGGACAGGCGGTGCGCCAGGAAGATCGGGAGCGGCATCAGCGTCGGCGTCTCGTCGGACGCGTAGCCGAACATCAGGCCCTGGTCGCCCGCACCCTGCCGGTCCAGCTCGTCCTCGTCACCCTCGACCCGTGCCTCGTACGCCGCGTCGACACCCTGCGCGATGTCCGGGGACTGCGCGCCGATGGACACCGAGACACCGCAGGAGGCGCCGTCGAAGCCCTTCTTGGAGGAGTCGTAGCCGATGTCCAGGATCTTGCCGCGGACGAGCGTCGCGATGTCCGCGTAGGCCTTGGTCGTCACCTCGCCGGCCACGTGGACCAGGCCGGTGGTGATCAGCGTCTCGACGGCGACCCGGGAGGTCGGGTCCTCGCGCAGAAGCGCGTCGAGAATGGTGTCGCTGATCTGGTCAGCGATCTTGTCGGGGTGACCCTCGGTCACGGACTCCGAGGTGAACAGGCGACGGGACACAATGCTCCCTGTGGTTGCAGCGGCTGCTGGCTGATCATTTGCGGTCGACACAGGGCTGCGCCCGGTCGACCGTCAACAGTTTATCGGTCGCACTCGGCCGACGGGCCACCATCTCGCTTCTCGGAGGCGTTGTGACCTGCGGCACAGGCATTCTGCACAATGACGGCCGGTGTGACCAGAGCCGCCACACCCGGCCGCGGCATCGTGGCGCACGCCCTTCACCCGGGCGGCGGCCCGGCCCCGGGACCGCCGGGCGGGTCAGCCCAGCCGCTGGGCGACCAGGTCCCAGACGATGTCGGCCAGGGCCTCCTTCGGTCCGTGCGGCACCGAGGTCTCGCTGCCGTCGGCACCCAGGACGACGGCTTCGTTCTCCTCGGAGCCGAAGGTCTTGCGCTCCCCCACCTCGTTGACCACGAGCAGGTCACAGCCCTTGCGGGCGAGCTTGGTCCGGCCGTTGGCGAGGACGTCGTCGGTCTCGGCGGCGAAACCGACGATCACCTGAGCGGGGCGGGCACGGTCGGCGGAGATCTCCGCGAGAATGTCTGGATTTCGCACCAGCACGACCGGATCGGGTTCCTGGCCGTCCCTCTTCTTGATCTTCCCGGCGGCGTAGGCGGCCGGCCGGAAGTCGGCGACGGCGGCGGCCATGACCACGGCGTCGGCGTCCGCCGCGGCCTTGAGGACGGCCTCGCGCAGCTGGACGGCCGTGCCCACCGGGACGACGTCCACCCCCGCCGGGTCGGGCAGCCCGGTGTTGGCCGCGACGAGTGTCACCCGGGCGCCGCGGGCGGCGGCCGTACGGGCGAGGGCGTAGCCCTGCTTGCCGGAGGAGCGGTTGCCGAGGAAGCGGACCGGGTCGAGGGGCTCGCGGGTGCCGCCGGCGGAGACGACGACGTGCCGCCCCCGCAGGTCGGGCTCGGTGACGCCCCGGGCCAGCACCCGGCGGCAGACCTCGAAGATCTCCGCGGGGTCGGGGAGCCGGCCCTTGCCGGTGTCGACGCCGGTGAGGCGGCCGACGGCGGGTTCGATGACGACGGCGCCGCGGCGGCGGAGCGTGGCCACGTTCTCCCGGGTGGCCGGGTGCTCCCACATCTCGGTGTGCATGGCCGGGGCGAAGACGACCGGACAGCGGGCGGTGAGCAGCGTGTTGGTCAGCAGGTCGTCGGCGAGGCCGTGGGCCGCCTTGGCGAGCATGTCCGCGGTGGCCGGGGCGACGACCACCAGGTCGGCGTGCTGGCCGATGCGGACGTGCGGGACCTCGTGCACGTCGTCCCAGACCTCGGGGGAGACGGGGTTGCCGGACAGGGCCGACCAGGTGGCGGCGCCGACGAAGTGCAGCGCGGAGGCGGTGGGCACCACGCGGACGTCATGGCCCGACTCCGTGAACCTTCTCAGCAGCTCACAGGCCTTGTAGGCGGCGATGCCACCGCTGACCCCCAGCACGACCCTCGGCTTGTCCACCGTGTCTCCCGGACTCGAGTAACGAACGACCGACTCCATGACACACCACAGGCCCGGCAGCGTGACTGCCGGGCCTGTGGATAAGTCGATCGCAATACGGAAAAACTACTGCGCCGGGCCCTCGATGGCCTCGGAGGTCAGGAGACCGGCGTTGATCTCGCGCAGGGCGATCGAGAGCGGCTTCTCGTGCACGTGGGTGTCGACGAGCGGACCGACGTACTCGAGGAGGCCCTCGCCGAGCTGCGAGTAGTACGCGTTGATCTGGCGAGCACGCTTCGCCGCGTAGATCACGAGGCTGTACTTCGAGTCGGTGGCCTCGAGAAGCTCGTCGATCGGCGGGTTGATGATGCCCTCGGGCGCGGTGATGGAAGAGGACACGCTCTACCTTCCGATGGATGGAAAAGAATCAGTCATCGTGATCACAGTCACGATCACACAATGTTCATCAAGGCTAGCAGCTCGCGCGCCACGTCCTCGACGGAGGTGTTGACCAGGGTCACGTCGAACTCCGGCTCGGCCGCCAGCTCGGTCCTGGCGGCCTCCAGGCGGCGCTCGATGACCTCGGGGGGCTCGGTTCCCCGGCCGGTGAGCCTGCGCACCAGCTCCTCCCAGGAGGGCGGAGCCAGGAACACCAGCTGGGCGTCGGAGAGCGACTCCCGGACCTGGCGGGCGCCCTGGAGGTCGATCTCCAGCAGGACGGGCTCGCCGTTCTCCAGCCTCTCCAGCACGGCCGCGCGGGGCGTGCCGTAGCGGTTGCCGGCGAACTCCGCCCACTCCAGCAGCTCGCCGTTGGCGATCAGCTTGTCCATCTCGTCGTCGGTGACGAAGAAGTAGTGGACTCCGTGCTGCTCGCCGGGGCGCGGCTTGCGGGTGGTCGCCGACACGGAGAGCCAGACGTCGGGGTGTTCCTTGCGCATATGAGCGACGACCGTGCTCTTGCCGACCCCCGAGGGGCCGGAGAGCACGGTCAGCCGCGGACGTGCGTCCGGGGGTTCGGGGGACGTCCCCCGGAGTGTTACTGCCATGCAGCGATTATCCAGCAATCCCGGAGTGCCCGGGACTCCCTGTCCGTCGGGAGGCGGACTCAGGAGCCGGTGCTGCCGAACTCACGCTCCAGGGAGGCGATCTGGTTCGAACCGAGACCGCGCACGCGGCGGCTCTCGGAGATTCCCAGACGCTCCATGATCTGCTTGGCGCGGACCTTGCCCACGCCCGGCAGGGACTCCAGCAGCGCGGAGACCTTCATCTTGCCGATGACGTCGTTCTCCTGGCCCTGCTTGATGACCTCGTGCAGGGAGGCGCCGGAGTGCTTGAGTCGATTCTTGACCTCGGCCCGCTCCCGGCGAGCCGCGGCGGCCTTTTCGAGCGCGGCTGCGCGCTGTTCAGGGGTAAGGGGCGGAAGAGCCACGCCTACGTCACCTCGGATGTCGAACTGTCGGATACGGACCGGTGAGGAACCTAGTCGCCCCACACCTGGGGAGCTACGAGCAACACGCGTCGCCCGTTCTCCCCCACTGCCTTGAGGGCCTTGGAGGTGCCCCCACTGCTCGGAGACTAGCGGGCAAGTCCGCCAGAGTCAGCGAGAACAGCGGAAAAGTCCTGGTCAGCCTCCGTCAGGTCGGACATTTCAGGCATATTGCCCGCGATTTGCAGATGTATTCACACTCACGTCGACGCGACAGCGCTCAGCCGAGCACGCGGCCGGCGGTTCAGACGCGGTCGACGGCCGCCCGGATCTCCTCCGCGACCCGCTCGGCCGCCCCGCGCAGCGCGCTGACGTCGGGACCGTGACGCAGAACACCCCGGCTGACGTTGGGCACCACGTTGCGGGCGGCCGCTCCGAAGACACGGGGAAGGTCGGCGGGGGTCGCGCCCTGGGCGCCGATGCCGGGCGCGAGGAGCGGGCCGTTGATGTCGAGGTCGTACGAGGACAGGTCGCCGAGCGTGGCGCCGACGACCGCGCCGAAGGAGCCCAGCGGCTCCTCACCGGCGTTCTCGGCCGCCAGATGGGCCAGCATGGTCGCCCCGATGGTCCGGCCGTCGGCACGCACCGCGTGCTGCACCTCGCCGCCCTCCGGGTTCGAGGTCAGCGCCAGCACGAAGAGGCCGGCACCGCTCTCCCGGGCCAGCGCGACGGCCGGGCTGAGCGAGCCGTAGCCCAGATACGGCGAGACGGTCAGGGCGTCGGAGAACAGCGGGGCTCCCTCGCGCAGGAACGCCTCGGCGTAGGCGGCCATGGTCGAGCCGATGTCACCGCGCTTGGCGTCCAGCACGACCAGGGCACCGGCCGCTCGTGCCTCCCTGACGGACGTCTCCAGGACCGCGAGGCCCCGCGAGCCGAACCGCTCGAAGAAGGCGCTCTGCGGCTTCAGGACGGCCACCCGGTCGGCCACGGCCTCCACCACCGTGCGGCTGAACCGTTCCAGCCCGGCGACGTCGTCGTCCAGGCCCCACTCGGCGAGCAGGGAGGCGTGCGGGTCGATGCCGACGCACAGCGGGCCGCGCTCGTCCATGGCGCGGCGCAGCCGGGCGCCGAAGGGCTCCAACGGTGTCATGCGGGCTTCCTCACGTCGGCGCCGACCGCGTCGGCGAGGGTGGCGTAGGGGCTGGTGCGCAGGCGGGCGGCGAGGCCCTTGTGGACGGCGCGGCACCAAAAGGGGCCCTCGTAGACGAAGGCGCTGTAACCCTGGACCAGCGTGGCACCGGCCAGGATGCGCTGCCAGGCGTCCTCGGCGCTCTCGATGCCGCCGACGCCCACCAGGGTGATCCGGTCGCCCACGCGCGCGTACAGGCGGCGCAGCACCTCCAGGGAGCGTGCCTTGAGCGGGGCTCCGGACAGGCCGCCGGTCTCCTCGGCCTGTCCGGGGGCGGAGCGCAGGCCGAGGCCCGCACGCGCGATGGTGGTGTTGGTGGCGATGATGCCGTCCAGGCCCAGTTCGACGGCCAGGTCGGCGACCGCGTCGACGTCCTCGTCGGCGAGGTCCGGGGCGATCTTCACCAGCAGCGGGACGCGCCGGTTCGCCACCGTGCGGTCGGCGGCCTCGCGCACGGCGGTCAGCAGCGGACGCAGGTGGTCCACCGCCTGGAGGTCGCGCAGTCCGGGCGTGTTGGGCGAGGAGACGTTGACGACGAGGTAGTCGGCGTACGGCGCGAGGCGCTCGGCGGACTTCACGTAGTCGGCGACGGCCTCCGCCTCCGGCACGATCTTGGTCTTGCCGATGTTGACGCCGACGACGGTGCGGAAGACCGGCTCGCGGGTCGCCAGGCGGGCCGCGACGGCCAGCGAGCCGTCGTTGTTGAAGCCCATGCGGTTGATCAGCGCGCGGTCCTCGACCAGCCGGAACAGCCGCTTCTTCGGGTTGCCGGGCTGCGGCTCGCCGGTGACCGTGCCGATCTCGACGTGGTCGAAGCCCAGCATCGACATCCCGTCGATGGCGACGGCGTTCTTGTCGAAGCCGGCGGCGAGTCCGAAGGGGCCGTGCATCCGCAGCCCGAAGGCCTCGGTGCGCAGTTCCTTGTGACGGGGCGCGAGGGCGGCGGCGGCGAAGGTGCGCAGCACGGGGACGCGGGCGGCCAGCCGGATCCAGCGGAAGGCCAGGTGGTGGGCGCGCTCGGGGTCCATCCGCCGGAAGACCAGGCGGAAGAAGATCTTGTACATGTGGGTGTCCTCATGAAGAGGGGGACACCGTTTCCGGTGTCCCCCTCGGGGCTGCTAGTCGCGGGCCGCGGTCAGGTGTTCGGCGTGTTCCTGGAGCGAGCGGACGCCCACGTCGCCGTGGTTGAGGGCGTCGATGCCCTGGACGGCCGCCGCGAGCGCCTGGACGGTCGTCAGGCAGGGCACGGAGCGGGCCACCGCGGCCGTACGGATGTCGTAGCCGTCGAGGCGGCCACCGGTGCCGTACGGGGTGTTGACGATGAGGTCGACCTCGCCGTCGTGGATCAGCTGGACGATGGTCTTCTCGCCGTTCGGGCCGGTGCCCTCGGACTGCTTGCGGACGACCGTGGCATTGATGCCGTTGCGCTTGAGGACCTCGGCGGTGCCGGAGGTGGCGAGCAGCTCGAAGCCGTGGGCGACCAGCTCGCGCGCCGGGAAGATCATCGAGCGCTTGTCGCGGTTGGCGACCGAGATGAACGCGCGGCCCTTGGTGGGCAGCGGGCCGTAGGCACCCGCCTGCGACTTGGCGTACGCCGTGCCGAAGACGGAGTCGATGCCCATGACCTCGCCGGTGGAGCGCATCTCCGGGCCGAGGATGGTGTCGACACCGCGGCCCTGGAAGTCCCGGAAGCGGGACCAGGGCAGGACGGCCTCCTTGACGGAGATCGGCGCGTCGAGGGGCAGCTCGCCGCCGTCGCCGTTCCTCGGCAGCAGGCCCTCGGCGCGCAGCTCGGCGATGGTCGCGCCCAGCGAGATGCGGGCGGCGGCCTTGGCGAGCGGGACCGCGGTCGCCTTGGAGGTGAAGGGGACCGTACGGGAGGCGCGCGGGTTGGCCTCCAGGACGTAGAGGATGTCGCCCGCCATCGCGAACTGGATGTTGATCAGGCCGCGCACGCCGACACCCTTGGCGATGGCCTCGGTGGAGGCGCGCAGGCGCTTGATGTCGAAGCCGCCGAGGGTGATCGGGGGCAGGGCGCACGCCGAGTCGCCGGAGTGGATACCGGCCTCCTCGATGTGCTCCATGACACCGCCGAGGTACAGCTCCTCGCCGTCGTAGAGGGCGTCGACGTCGATCTCGATCGCGTCGTCGAGGAAACGGTCGACGAGGACCGGCCGGGAGGGGCTGATCTCGGTCGACTCGGCGATGTACGAGGCGAGGCGGGTCTCGTCGTAGACGATCTCCATGCCGCGCCCGCCGAGGACGTAGGAGGGCCGGACCAGGACCGGGTAGCCGATCTCGTCGGCGATGGCCTTGGCCTCCTCGAAGGTGGTGGCCGTGCCGTGCTTGGGCGCCGGCAGACCCGCCTCCGCCAGGACGCGGCCGAAGGCGCCGCGGTCCTCGGCCGCGTGGATGGCCTCGGGGGACGTGCCGACGACCGGCACGCCGTTGTCCTTGAGGGCCTGGGACAGACCCAGCGGGGTCTGGCCGCCCAGCTGGACGATGACGCCCGCGAGCGGGCCGGCCTGCTGCTCGGCGTGGACGATCTCCAGCACGTCCTCGAGCGTCAGCGGCTCGAAGTACAGGCGGTCGGAGGTGTCGTAGTCCGTGGAGACGGTCTCCGGGTTGCAGTTGACCATCACGGTCTCGTACCCGGCGTCGGACAGCGCGAAGGAGGCGTGCACGCAGGAGTAGTCGAACTCGATGCCCTGGCCGATGCGGTTGGGGCCCGAGCCGAGGATGATCACCGCGGGCTTCTCGCGGCGCGCGACCTCGGTCTCCTCGTCGTAGGAGGAGTAGAAGTACGGCGTCTTCGCGGCGAACTCGGCGGCGCAGGTGTCGACCGTCTTGTAGACCGGGCGGATGCCGAGGGCGTGCCGGACCTCCCGGACGACGTCCTCGCGAAGGCCGCGGATCTCGCCGATCTGCTGGTCGGAGAAGCCGTGCCGCTTGGCCTCGGCGAGCAGGTCGGCGGTCAGCTCCGGCGCGCCCGCCAGCTCGTCCGCGATCTCCTTGATCAGGAAGAGCTGGTCCACGAACCACGGGTCGATCTTCGTGTAGGCGAAGACCTCCTCAGGTGTGGCGCCCGCGCGGATGGCCTGCATGACGGTGTTGATCCGGCCGTCGGTGGGCCGTACGGCCTCGCGCAGCAGGGTTTCCTTGTCGCCGGGCTCGCCGGTGAAGGCGAACTGGCTGCCCTTCTTCTCCAGCGAGCGCAGCGCCTTCTGGAAGGCCTCGGGGAAGTTGCGGCCGATGGCCATGGCCTCGCCGACCGACTTCATGGTGGTGGTCAGCGTGGAGTCGGCCTGCGGGAACTTCTCGAAGGCGAACCGCGGGGCCTTGACGACCACGTAGTCGAGCGTGGGCTCGAAGGAGGCCGGGGTCTCGCGCGTGATGTCGTTCGGGATCTCGTCCAGCGTGTAGCCGACGGCGAGCTTGGCGGCGATCTTGGCGATCGGGAAGCCGGTCGCCTTGGAGGCGAGGGCGGAGGAACGCGACACGCGCGGGTTCATCTCGATGACGATCACGCGGCCGTCCTCGGGGTTCACCGCGAACTGGATGTTGCAGCCGCCGGTGTCCACGCCGACCTCACGGATGACGGCGATGCCGACGTCCCGCAGGATCTGGTACTCGCGGTCGGTCAGCGTCATCGCGGGCGCGACGGTGATGGAGTCACCGGTGTGCACGCCCATCGGGTCGAAGTTCTCGATGGAGCAGACGACCACGACGTTGTCGTGCTTGTCGCGCATCAGCTCCAGCTCGTACTCCTTCCAGCCGAGGATGGACTCCTCCAGGAGGACCTCGGTGGTCGGGGAGAGGGTGAGGCCCTGGCCGGCGATGCGGCGCAGCTCCTCCTCGTCGTGCGCGAAGCCGGAGCCGGCGCCGCCCATGGTGAAGGACGGGCGGACGACGACCGGGTAGCCGCCGAGCGTCTCGACACCGTCGAGGACGTCGTCCATGGAGTGGCAGATGACCGAGCGGGCGGACTCGCCGTGCCCGATCTTGCGGCGGACCTCCTCCACGACGCCCTTGAACAGGTCGCGGTCCTCGCCCTTGTGGATGGCCTCGGGCTTGGCGCCGATCAGCTCGACGCCGTACTTCTCCAGCGTGCCGTTCTCGTGCAGCGAGATGGCGGTGTTCAGGGCCGTCTGGCCGCCCAGGGTGGGCAGCAGGGCGTCGGGACGCTCCTTGGCGATGATCTTCTCGACGAACTCGGGGGTGATCGGCTCGACGTAGGTGGCGTCGGCGATCTCCGGGTCCGTCATGATCGTCGCCGGATTGGAGTTGACGAGGATGACGCGCAGACCCTCGGCCTTGAGCACCCGGCACGCCTGGGTGCCGGAGTAGTCGAACTCGGCGGCCTGGCCGATGACGATCGGGCCGGAGCCGATGACCAGGACGGACTGGATATCGGTGCGCTTAGGCACGCTGGCCCTCCATCAGGGAGACGAAACGGTCGAACAGGTAGGCGGCGTCGTGCGGTCCGGCCGCCGCTTCCGGGTGGTACTGGACGGAGAAGGCGGGCTGGTCGAGCAGCTGGAGTCCCTCCACGACGTTGTCGTTGAGGCAGACGTGCGAGACCTCGGCGCGGCCGAACTTCGTCTCGCTGACCTTGTCGAGCGGCGCGTCCACGGCGAAGCCGTGGTTGTGCGCGGTGACCTCCACCTTGCCGGTCGTACGGTCCTGCACCGGCTGGTTGATGCCCCGGTGGCCGTACTTCAGCTTGTAGGTGCCGAAGCCGAGCGCGCGGCCGAGGATCTGGTTGCCGAAGCAGATGCCGAACAGCGGGGTCCTGCGCTCCAGGACGGCCGACATCAGCGCGACGGGGCCGTCGGCCGTGGCCGGGTCGCCGGGGCCGTTGGAGAAGAACACGCCGTCCGGGTCGACGGCGTAGACGTCGTCGGCCGTGGCGGTCGCGGGCAGGACGTGCACCTCGATGCCGCGCTCGGCCATGCGGTGCGGGGTCATGCCCTTGATGCCGAGGTCGATGGCGGCGACGGTGAACCGCTTCTCGCCGACCGCCGGGACGACGTACGCCTGCTTCGTCGCGACCTCCTCGTACAGGCTCGCGCCCTTCATGTGCGGCTGGGCCTGCACGCGCTCCAGCAGCTCGGCCTCGGGGGCGACCGCCTCGCCCGAGAAGATGCCGGCGCGCATCGAGCCGCGCTCGCGCAGATGGCGGGTGAGGGCCCGGGTGTCGATGCCGGAGATGCCGACGACGCCCTGGCGCTCCAGTTCGTCGTCCAGGGAGCGCGTGGACCGCCAGTTGGACGGCACGCGCGCGGGGTCGCGCACGACGTAGCCGGAGACCCAGATGCGGCCCGACTCGTCGTCCTCGTCGTTCCAGCCGGTGTTGCCGATCTGCGGGGCGGTCGCGACGACGATCTGGCGGTCGTACGACGGGTCGGTCAGTGTCTCCTGGTAGCCGGTCATGCCGGTGGAGAACACGGCCTCGCCGAAGGTCTCCCCCACGGCCCCGTAGGCGCGGCCGCGGAAGAGGCGGCCGTCCTCCAGGACGAGTACGGCGGGAAGCGCCTTGTTCCTCTGGGAGGAGCTTCCCCTGGTGGAGGTCGTCATCGTGCGCCTTCCGTCTTGTCGGTCATCTGGTTCAGGGTGTCGACCCATTCGGTGTGCTCGGCCGCGCGGTCGGAGCGGAACCCGGAGTCGATCAGCTTGTCGCCGTGCGCCCAGGTCACCACCAGCAGTCCCCCCTCGGTGAGGACCTTGCCGGCGATGCCCTTGTCCAGGCGCGCTTCCCGCAGCGCGGCGGTGGGGACGAAGAAGTCGGCCGCCCCGGGGCGCTCGACCTCCAGGCCCGCGTCGGTCAGGGTGAGCCGGACCCGGCTGCGGGTGCCGAGGCCGTGGGCCACGATCCGGTCCAGCCACTGCCCGGCGGTGGTGGAGCCGTGGTAGCGGCCGCTCATCGTCAGTCTCGCCTCGCCGGGCTCGTCCGGCGCGGTGGGCAGCTCCGGGATGTCGCCCTGGAGGGTGCCGCGCCACTTCCAGCCCTCGCGCATCAGCCAGTAGACGAGCGCGATGAACAGGACGAGCCCGACGAGCCAGCCGATGCGGGCCGGCCAGTCGGTGACGTCGGCCGACTTCCTGGCTTCCGCCAGGAGGATTACAGGTGTCACGTGAGCTTCCCGTCGACGAGCGTGGCCTTGCCCCGCAGCCACGTGTGGGTGACCCGGCCCGGCAGCTCGCGCCCCTGGTAGGGGGTGTTGCGGCTGCGCGAGGCGAAGCCCGCGGGGTCCACCTGGCCACGGTATGCCGTGTCGACGAGGGTGAGGTTGGCGGGCTCACCAGCCGAGACGGGACGGCCGTGCCCGGTGGCCTGTCCGATCTGCGCGGGCCGGAAGGACATGCGGTCGGCGACGCCGGCCCAGTCCAGCAGGCCCGTGTCGACCATGGTCTCCTGCACCACTGACAACGCGGTCTCCAGGCCGACCATGCCCATGGCGGCGGCGGCCCACTCGCAGTCCTTGTCCTCGTGCGGGTGCGGGGCGTGGTCGGTGGCGACGATGTCGATCGTGCCGTCGGCGAGCGCCTCGCGCAGGGCCATGACGTCCCGCTCGGTGCGCAGCGGCGGGTTGACCTTGTAGACGGGGTTGTACGTCCGTACCAGCTCGTCGGTGAGGAGGAGGTGGTGCGGGGTGACCTCGGCGGTGACCCGGATGCCGCGGGACTTGGCCCAGCGGACGATCTCGACCGAGCCGGCGGTCGACAGGTGGCAGATGTGGACGCGGGAGCCGACGTGCTCGGCGAGCAGCACGTCCCGCGCGATGACCGATTCCTCGGCGACGGCCGGCCAGCCGCCCAGGCCCAGCTCGGCGGAGACGACGCCCTCGTTCATCTGGGCGCCCTCGGTCAGGCGCGGCTCCTGCGCGTGCTGGGCGACGACCCCGCCGAAGGCCTTCACGTACTCCAGCGCGCGGCGCATGATCACGGCGTCGTCCACACACTTGCCGTCGTCGGAGAAGACGGTGACGCCGGCGGCGGACTCGTGCATGGCGCCCAGCTCGGCCAGCTTCCTGCCCTCCAGCCCGACGGTGACGGCGCCGATGGGCTGCACGTCGCAGTAGCCGTGCTCCCTGCCGAGCCGCCAGACCTGCTCGACGACACCGGCGGTGTCGGCGACCGGGAAGGTGTTGGCCATGGCGAACACGGCCGTGTAGCCGCCGCTCGCCGCCGCGCGGGTGCCGGTGAGCACCGTCTCGGAGTCCTCGCGGCCCGGCTCGCGCAGGTGGGTGTGCAGATCGACCAGGCCCGGCAGCAGTACCTTGCCGCCGGCCTCGACCACCTCGGCACCCTCGGCGGACAGCCCGGTGCCGACCTCGGCGACGCTCTCGCCGTCGATGAGCACGTCCTGCGGCTCACCACCGAGCACCCTGGCGCCACGGATCAGGATCTTGCTCATGGTCTTACTTCTCCTCGGCCGTGAAGGGGGTGTGGGCGGAGCGCTCTTCGGCGGGCTGGTGGTGCGAGGCCGCCGGGCGGGCGTGGGTGACGGCGGGTTCGTTGCCGCCGAGCAGCAGGTAGAGGACGGCCATGCGGATGGAGACGCCGTTGGCGACCTGCTCGACGGCGGTGCAGCGGTCGGAGTCGGCGACCTCGGCGGTGATCTCCATGCCGCGGACCATCGGTCCGGGGTGCATCACGATGGCGTGCCCGGGCAGCCTGGCCATGCGGTCGCCGTCGAGGCCGTAGCGCCGGGCGTACTCCCGCTCGGTCGGGAAGAAGGCCGCGTTCATGCGCTCACGCTGGACGCGGAGCATCATCACCGCGTCGCACTTGGGCAGCGTGCTGTCGAGGTCGTACGACACCGCGCACGGCCAGGACTCCACGCCGATCGGCACCAGGGTGGGCGGGGCGACGAGGGTGACCTCGGCGCCGAGGGTGTGCAGCAGGTCCACGTTGGAGCGGGCGACCCGGCTGTGCAGGACGTCACCGACGAGGGTGACGCGCTTGCCGGACAGGTCCTGGCCGAGCCCGGTGTCGCGGCCGGTCAGCCGGCGGCGCAGGGTGAAGGCGTCCAGCAGGGCCTGGGTGGGGTGCTGGTGGGTGCCGTCGCCGGCGTTGATGACGGCGGCGTCGATCCAGCCGGAGTTGGCCAGGCGGTACGGGGCTCCGGAGGCGCCGTGCCGGATGACCACGGCGTCGACGCCCATGGCCTCCAGGGTCTGGGCGGTGTCCTTCAGGGACTCGCCCTTGGACACCGACGACCCCTTGGCGGTGAAGTTGATGACGTCCGCGGACAGCCGCTTCTCGGCGGCTTCGAAGGAGATGCGCGTGCGCGTGGAGTCCTCGAAGAAGAGGTTGACGATCGTCCGGCCGCGCAGGGTCGGCAGCTTCTTGATCGGCCGGTCGGCGACCCGGGCCATCTCCTCGGCGGTGTCGAGGATCAGGACGGCGTCGTCGCGGGTGAGGTCGGCGGCCGAGATGAGATGACGCTGCATCTGTCAGGCTCCGTAAGGCAGTTCAAATGGGGAGAAGCAGGGCAGGTCAGTGTGTGCCCGGGCACGCCGAAGCGGCCGGGCCTGACTTGCTACTGGCCGGCCGGCTTGGCACCGAGCAGCACGGTGTCGCGACCGTCCTCCTCGGTGAGCTGGACCTTGACCGTCTCCCGCAGCGACGTGGGGAGGTTCTTGCCGACGTAGTCGGCGCGGATGGGCAGTTCGCGGTGGCCGCGGTCGACCAGGACCGCGAGCTGGACCGCGCGCGGGCGCCCGATGTCGTTCAGGGCGTCCAGGGCGGCGCGGATGGTGCGGCCGGAGAACAGCACGTCGTCGACGAGGACGACGAGCCTGCCGTCGATGCCGTCACCGGGGATCTCGGTGCGGGCCAGCGCGCGCGGCGGGTGCAGCCGCAGGTCGTCGCGGTACATGGTGATGTCGAGCGAGCCGACCGGGACCGTCCGGTCGGTGATCTGCTCCAGCTTGGCGGCGAGCCGCTGGGCGAGGAAGACGCCCCGGGTCGGAATGCCGAGGAGCACCACGTCGTCGGCGCCCTTGGCGCGCTCGACGATCTCGTGGGCGATGCGGGTCAGCACCCGCGCGATGTCGGGGCCCTCGAGGACGGGCCGCGCATCGGCGGACGGGTTCGCGTGTGAGTCCATAAGAAACGGACCTCCTTCTCCGCCTCACGGGACGGACCTTAAAGGACGTCGGATTTGCGCCATCCACGGTAGCAGGTGCCCGGAGCGGCCCCGACGTCACCCCCTCGGCCCAGCCGCCCGCCGCCACCACGGAAGAGTCGGTGTGGACCATTCGGCTTGACGCAGAAGAGTCACGCTGCGTAACCTCACAGTGAGTTACCAGCGGCGCGGCGGGAAGACAGCCGGCCGCGTCGACACAGTGTCCGGGGAGCTATATGTCCAGCGAATACGCCAAACAGCTCGGGGCCAAGCTCCGGGCCATCCGCACCCAGCAGGGCCTTTCCCTCCACGGTGTCGAGGAGAAGTCACAGGGGCGCTGGAAGGCCGTGGTCGTCGGTTCGTACGAGCGCGGCGACCGTGCCGTGACCGTGCAGCGCCTTGCCGAGCTGGCCGATTTCTATGGCGTCCCCGTGCAGGAGCTGCTGCCGGGCACCACGCCGGGCGGCGCCGCCGAGCCGCCGCCGAAGCTCGTCCTGGACCTGGAGCGGCTGGCCACCGTGCCGGCCGAGAAGGCGGGCCCCCTCCAGCGCTACGCGGCGACGATCCAGTCCCAGCGCGGTGACTACAACGGCAAGGTGCTCTCGATCCGCCAGGACGACCTGCGCACACTCGCCGTCATCTATGACCAGTCCCCCTCGGTCCTCACCGAGCAGCTGATCAGCTGGGGCGTCCTGGACGCGGACGCGCGCCGCGCGGTGGCCGCCCACGACGAGGCCTGAGCCCGCGCTCTCGCGCCTCAGCAGAAACGTGCCGCCGGGGCGGCCGGAACCCCACGGTTCCGGCCGCCCCGGCGGCGTCTACGCCTGTTCCGGCACCCTGCGGGGGCCCAGGCGGCACGCGTGGCACCGAAAGGGCGCGGGGCCGCATCGGAATGCGGCCCCGCGGCGTGGCACGAGCGGCCACGGACGACCCGCAGCCGCCGCTGAGCGTGGCCGAACCGCTGAGCGCGGCTAGGGTCTTTCGTTCGGATCAGGCCGGATCAGGGAGCGGGTCCTGGTGCCGTGCGTCGCAAGGCGGAGGAGGGCGCCGTGGCGGAGCCATGGCAACCGACGACAACGCGGCGAGGCGCGGTGCCAGGGCCCGCGAGCCCGGCATGATCCGAACGAGAGGGCCTAGGCGCGGCGCAGCGTCGGCTTCAGCTCCTTCAGCCGGCCCAGCAGGCCGTTGACGAACGAGGGCGACTCGTCGGTGGAGAACTCCTTCGCCAGCTGCACCATCTCGTCCAGGACGACGGCGTCCGGGGTCTCGTCCACCCAGATCAGCTCGTACGCGCCCAGCCGCAGGACGTTGCGGTCGACGACCGGCATGCGGTCGAGCGTCCAGCCCACCGCGTACTGGGAGATCAGTTCGTCGATCCGCGCCGCGTGCTCCGCGTAGCCCTCGACCAGCTGCATCGTGTACTCGCTGACCGGGGGCTGCCGGGTGTCCGACCGCGAGAGCCGGATCCAGTCCGCGAGCACCGTCAGGACGTCGGCGTCGCGCTGGTCGCCCTCGAAGAGGATCTGGAAGGCGCGTTTGCGGGCCGTGTTGCGGGCAGCCACGGTTAGCTGTTCACCCGGCCGAGGTAGTCGCTGGTGCGGGTGTCGACCTTGATCTTCTCACCGGTGGTGATGAAGAGCGGGACCTGGATCTGGTGACCGGTCTCCAGGACGGCGGGCTTGGTACCGCCGGTGGAGCGGTCGCCCTGGACGCCCGGCTCGGTCTCCTGGACGGTCAGCTCGACGGCGGCCGGCAGCTCGACGAAGAGCACCTCGCCCTCGTGCTGCGCGACGGTGGCCGTGAAGCCCTCGATCAGGAAGTTGGCGGCGTCGCCGACGGCCTTGCGGTCGACCATGAGCTGGTCATAGGTCTGCATGTCCATGAAGACGAAGTACTCGCCGTCCATGTACGAGAACTGCATGTCGCGCTTGTCGACAGTGGCCGTCTCGACCTTGACACCGGCGTTGAAGGTCTTGTCGACGACCTTGCCGGAGAGCACGTTCTTGAGCTTGGTGCGCACGAAGGCCGGGCCCTTGCCGGGCTTGACGTGCTGGAACTCGACGACGGACCAGAGCTGGCCGCCTTCGAGCTTGAGCACCAGGCCGTTCTTGAGGTCGTTCGTGGAAGCCACGGTTGCGGAATCTCCTGGACTGACGTACGACCCCGGGTCACGCGCCCAGCGGCTTACGGGAAGGGCAGGTGTGCCTGGAATTCCCCGAAGTCGCTTAGAGCGCGAGCAGCTCCTTGGTCGTGATGGTGAGTAGCTCGGGTCCGCCGTCCGCCTCGGGGCGCACGACGAGCGTGTCATCGATCCGGACGCCGCCCCGGCCCGGGAGGTGGACCCCCGGTTCGACGGTGACCGGCACGCAAGCGTCCAGTTTACCCATGGCCGCGGGGGCCAGCTGCGGGTCCTCGTCGATTTCGAGTCCGACCCCGTGTCCGGTCAGCGGTGGCAGGGACTCCGCATAGCCTGCGGAATCCAGTACCTGCCGTGCCGCGCGGTCCACGTCACGGTAGGCGGTGCCGGGTGCCAGGGACTCACGCCCGGCCCGCTGAGCGGCGAAGACGAGGTCGTACAGCTCGATCTGCCAGTCGGCGGGCGAGGTCCCGATGACGAAGGTGCGGCCGATCTCGCAGCGGTAGCCGCGATAGGTGGCGCCGAGGCACACGGAGAGGAAGTCACCCTCCTCCACACGCCGGTCGGTGGGACGGTGGCCGCGGCGGCCGGCGTGCGGTCCGGTGGCCACGGAGGTGGCGAAGGCCGGGCCGTCGGCACCGTGGTCCACCAGGCGCCGCTCCAGCTCCAGCGCGAGGTGCCGTTCGGTGCGGCCGACCAGGATGGACTCCAGCAGCTCGCCGAGCGCCTGGTCGGCGATCTCGGCGCCGATGCGGAGGCAGGAGATCTCCTCCTCGTCCTTGACCACCCTGAGC
Source organism: Streptomyces sp. NPDC014991 (assembly GCF_043080665.1). Classification (NCBI taxonomy): domain Bacteria; kingdom Bacillati; phylum Actinomycetota; class Actinomycetes; order Kitasatosporales; family Streptomycetaceae; genus Streptomyces; species Streptomyces sp. NPDC014991. The sequence goes on from NZ_JBIBVY010000012.1 coordinate 111,532, forward strand.
TGTTCCACGGCGCCACCGAGGTCGACCAGGCGGAGCCCGGGGGCGACGGAGGTGATGGCCCTGTGCCGGCTGACGGTGAGGTGGTGCTCCTCCACGGCGAGGCCGTCGGCGGCCTGGCCCACGGCGAGGTCGGCCGCGGCGACCGCCGGGTCGCCGCCGGGTGACGCGAGGACGTGCAGGCGCAGGCTCTCGTCCGGCCGGCCTTCGGTGGGGCGCTCGTCGGGCGGACCCGCGCACACCAGGAGGTCCTCGCGCCTGCCCAGCAGGAGGACGGCGCCCTGGGGGGCGGCCCCCGCCAGATAGCGCACGTTGGCGGGGCGGCTGACCAGGGCGGCGGGGGCGCCGGCCGCGTTACAGCGGTCCCTCAGCCGGGATCGGCGGTTCGCGTACACCTCTGACATGAGACGAGCGTAGGAGTTCTGCCCGGATTGTGCCGGTTGGCAAGGGCCGAGTGGGGACGGCGGCCGTGGGTGGCGGGGGTCCGCGGTGCCGGGTACGCGGTGCTGCGGATGCCCCGGGGTGCGATTTTGTTCGGTCCCTGAGGCGGTGCCGAGGTGCCCGGGGTGCGGCTCCGTGAGGCACCGGGACGCGACGCGGCTTCGTCGGGCCCCGGGACGAACGGTCTGTGGTTGCCCGGGGCGGCGGCTCCTTGGTGCCCCGGCGGACGGTGCCGGGGGCCCGGTCCCCTGGTGCCCGGGTTCCCGATTCGGGGTGCCCGGGGTCCCGTGCCCTCGCCTCCGCGGCGCGGCGCTGCGCCCGGGGGGCCCGTGCCCTGGTGACCCGGGGTCCCGTGCCCTCGCCTCCGCGGTGCGGCGCTGCGCCCGGGGGGCCCGTGCCCTGGTGACCCGGGGTCCCGTGCCCTCGCCTCCGCGGCGCGGCGCTGTGCCCGGGGGCCCGTGCCCTGGTGACCCGGGGTCCCGTGCCCTCGCCTCCGCGGCGCGACGCTGTGCCCGGGGGGCCCGTGCCCTGGTAACCCGGGGTCCCGTGCCCTCGCCTCCGCGGCGCGGCGCTGTGCCCGGGGGGCCCGGGGGCTCGTGCGGGGTTTACGCGCTCCTCGGGGGTGCCCCACCCCCGTTCACCAGCTCGGCGGGCTCGCTACGGCTCTCGCCAGGACCTCGTCCAGGACACGGGCCGTCGCGGGGACGTCCAGCTGGGAGTTGTCGATGATCGGCAGGCCCGAGCCGTACCAGCCGGCCATGCGGCCGTGGATGCGGGCCACCTCCTCGTCGGTGAGGCGGCGGTTGCCGCTGCGTTCGGCGTTGCGCTCCAGGACGATGTCCAGACCCGGCAGGAGAACGACCGGGAGCAGGCCGGGACCCACGTGCCGCTTCCAGCCGCCGAGGCCCACGACCGGGCGGTCCGGGAACACGGCGTCGTCCAGGATGCAGGAGATGCCGTTGGCGAGGAAGTTCCGGGCGGCGAAGCCGCAGGTGCGGCGGGCCAGGCGGTACTGCGCCTCGGAGTTGTCGTTCCAGCCGGACTGGGGGTCGGCGAAGCCGGAGCGGACCCATTCGCGGACGTCGTCCAGGCTGATGTGGGCCGTGGGGACGCGGCGGTGGTCCGCCCAGTACTTGGCGACGCTGGTCTTGCCCGCGCCCGCCGGACCGATGAGGAGGACGGCGAGGGTGGTGGACGCCGGGTCGGGGACCGTGACCGTGGCGGGCGGCGCCGACGGCACGCCGACCGGGCCGCCGGGTGGCAGCGGCACGTGCCCGGTGGTATCGGGGGCCGGCGGCGGCCCGGGAGCGGGCTGAGGGGGCACGTGCGGCGGGGGCGCCGGCGGCACCGGGGCGGAGCCGGCCGGGGGCGGCTGCGGCGCCTGCGGCGGCGGACCGGGCGGGACGGGGAAGCCCGGCGGGGGGACGGGGGCGGGCCCCTGGGAGGCGCCCGGGGGCGGCCCCGGGTGGTGTGCGGCCGACGCCCAGCCGGCGTGCGGTCCCTGCCCCGGCCGGTGGGGCGGCGGCAGCGGAGACCCGACTGCGTGCTGCATCCGTTGCCACTCCGTCTCGTCGTCTTGGCTCGTTCGCCGCCGAGGCGTCCGAGTCGGTGTCGACACGCCCCCGAAGCGCACTCGCTACAGGTGATCGGCGCCGGCAGCGAGGGTGCGCCCCCGCTCGCCACCGAACGGTACCGTCCCCGGCCGTTCGGTGAAACGACCGGGGGCGGCCCGGAGTGCCCGGTCCGGCGGGGAAGAAGCGGGCACCGCCGGAACGCGCGTGCCGGCCCGGGCACCGGAACGCAGTGCGCAGGGCGCCGGGAGCGGTGTGGGACCTACTGGCCGACCTCGCCGTAGGCGGCGAGCAGGACGGCGGGGTCCGGGCCCTCCAGCAGGGTCGGCCGGGCCAGGCCGTCCAGCACGACGAAGCGCAGCAGGTCGCCGCGGGACTTCTTGTCCACCTTCATCGTCTCCAGCAGCTTGGGCCACTGGTCGTAGCGGTAGTGCAGCGGCAGGCCGACGGATTCCAGGATGGCGCGGTGGCGGTCGGCCGTCGCGTCGTCCAGGCGGCCCGCCAGGCGGCCGAGTTCGGCGGCGAAGTGCATGCCGACGGCGACCGCGGCGCCGTGCCGCCACTTGTAGCGCTCGTTCTTCTCGATGGCGTGGCCGAGCGTGTGACCGTAGTTCAGGATCTCCCGCGGACCGGACTCCTTCAGGTCCGAGGAGACGACCTCCGCCTTGACCCGGATCGACCGCTCGATCAGCTCGGCCGTGTGCGGGCCCTCCGGGGTCCGGGCGGCCTCGGGGTCGGCCTCGATCAGGTCCAGGATCACCGGGTCGGCGATGAACCCGGCCTTGATGACCTCGGCCAGTCCGGAGACGTAGTCGTGGACCGGGAGGGAGTCCAGCGCGGCCAGGTCGCAGAGCACACCGGCCGGCGGGTGGAAGGCGCCGACCAGGTTCTTGCCCTCGGCCGTGTTGATCCCGGTCTTGCCGCCGACCGCCGCGTCCACCATGGCCAGCACGGTGGTCGGGACGGCGATCCAGCGCACCCCGCGCAGCCAGGTCGCGGCGACGAAGCCGGCCAGGTCCGTGGTCGAGCCGCCGCCGACGCCGACGATGGCGTCGGTGCGGGTGAAGCCGGACTGGCCGAGCGCCTTCCAGCAGTAGGCGGCGACCTCGGCGGTCTTGGCCTCCTCCGCGTTGGGCACCTGGATGGCGACGGCCTCGTACCCCTGACCGGCCAGGTCGGCGCGGAGGGTGTCGCCGGTCTCGGCCAGCGACTCCGGGTGGATCACCGCGACCCTCTTGGCCCGCTCACCGATCAACCCGGGCAGCTCGCCCAGCAGTTGCCGGCCGACGAGCACCTCGTACGGGTCGGTGCCCGCGGTGCCCGCGACCTGGATCCGGGTGACTGCCTCGCTCATGCTTGTTTCAACTCCAGTGCGTCCAGCGCTGCTTGCGTGACCTCTTCGGGGGTGCGGCCGTCCGTGGGCACCACGGCGGTGGCGACCTCCTCGTACAGGTGCCGCCGCGCCTCCATCAGCTCGCGCCACTGCTTGCGCGGGTTGACCGCGAGCAGCGGGCGGGCCACGTTGAGCCCGGTGCGCCTGACCGCCTCCTCGACCTCCATCGAGAGGTAGATCACCCGGTGCCCGGCGAGCAACGCGCGGGTGTCCGGGTCGAGGACGGCACCGCCGCCGAGCGCGACGACGCCCTCGTGCTCGGCGAGCGCGGTCCGCACCGCCCGCTTCTCGATCGTCCGGAAGGCGTCCTCACCCTCGTCCACGAAGATCTCGGCGATGGCGCGGCCCTCGGCGGCGACGATGTCCTCGTCGGTGTCCCGGTATCCGGCCCCGAGGCGCTCGGCGAGGAGACGGCCGACGGTGGACTTGCCGACGCCCATCGGTCCGATCAGGACGACCGCTGGCACGGCACTCACCGGATCGCGAGGTTGTCGAGGTAGGACTGCACGTTGCGGCGGGTCTCGGGGACGGAGTCGCCACCGAACTTCTCGGCGACCGCGTCGGCGAGGACGAGCGCGACCATGGCCTCGGCGACGATGCCGGCGGCCGGGACCGCGCAGACGTCGGACCGCTGGTGGTGGGCCTGGGTGGCCTCACCGGTGACGACGTCCACCGTCCGCAGTGCCCGGGGCACGGTCGCGATCGGCTTCATGGCCGCGCGGACGCGCAGCAGCTCACCGGTGGTGAGACCGCCCTCGGTGCCGCCGGAACGGCCGGTGGAGCGGCGGATGCCCTCGGGGGTGGTGACGATCTCGTCGTGCGCCTGGGAGCCGGGCACCCGGGCCAGCCCGAAGCCGTCGCCGACCTCGACGCCCTTGATCGCCTGGATGCCCATGAGTGCGGCGGCCAGGCGGGCGTCCAGGCGCCGGTCCCAGTGCACGTGCGAGCCGAGGCCGACCGGCACGCCGTAGGCCAGTACCTCCACCACGCCGCCGAGCGTGTCGCCGTCCTTGTGGGCCTGGTCGATCTCCGCGACCATCGCCTTCGAGGCGTCGGCGTCCAGGCAGCGCACCGGGTCGGCGTCGAGCTTCTCGACGTCGGCCGGAGTGGGGTGCACGCCGTACGGGGCCTTGGCCGCGGCGAGTTCCACGACGTGGGAGACGATCTCGATGCCGGCCGTCTCCTTCAGGTACGACCGGGCGACCGCGCCGAGTGCCACCCGGGCGGCGGTCTCACGGGCGGAGGCGCGCTCCAGGATCGGGCGGGCCTCGTCGAAGCCGTACTTCTGCATGCCGGCGAGGTCGGCGTGGCCGGGGCGCGGGCGGGTCAGCGGTGCGTTGCGGGCCAGGCCGCCCAGCACCTCGGGGTCGACCGGGTCGGCCGCCATGACCTGCTCCCACTTCGGCCACTCGGTGTTGCCCACCATGACCGCGACCGGGGAGCCGAGGGTCAGGCCGTGCCGGACCCCGCCCAGGAAGGTGACCTCGTCCCGCTCGAACTTCATCCGCGCACCGCGGCCATAGCCGAGCCGGCGCCGCGCAAGGTGATCCGCCACCATCTCCGTGGTGATCGGCACGCCGGCGGGAAGGCCCTCCAGCGTCGCGACAAGTGCGGGACCGTGCGACTCGCCCGCGGTCAGCCAACGCAGCCTGCTCAACGATGCTCCTCAGTGTTCGCGCCCGGTACTGCCCGGCGTACGCGAGTAGGCGCGTACGGCGACGGCGCGACCGGGTGCGCGATTCCGGTACGCCACCCCCGATCCTCCCACGTCCGGGGGGCGCGGCGGCCTCCGGTCCACAGGACGGACGTCCGCGGGGGCCTCAGCGGGCGGCGAGCGCCTGCTCGCCGGCGCGGCGCATGGCCCCCACCGGGGCCGGCGCCCGCCCGGTCATCTGCTCGACCTGGAGGACGGCCTGGTGCACCAGCAGATCGAGGCCGCTGACCACGGCGCCGCCGAACATGGACCAGCGGGCCGCCAGCTCGGTGGGCCAGGGCTCGTACAGCACGTCGAAGAGGGTGGCGGGGCGCTCGGGTACGGCGACGGCGAGGGCGTCGGTCGTACCGGCGGGCGTGGTGGCGATCACCAGCGGGGCGCGCAGCGCCTCGGCGGCATCCGCCCAGTCGGCCGTACGGACCTCCACGTCCAGCCGCTCGCCCCACTGCCGCATCTCGGCGGCGCGGGCCGCGCTGCGGACGTAGGCGACGACCTCGCCGGTGCAGACGCGGGCCAGCGCGGCGAGCGCGGAGGACGCGGTGGCGCCGGCGCCGAGGATCGCGGCGGAGTCGACCTGCTCGATGCCGTGCTCGCGCAGGGCGGCCACCATGCCCGGGATGTCGGTGTTGTCGCCGATCCGGCGGCCGTCCTCGGTGAGGACGAGGGTGTTGACCGCGTCGACGGCGGCGGCGGTCTCGCTGATCTCGTCGGCCAGAGCGATGACCGCCCGTTTCAGCGGCATGGTCAGCGACAGCCCGGCCCACTCCGGTCCGAGCCGGTCCAGGAAGCCGGGCAGGGCGGCCTCGTCGACCTCGAAGCTGTCGTAGGACCAGCCGGTGAGTCCGAGCGCGTCGTAGGCGGCGCGGTGCAGCACCGGGGAGAGGGAGTGGGCGATGGGCGAACCGAGCACGGCGGCCCGGCGGCCGTCGACTGCCCTTGATGTCATGAAAACCTGTCCTTGAGCCTCGCGTGGGGGGTGTGCACCCCCCGCCCGGGCCGCGTTCTCCGTCGCGTGAGCCCGGAAGATCCGTCCCGCCGTCAGTTCTTCTTTCTCGACGCGTTCCACTCGTTGACGAGTTTCTCGTGGTCCTCGAGTGTCTTGGTGAACTTGCTGGTCTTGCCGTCCATCGAGATGAAGTAGTACCAGCCGTCGTCGGTCGGATCGAGCGCTCCTCTGAGTGCTTCCTCGCCGGGGTTGTCGATGGGACCCGGCGGCAGACCCTTGGAGAAGTACGTGTTGTAGGGGTTGTCGTACTTACGCAGCTCGGCGATGCTGAGGTCGATCTTCGACTGGTTCTTCACATAGTTGTAGGTGGAGTCGAACTCCAGCCGGCCGTAGGTCTGCGGGTTGTCCGGCTCGAGGCGGTTGTAGACGACCTCGGCCATCTTGCGGAAGTCGTCGTGGCTCGTGCCCTCGGCCTGCGCCAGGCTCGCCACGGTCAGCAGCTGCCACGGGCTGTCCAGGCCGAGCGACCTGGCCCGGCTCTCCACGCCCAGCTCCTGGAACTTGGCGGTGGCCTGCGACACCATCTTCTTCAGGACGGCCTCGGGTTTCTGGCCCTTGGTGACGGCGTAGCTGGAGGGGTAGAGGAAGCCTTCCAGCGGGTCCTTCAGATACGGGTGGTTCAGCGCCCAGCCAGGCAGCCCGAGGTGCTTGTACTCCTTCTTCGCGACCCGCGCCGTGGTGCCGGCCGCCACTCCGAGACGCTTGTCGACCAGTGCGTAGACGGCCGTGTTGCGCAGACCCTCGGCGATGATCAGGTTGCTGCGGCTCTTGGGACTGAGCATCAGTTCCACCGCGCTCGCGGCGGACATCTGCTTCTGCAGCGTGTAGACACCGTCCTGGATCGACTTGCCCTGCGGGTTGGCCTGGAGGGCGGAGACGAACGCGGCGGCGCTCTCGACGACGTCCGCCTCTTTCAGCTTCTGGCCGATCTCCCAGCCGCCGGCGTTCTTGGGGATCTCGACCGTGACCTGGTGACCGTTCCCGCTGCCCGCGTAGTCGGGGGCCGCGCCGAAACGGTTCTGGTAGAACTTGTAGCCGAAGTAGCCGACCCCGCCGAGGCCGCCGCCGAACACCAGGACGACCACCATGCAGGCGCAGCCGGTACGGCCCTTCTTGCTCTTGACGGGTTTCTTGCCGCGCCGCTCGCGGCGGGTCCGCAGCTCGTGTTCCTCGCCGTCGTCGTCCGCGTCACCGCCGCCGCCCGCGAGGACGGCGTGCTCCGCCTCGGCCGGCGCCTCCGGCTCCGGCTCGGGGTGTCTGCGGCTGGGCGGCACCGGCGGCGGATAGGCCTCGTCCGTGCCGTAGAAGTCGGGCTGTTCCCCGCCGTACGCCATGGGCTGCTGGCCGTACGGGTCGCCCGGGTCGGCGGCGTACGGCACCTGGCCGTGGGTGCCGGCGGCATCCCATCCGCCCTGCTGGAACGGCTGCTGGGCGTGCCCGGCGTAGTCCTCGTCGTAGCCGGGGCCGCCCTGTCCCTGGTCGTACGGGTGCTGCTGTGCGGCGGGACCGGGCTGCTGTTCCTGGCTCCAGCCGCCGTACCGCGACTCCTGCGGATGGTGCTGCGGCCGGCCGCCGTAGGGGGACTGCTGACCCTGCTCGGCCTGCTGTCCTTCCCATCCGCCGTCCCCGTACAACGGGTCCTGCGGATGCCACGGTTCGGAGCCTGGGCCCCGGCCATACTCAGTCATCGATCCCCTAGAGCCGCGAGGCCGGCGGTCACGCGGCTGGTGGGCCGGTGTCCGCTCCGCCTCTTGCTGTGCGCCGGCTGTTCGAACACCGGCGCATCGCGCGGAACGTTACCGTATCGCGATCAGATGACCACTTCGACGCCTTCGCCGGGTGCGCTGCCTGACACCCGTTCGGATTCCAGGGCCTGCTGCAGAATGATGACCGCGGCCGCCTGGTCGATGACCGCGCGGCCCTTCTTCGACCTCACGCCCGAGGCGCGCAGCCCCTGACTGGCCGTCACGGTCGTCATCCGCTCATCCACCAGGCGCACCGGCACCGGCCTGATGCCGCCGGCCAGCTCCTGGGCGAAGGCGCGCACCTTGACCGCGGCCGGGCCCTCGCCCCCCTTGAGGGAGCGAGGGAGACCGACGACGACCTCGATCGGTTCGTACTCCTCCACCAGCTGACGCAACCGGCGGTGGGCGGCGGGGACGTCCCGGCCGGGGACGGTCTCCACCGGGGTGGCGAGGATCCCGTCGGGGTCGCACGAGGCGACCCCGATCCGGGCATCCCCGACGTCGATCGCGAGCCGGCGTCCTCTGCGCATCGTGATGGCCGTTCCCTACTTGGCGGTCTCGGCGACGAGCCGCTCGACGGCCTCGACGGCCTCACCGACGGCGGCCGGGTTCTGGCCGCCGCCCTGGGCGACGTCCGGCTTGCCGCCACCGCCGCCGCCGAGGGTCTTGGCGGCGGTCCGGACCAGGTCACCGGCCTTCAGGCCGCGCTCGCGGGCGGCCTCGTTGGTGGCGATGACCGTCAGCGGCTTGCCGTTGCTGACGGTGAACAGGGCGACCACGGCGGCCCGACCGCCCTGGATCCGGCCGCGCACGTCCAGGACGAGCCTGCGCAGGTCGTCCGGGGTGGTGCCGTCCGGGACCCGGCCGGTGACGACCGCGACGCCGCGCACGTCCGTGGCGGACTCGGCGAGACCGGCGGCCGCCTGGAGCACCTTCTCGGCGCGGAACCGCTCGATCTCCTTCTCGGCGTCCTTCAGCTTGCCGAGCATGGCGGAGACCTTCTCCGGCAGCTCCTCCGGGCGGCCCTTGACCAGCTCCTGGAGCTGGGCGACGACCGTGTGCTCGCGGGCGAGGAAGTGGTAGGCGTCCACACCGACGAGGGCCTCGATACGTCGGACGCCCGAGCCGATGGAGGATTCGCCGAGCAGCTTCACCAGGCCCAGCTGGGCGGTGTTGTGCACGTGCGTGCCGCCGCACAGCTCCTTGGAGAAGTCGCCGATGGTCACCACGCGGACCCGCTCGCCGTACTTCTCGCCGAACTCGGCGATGGCGCCCTGCTTCTTGGCCTCGTCGATGCCCATGACCTCGGCGTGCACGTCGAGGTCGCGGGCGAGGACCTCGTTGATCTTCTGCTCGACGTCGGTCATCACGGCCGTCGGGACGGCGGAGGGGGAGCCGAAGTCGAAGCGGAAACGGCCGGGCTGGTTCTCGGAACCGGCCTGGGCGGCCGTGGGGCCGAGGGCGTCCCGCAGCGCCTGGTGGGTCAGGTGGGTGGCCGAGTGGGCGCGGGCGATGGCCTTGCGGCGGCGCGAGTCGATCGAGGCGTGGGCCTTGGCGCCGACGGTGACCTCCCCGACCAGGACGACGCCCTTGTGGACGTACACGCCGGGGACCGGCTTCTGGCAGTCGCGGACCTCGATCACGGCACCGGAGTCGACCCTGATGCGGCCGGTGTCACCGATCTGGCCGCCGCCCTCGGCGTAGAAGGGGGTGCGGTCCAGGACGACCTCGACCTCGTCGCCCTCGGTGGCGGCCGGCGAGGAGACGCCGTCGACGAGGAGGCCCACGATCGTGGTCTCGCTCTCGGTGTCGGTGTAGCCGATGAAGTCGGTGGCACCGGCGGAGTCGGCGATCTCACGGTAGGCGCCCATGTCGGCGTGGCCGGTCTTCTTGGCCTGGGCGTCGGCCTTGGCGCGCTCCCGCTGCTCCTTCATCAGGCGGCGGAAGCCGTCCTCGTCCACCGAGAGGCCCTGCTCGGCGGCCATCTCCAGGGTGAGGTCGATGGGGAAGCCCCAGGTGTCGTGGAGCAGGAAGGCCTTGTCGCCGGAGAGGACCGTGCCGCCGGACTGCCTGGTCTCGGTGACGGCGGTGTCGAGGATGTTGGTGCCGGCCTTCAGCGTCTTGAGGAAGGCGTTCTCCTCGGCGACGGCGACCTTCTCGATGCGCTCGCGGTCGGTGACCAGTTCGGGGTACTGCTGACCCATCATGCGGATCACGACGTCGATCAGGTCGTGGACGACCGGGCCGGTGGCGCCCAGCAGGCGCATGTTGCGGATGGCGCGGCGCATGATGCGGCGCAGCACGTAACCGCGGCCCTCGTTGCCCGGCGTGACGCCGTCGCCGATGAGCATGGTGGCGGTGCGCATGTGGTCGGTGACGACACGGAGGGAGACGTCGGAGGCCTGGGTGTCGCCGTAGCGGACACCGGTCAGCTCGGTGGCCTTCTCGATGACGGCCATCGACGTGTCGATCTCGTACATGTTCCGCACGCCCTGGAGGATCATGGCGAGCCGCTCCAGGCCGAGGCCCGTGTCGATGTTCTTGCTCGGCAGGTCCCCGAGGATCTCGAAGTTGTCCTTGCCGATGCCCTCGCCCCGCTCGTACTGCATGAAGACGAGGTTCCAGATCTCCACGTACCGCTCGTCGTTGACGGCGGGGCCGCCCTCGGCGCCGAACTCGGGGCCGCGGTCGTAGTTGATCTCGGAGCAGGGGCCGCAGGGGCCGGGGACGCCCATCGACCAGTAGTTGTCCTTCATGCCCAGGCGCTGGATGCGCTCCTTGGGCACGCCGACGACCTCGTGCCAGATGCGCTCGGCCTCGTCGTCCTCCTGGTAGACGGTGATCCACAGACGCTCGGGGTCGAGGCCGTAACCGCCCTTGTCCTGGGAGCTGGTGAGCAGCTCCCAGGCGAGTTCGATGGCGCCTTCCTTGAAGTAGTCGCCGAAGGAGAAGTTGCCGCACATCTGGAAGAACGTGCCGTGCCGCGTGGTCTTGCCGACCTCTTCGATGTCCGGCGTGCGCACGCACTTCTGCACGCTGGTGGCGCGGCTGAAGGGAGGCTTGACCTCACCCAGGAAGTAGGGCTTGAAGGGGACCATGCCGGCGGGAACGAGGAGCAGAGTCGGGTCGTCCGCGATGAGCGACGCCGAAGGGACGACGGTGTGCCCGCGCTCCTCGAAGAAGCTCAGCCAGCGGCGGCGAATCTCGGCCGACTCCATCAGTAGTCCTCATTCCGGTTGTGCGTGTACGTCGGGTTCTCGATGTACTTCGGGTTGCTGCGGTCGTTCTCGATGGCGGCGTACCGCCGGGGGGCGGCCGGTCCGGGGGCCGCGTCGATGCCCAGCGCCTCCCCCAGTTCGGCCTCGCGCCGCGCCATGTTGTCGCGCACGTCGAGCGCGAAACCGACCGCGCGGTCCTTCAGCCGCTGACCGGTCTCCAGAGCCTTGTTCGCCGCGGTGACGGCCAGGCTCTCCGGGGTCAGCTGCCTGAGCTTGCGGTTGACCTTGGTGGTGGCCCACACACCGGCGGCGGCACCCGTGGTGAACCAGAACGTACGGCGGAACATCTGACCGGCTCTCCTACTTTTCGGTGTTTCCGCGGTTCCGCCTGCTCCGCCGTGCGGCCGGCACCGTCCGGCCGACGATGACGGCACTCCGGGGCGGCGCGGCGGGCGCGTCCTCCTTGCGGCCGCCCAGCGCCCGGCGGACGCCGTAGCCGAAGGCCGCGACCTTGACCAGCGGGCCGCCGAAGGTGGAGGCGACGGTGGTGGACAGCGCGGAGGCGTTGGACGTGACTTCCTGGACGTCCGAGGCGATCGCGTCGACCCGGTCGATCTGCGTCTGCGCGGAGCGCACCGCCTGGGAGGCGTCGGCCAGCAGCGGGACCGCCTGGTCGGTCACGTCCGCCACGAGCTTGGTGGTCGCCTTGAGCGTCTGGGCCAGCCTCGCCAGTGCCACGGCGAGGAAGGAGACCAGGATCGCCCAGAAGACGGCCACCAGAATCCCGGCCACCTCTCCACCGGACACTGTGCGCACCCGCTCCCTGAAACGTGCTCTGAACATCGGAACCATGAAAAAGCAGTGCCCCGAGCCTATCGCGCCGGGGCCAGGGCTCCGCACCGCATCCGGCGGGCGCCGACGGTGGAGTCACGGGAAGCGATTGTACGGAGTGAACACACTTCAGTACGCTCCGTGTCCCATGCGAGATGCTCAGGCCCCCGTCCCCTGGGCGGACGGCGATCCGCCCCTCGAACTCACCGCCTTCGTCGGGCGCTCCGCCGAACTGGCCGAACTGACGTCGGCGCTCGGCCAGGCCCGGCTGGTGACCGTGACCGGCACGGGCGGCATCGGCAAGTCGCGGCTGGCTGTGCGCGCGGCGGCGCGCTGGGCCGCCGGTGCCGCGCCCGGGGGCGCGGGCTGGGCGCGGGTGGACCTGGCGGCCGTCCGCGATCCGCAGTTCGTGGAGTACGCGGTCATGGAGGCGCTGGGCCTCACCGGCCGGACCAGCCGCCTGCCCTGCGAGACGCTGCTGGAACACCTGGCCGGCCGGCGGATGCTCCTGGTGCTGGACGGGTTCGAGCACCTGGCGCCGGCCAGCGCCGAGCTGGTGGCGGAGCTGCTTCGGAAGCTGCCGCGGCTCGGGGTGCTGGCCGTGGGCCGGCGCCCGCTGGGCCTGACGGGCGAGCGGCTGTTCCCGCTGCCCCCGCTCAGCGAGGACGAGGCGGTGGAGCTGTTCACGGACCGGGCACGCGAGCAGGGCCTCACGGTGGCCGACGGCACGGAGGTGCGGGAGCTGTGCCGCCGGCTGGACGGGATCCCGCTGGCGCTCGAGCTGGCGGCGGGACGGCTGCGGGCGCTGTCCCCCGCGCAGCTGCTCCAGCGTCTGGACGACCGGTTCCGGTTGCTGACCGGCGGCGGCCGCGACGCGCTCCCCCGGCACCAGACGCTGCGCACGGCGATCGGCTGGAGTCACGAGCTGTGCACGCCCGCCGAGCGGCTGCTGTGGGCGCGGCTGTCGGTGTTCGCCGGGACCTTCGACCTGGAGGCGGCCGAGTACGTGTGCAGCGGGGACGGGCTGGCCGCCGAGGACGTCCTGGACGTGCTGTCGGAACTGCTCACCCAGTCGGTCGTCTCCCGCGAGGAGACCCCGGCGGGGCCCCGCTACGAGATGCTGGACACCGTCCGCGCCTACGGCGCCGACTGGCTGGAGGCGACCGGGGACGCGGAGCGGCTGCGGCGGCGGCACCGCGACTGGTACCTCGGTCTCGCCACCATGTGCGAGCTGGACTGGTTCTCGCCCCGGCAGCGGGAGGTGGCCGCGCGGGTGGACGTCGAGCTGCCCAATCTGCGGGCCGCGCTGGACGTCTCCCTGGCCGACCCGCAGGACGCGCATCTCGGCCAGTACCTGGCGGGCTCGCTGTGGTTCTGCTGGGTGGGCTGCGGGCGGCTCGCGGAGGGGCGGCGCTGGCTGGAGCGCAGCGTGGAACTGGAGTCGGGGTACGCGCGGTCCCGGCTGAAGGCACTGTGGGTGCTCGGTTACGTGGCGGTCCTCCAGGGCGACGCCGTGCCCGCGCTGAAGGCCCTCCGAACGTGCCGGGAGCAGGCGGAACGGACTGCCGACCCGACGGCTCTGGCGTACGCGGAGCACCGCACCGGCTGTCTGGCCCTGGTCACGGACGACATGGCCCGCGCGGAGACGCTGCTGCGGTCGGCGCTGGCCCGCTACGAGGAGATCGGCGAGCTGAACAGCAACGTGCTGATGGGTCAGGTGGAACTGGCGATGACCCGGGCGTTCCAGGGGGACCTGCCGGACGCGGTGCGCCTGTGCGAGGACGTGCGCCGGGTGTGCGAGGACCACGGGGAGCGGTGGGCGCGGTCGTACGCCCTCTACGTGCTGGCGTACGCCGCCTGGCGCGACGGGGACAGCGACGGTGCGCGGGAGCTGCTGGCGGACTCCCTGGGCCACGCGCACGCCTTCCACGACCTGCTGGCCTGTGTCCTGGTGATCGAGCTGCTGGCGCTGGTGACGGTGAGCGGCGGCGACGCGGCCGAGGCGGCCGTGCTCCAGGGCGCGGCGGGCCGGCTGTGGCCGTCGGTGGGGCTGCCGCTGTTCGGCTCGGCGCACTACAACGCCCCGCACGAGCAGTGCGAGGCGTCCGCGCGGCAGGCGCTCGGCGACACGCGGTACGAGGCGTACGTACGGCAGGGGGCCGGGCTGGACCGGGAGGCGGCGGTGGCCCGGGCGCTGGCACACGGCGGGGCACGGCCGCTGGGCGGCCTGCCGGGGCCGCGCGGGCCGGTGCCCGGGGACGGCGGCACGGACGGTGGCACGGACGGGAGGCGCGGGGAGGCCGGGAAACGCGAACCCGCCGCCTCGCCCACCCGGAAGGGCGGGGAGACGGCGGGCTGAGAGTTACGCCGGGGCTGGGGTCAGCGGGCGTAGTACTCGACGACGAGCTGCTCGTCGCAGATCACCGGGATCTCCTTGCGGTTCGGCTCGCGGTCCAGGCGGAAGGCCAGGGCGCGGAGGTTCACCTGAAGGTAGCGCGGGGTCTCGCCGTCGGGGGCGAAGCCACCCTCACGGGCGACCTGGAAGAGCGTCTTGTCCTTGGAGCGGTCGCGGACCTGCACGACGTCGTCCGGGCGGACACGGAAGGACGGCTTGTCGACCTTCTGGCCGTTGACCTGGATGTGGCCGTGGACGACCATCTGGCGGGCCTGGTAGATCGTGCGGGCGATGCCCGAACGCAGGACCAGCGCGTCGAGACGGCGCTCGAGCTCGATGATCAGGGCCTCACCGGTCTTGCCCTGGACCTTGGAGGCACGCTCGTAGGCGCGGACGAGCTGACGCTCGGACACGTCGTACTGCGCGCGCAGACGCTGCTTCTCCAGCAGACGGACCTTGTAGTCCGAGTTCTGCTTGCGGCCACGGCCGTGCTCACCCGGCGGGTAGGGGCGGGCCTCGAAGTACTTGACGGCCTTCGGGGTCAGAGCGATGCCGAGGGCACGCGACTTCTTGACCTTGGGGCGGGACTGGTTCGCCACTGTCTGTGTCTCTTTTCGTGAAATTCCGGCTTGTCAGCGTTTAGGGAGGTCGCATCCGCAGCCGGGAGAACCCGCCGGGTCCGCAGGGGACCTGTCGGGCAGCCGCTTCCCTGGTCTGGGCACATACGTGCAGCACGCGAGTGGCCCACCGACCGTCCCGGAACTCCGGGTGGTGGTGGGCTGCCCGCGACACCGTTCGACGGTGCGCGACGCTCCTGGAGCCGGTCCGCGAGGGACCGGATCTCCGGCTGGCTCTCCCGCTCTGACGGCACGGGAGTCAGCACTTCGGAGCAGTCTACAGGGTGGTCAGGGCCGCTTGCGACCGAGGTGTTCGCGGGTCCACTCGACCGCGTCCGCGTACCGGGCCTCGGCGCCGTGCCGGCTGGGCGTGTAGTACGCGCGGTCCCGCAGGGCGTCCGGGGCGTACTGCTGCCGGGCGATGCCCTCGGGCAGGTCGTGCGGGTACACGTACCCCTGCGCGTGGCCGAGGTCGGCGGCGCCCTTGTAGTGCCCGTCGCGCAGGTGGGGCGGGACCGGGCCGGCCAGACCCTTGCGTACGTCCTCCCTCGCGGCGGCGATCGCGGTGGTCGCGCTGTTGGACTTGGGGGCGAGGGCCAGGGCGATCGTGGCGTGGCTGAGGGTGAGCGCGGCCTCGGGGAAACCGATCATGGCGACGGCCTGGGCGGCGGCGACGGCGACGGGCAGCGCGTTCGGGTCGGCGAGGCCGATGTCCTCGCTGGCGGAGATCATCAGCCGGCGGGCGATGAACCGGGGGTCCTCGCCGGCCTCGATCATGCGGGCCAGGTAGTGCAGGGCCGCGTCGACGTCGGAGCCGCGGATGGACTTGATGAGGGCGCTGGCGACGTCGTAGTGCTGGTCGCCTTCGCGGTCGTACTTCACCGCGGCGCGGTCGACGGTCTGCTCCAGCGTCCGCAGGCTGATCTCGCTCTCGCCCTGGGCCAGCGCGGCCCCGGCGGCGGCCTCCAGGGCGGTCAGGGCGCGGCGGGCGTCACCGCCGGCGATCCGCAGCAGGTGCTCCTCGGTGTCCGCGGGCAGGCCGACGGCGTTCTTCAGGCCGCGCTCGTCGGCGAGGGCCCGGCGGAGCAGCCCGCGGACGTCGTCGTCGGTGAGCGGTTCCAGCGTCAGGAGCAGGGAGCGGGAGAGCAGCGGGGAGATCACCGAGAAGTACGGGTTCTCCGTCGTGGCCGCGATCAGGGTCACCCAGCGGTTCTCCACGGCCGGCAGGAGCGAGTCCTGCTGGGCCTTGCTGAAGCGGTGGATCTCGTCCAGGAAGAGGACGGTCTCCTTGCCGAAGCCACCGACGGCACGGCGGGCACCGTCGATGACCGCGCGGACCTCCTTGACACCCGCGGTGATCGCGGACAGCTCCACGAACCGCTTGTCGGTCGCCTTCGACACGACGTAGGCCAGGGTCGTCTTGCCGGTGCCGGGCGGGCCCCACAGGACCACCGAGGAGGGCCCGGCGGGGCCGCCGGAGCCCTCGCCCACCAGCCGGCGCAGCGGCGAGCCGGGTTTCAGCAGATGCTGCTGGCCCACGACCTCGTCCAGCGTGCGCGGGCGCATGCGCACGGCCAGGGGGCTGCCTGCCGGGTCCTTCTCCTGGCGTTCTTCCGCCGCGGCGGTGAAAAGGTCGGGTTCCACGTCAAAACCCTAGAACACGGCACTGACAACGCGGGAACCGCCGTCAGCTGGTCCAGAAGTCCCACCAGCGGGTCAGCACCAGCATGCCGATGATGCCGACGTGCAGGACCGGCAGCACCCAGGTGAACTCGCCGAAGAAGGACTTCAGCGGGCGCGGGGCCGGCAGGAAGCCGTTGCGGACGTTGAACGAGGTGACGTACCAGAACATGACGATCGTGGCGACCCAGGCCAGCGAGCACCACAGGCACAGGGCGTTGATCCGGTACAGGGACTGGAACTGGAGCCAGGTGCAGAAGGCCACGCCGAAGAGCGTGCCGGCGTTCAGGGTCAGCCAGTACCAGCGCGGGAAGCGGGCGCCGGCCAGCAGGCTCATGCCGACGCAGACGACGATGCCGTAGCAGACCAGGCCGAGCATCGGGTTGGGGAAGCCGAACGCGGCGGCCTGCTTGCTCTCCATCACGCTGCCGCAGGAGACGACCGGGTTCAGGCTGCACCCGGGGGTAAAGGTCTTGCCCTCGACCTTGGCTTCCAGGAGCTTGAACTTGTCGATCGTGATGACCCAGGCGGCCAGCAGTCCGGCCGCGCCGGTGATCACCAGCAGCAGGGCGAGGGCGCGGCTGCCGCCCACGGTGCGTGGGGCGTCGGCGGCGCGCCCGGGACCGGGAGCCGTGGAGACGTCGTTGACTGTCGTCTTGCTCATCACGCCGATTCCGTCACTTGAGAGTCGGACCTGCTTCGGGCAGGGGCCATTGTGCCGCACGCGCGCGGTGCGCACCGTTCGCTCCGCATAAGGATGCTGGTACGACGAAGGCGCCGGACGCCCCCTGCCAGGAGCGTCCGGCGCCCACGCGCGCGGGTGCGGCTAGGGTCTTTCGTCCGGATCGGGCCGGACCAGGGAGCGGGTCCTGGTGCCGTGCATCGCACGGCGGAGGAGGGCGCCATGGCGGAGCCATGGCAACCGACGACAACGCGGCGAGGCGCGGTGCCAGGGCCCGCGAGCCCGGCATGATCCGAACGAGAGGGCCTAACCGAGCCGGGACTCCAGTTCGGCCACGATCTCGTTCACGCCGATCGCCGTCTGCTCACCGGACTCCATGTCCTTCAGCTGGACGACGCCCTCGGCGAGGTCGCGCTCGCCGGCGACGACGGCGTAGCGGGCGCCCGAGCGGTTGGCGTTCTTCATGGCGCCCTTCAGGCCCTTGCCGCCGTACGCGAAGTCCGCCGCGATGCCGACCTTGCGCAACTCGGTGACCTTGGCGAACAGCACCCGGCGGGCCTCCTCGCCGAGCGGGACCGCGAAGACGCTGGTCGCGGAGGGCAGGTCCAGCCGCACTCCCTCGGCCTCCAGCGCGAGGACCGTGCGGTCGACGCCCAGGGCCCAGCCGACGGACGGCAGGGCGGGGCCGCCGATCATCTCGGACAGGCCGTCGTACCGGCCGCCGCCGCCCACCGCGGACTGCGAGCCGAGCCCGTCATGCACGAACTCGAAGGTGGTGCGCGTGTAGTAGTCCAGGCCGCGCACCAGCTTCGGGTCGTCCTCGAAGGAGACGCCCGCGGTGGTGATCAGCTCGCGGACCTCCTCGTGGTACGCCTTGCACGCGTCGCACAGGAAGTCACGCAGCAGCGGGGCGCCCGTCAGCTGCTTCTGCACCGACTCGCGCTTGTCGTCGAGGACCCGCAGGGGGTTGATCTCGATGCGGCGGCGCGTGTCCTCGTCCAGGTCCAGGCCGTACAGGAACTCCTGCAGCGCGGTCCGGTAGACGGGGCGGCACTCCTTGTCGCCCAGGCTGTTCAGCAGGATGCGGAAGTCACGCAGGCCCAGCGAGCGGTACGCCTGGTCGGCCAGGATGATCAGCTCGGCGTCGACGGCCGGGTCCTCCGCGCCGAGCGCCTCGGCACCCACCTGGGAGAAGTGCCGGTAACGGCCCTTCTGGGGGCGCTCGTAGCGGTAGTACGAGCCGGAGTACCAGAGCTTGACGGGGAGGTTGCCCGCCTTGTGCAGGCCGGCCTCCAGGGCCGCGCGCAGCACGGAGGCGGTGCCCTCGGGGCGCAGGGCGAGCCGGTCGCCGCCCTTGGTCTCGAAGGCGTACATCTCCTTGGTCACGATGTCCGTGGACTCGCCGACACCGCGCGCGAACAGCTCGACGTTCTCGAACCCGGGCGTCTCGATGTAGCCGTAGCCGGCGGTGCGCAGCGGGGCGGCGATCGCCTCGCGGACGGCCAGGTACCTGGCCGAGTCCGGCGGGATCAGGTCGTAGGTGCCCCTGGGGGCCTTGAAGGTGCTCACTGAGGGTCTCTCGTCACATTCCTCGTCGGGGGGCCGGGGAGGCTCCCTGGCCGGCCGCCACCTGCCGCAGATGGGGATTGGTGGCGCGCTCCTGGCCGATGGTCGTCTGGGGGCCGTGTCCGGACAGCACCACGGTGGAGTCGTCGAGCGGCAGGCACACGCGGGCCAGCGACTCGAGCATGTCCGTCATGGATCCGCCCGGCAGGTCGGTGCGTCCGATGGAGCCGGCGAACAGCAGGTCCCCGGAGAAGAACACCGACGGGATGTCGGCGCTCTCGGGCATCCGGAAGGTCACCGACCCCTTGGTATGGCCGGGCGCGTGCGCGACGGAGAACTCCAGGCCCGCCAGTTCGAGGGTGGCGCCGTCGCTCAGCTCCCTGACGTCGTCCGGCTCCCCCACGGTCAGCTCTCCCATCAGCGGCATGCCGATGGAGCGGCCGAGCGCCTTCTCGGGGTCGCTCATCATGTACCGGTCCTCGGGGTGGATCCAGGCCGGTACGTCGTGCGCCCCGCAGACGGGGACGACGGAGGCCACGTGGTCGATGTGGCCGTGGGTGAGGACGACGGCGACGGGCTTGAGCCGATGCTTGCGCAGTGCTTCCGCGACGCCTTCGGCGGCCTGGTGGCCGGGGTCGATGATCACGCACTCCGCACCGGCGGCGGGGGCGACGAGATAACAGTTCGTCCCCCAGGCCCCGGCGGGGAACCCGGCAATGAGCACGATCGTCCTTCGTTGTGTCGGTCACGGGTGCTTCGGCTGCGGTCAGAAGCCTACCGGCGCTGCCGTTTCCTCAGCGAACCCATATACGGTACGGGGCTACACACCGCGGTCGGCTCACGAGGACGCACGCGTACCGCCCGCCACGACACGCATGAGGAGATAACCCGGTGGTCAGCCAGGAGCAGCGGCGGCGTCAGCTCGCCCGGGAGAAGTTCTTGCGGCAGCAGCAGCGGCGCACCCAGGCGCGGCGCAAGGCCCGTCTGCGCAACTCCGTGATCGCGTCGGTCCTGGGCGTGGTCGTGATCGGCAGTGTCGCGCTGTACACGACCGGGGTCCTGAAGGACGACGGCAAGAAGACGAACGCGAACGCCGGCACCACGCCGAGCGCGACGCCCACCAGCAAGGCGCCCGACCCGTGCGGGAAGCCGGCGGCCGGCTCGGTGAAGAAGCTCAGCTGGAAGAAGGAGCCGGCGATGACGATCGACACGTCGGCGAAGTACTCGATGAAGCTCGCGACGACGTGCGGTGACATCGACATCGCGCTGAAGACGGCGGCGGCCCCGCACACGGTGAACTCGTTCGACTTCCTGGCGGGCAAGGGCTACTTCGACCACACCAAGTGCCACCGGCTCACCACCGAGCAGATCTTCGTCCTCCAGTGCGGCGACCCCCAGGGCTCGGGGATGGGCGGGCCGGGCTACACCCTCCCGGACGAGAATCTGAAGGACAAGGTCCTCAAGGGCGGCACCTACCCGGCGGGCACGGTCGCGATGGCCAACACCGGACAGAAGCACACCGGCGGCAGCCAGTTCTTCCTCGTCTACAAGGACACCCCGCTGCCGCCCAGCTACACCCCGTTCGGCACGGTGTCCGCATCGGGCATGAAGGTGCTCACGAAGATCGCCGCGGCCGGCAGCCAGCCGGCCGACCCGAGCACCGGCAACACCGCCCCGAACGCCACCGTGGTGATCGACAAGGCGACGGTGACGAAGTCCTGACGGCCGGGGCGGCGCGGGACGGCCGACTGCGGAATTTCGGTCGCGCTGGATGCGGACAGGTCACCCGCCGGTCGCCTATGTTGGCCGTGACGAAACTGTGGACGATGCCCGGGGGTGCTGAGGCCCCCCGCAGGCATCATGTGGAGGAGGCGCTGTGAGCAGCGACCCGTGGGGACGCGTCGACGAGACGGGGACCGTGTACGTGCGTACGGCCGACGGCGAGCAGGTCGTCGGCTCCTGGGCGGCCGGCTCCCCCGAGGAGGCGCTTGCCTACTTCGAGCGCAAGTACGAGGGCCTGGTTGTCGAGATCGGCCTCCTCGAGAAGCGGGTGCGGACCACCGACCTGTCGTCGAAGGACGCCCAGACCGCGATCGGTCACCTGCGCGAGCAGGTGGACGCGCACCACGCGGTCGGCGACCTGGACGCACTGCGCACGCGGCTGGACAAGCTGGTGGAGACCGTCGAGGCGCGCCGCCAGGAGCGCAAGGCGCAGCGCGCCAAGCAGTCCGACGAGGCCCGCCATGCCAAGGAGGCGCTGGTCGCCGAGGCGGAGGAGCTGGCGCAGTCCGACCAGTGGCGGGCCGCCGGTGAGCGGCTGCGGGCGCTGGTGGACACCTGGAAGGGCCTGCCGCGTCTGGACCGCAAGTCCGACGACGAGCTGTGGCACCGCTTCTCGCACGCCCGGTCGGCGTTCTCCAAGCGCCGCAAGGCGCACTTCGCGCAGCTGGACGCGCAGCGCGAGGAGGCCCGCCGCGTCAAGGAGCGGCTGGTCGCCGAGGCGGAGGCGCTGTCGGGTTCGGCGGACTGGGGTCCGACGGCGGCCCGTTACCGCGAGCTGATGGCGGAGTGGAAGGCCGCGGGCCGCGCCCAGCGCGAGCACGAGGACGACCTGTGGAACCGCTTCCGCGGCGCCCAGGACGTCTTCTTCGCGGCCCGCAGCTCGGTGTTCGCCGAGCGGGACGCGGAGCAGTCGGAGAACCTGAAACTGAAGGAGGAGCTGGCCGAGGAGGCCGAGAAGCTCCTGCCGATCCAGGACCTGAAGGCCACCCGGGCCGCGTTCCGCTCGATCAACGAACGCTGGGAGGCCATCGGCCACGTCCCGCGGGACGCGCGGCCGAAGGTCGAGGGGCGGATGCACGCCGTCGAGCGGGCGATCCAGGAGGCCGAGGAGGCCGAGTGGCGCCGGACGAACCCGGAGGCACGCGCGCGCGCCGAGGGTCTGACGGGTCAGCTCCAGGCCGCCGTGGACAAGCTGGGGGCGCAGATCGAGCAGGCGCGCGCCCAGGGCAACAACGCCAGGGCCGACAAGCTGCAGCGTGAGCTGGAAGGCCGCCAGGCCCTGCTGGAGCAGGCCCTGAAGGGCTTGCAGGAGTTCGGCGGCTGATCCCCCGCCGCTTGCGCGAAAGGGCCCCGTACGCGCGTACGGGGCCCTTTCGCATGTGGCTACGACCGGCTGCGTCCTGAGGTCACGCGGTACACGTCGTACACGCCCTCCACGCCGCGGACGGCCTTCAGGACGTGACCGAGGTGCTTGGGGTCGCCCATCTCGAAGGTGAAGCGGGAGGTGGCGACCCGGTCACGGGAGGTCTGCACGGCCGCGGAGAGGATGTTGACGTGCTGGTCGGAGAGGACGCGGGTGACGTCCGACAGCAGGCGTGAACGGTCCAGCGCCTCGACCTGGATGGCGACCAGGAAGACCGAGGACTGGGTGGGGGCCCACTCGACGTCGAGGATGCGCTCCGGCTCGCGGGAGAGCGAGTCGATGTTGACACAGTCGCTGCGGTGCACCGAGACACCGCTGCCGCGCGTGACGAACCCGATGATCGGGTCGCCGGGGACCGGCGTGCAGCAGCGGGCCAGCTTGACCCACACGTCGTCGACGCCCTTGACGACGACGCCCGGGTCGGCGCTGGAGCGGCGTTTGCGGCTGCGTCCGCGCGCCGGCGGGACCGACTCGTCGATCTCCTCGGTGGCGGCCTCCTCGCCGCCCAGGGCCTGCACCAGCTTCTGGACGATGTTCTGCGCGGAGACATGGCCCTCGCCGATCGCCGCGTACAGCGCGGAGATGTCCGAGTACCGCATCTCGTGGGCGAGCGTGACGAGGGAGTCGCCGGTGAGGATGCGCTGGATCGGCAGGTTCTGCTTGCGCATGGCCCGCACGATGGCGTCCTTGCCGTGCTCGATGGCCTCGTCGCGGCGTTCCTTGGAGAACCAGGCGCGGATCTTGTTGCGTGCCCGTGGCGACTTGACGAAGCCGAGCCAGTCACGGGACGGGCCGGCGCCGACCGCCTTGGAGGTGAAGACCTCCACCAGGTCGCCGTTGTCCAGGGTGGACTCGAGCGGTACGAGGCGGCCGTTGACCCGCGCTCCTATGGTGCGGTGGCCGACCTCGGTGTGGACGGCGTAGGAGAAGTCGACCGGTGTGGCGCCCGCCGGGAGGGCGATGACGTCGCCCTTCGGCGTGAAGACGAAGACCTCGTTGCGCGACAGGTCGAAGCGCAGGGACTCCAGGAACTCGCCCGGGTCCTCGGTCTCCTTCTGCCAGTCCAGCAGCTGTCGCAGCCACGCCATGTCGTTGAGGTGGTCGTCCTTGCCGGTGCTGCGGGGCGCGTCGGAACGCACCTTGGAGGCACCGGCGACGGCCTCCTGCTTGTACTTCCAGTGCGCGGCGATGCCGTACTCGGCGCGGCGGTGCATGTCGAACGTGCGGATCTGGAGTTCGACCGGCTTGCCGTTGGGCCCGATGACCGTCGTGTGCAGCGACTGGTACATGTTGAACTTGGGCATCGCGATGTAGTCCTTGAACCGGCCGGGGACCGGGTTCCATCGCGCGTGGACGGTGCCGAGGGCGGCGTAGCAGTCGCGGACCGTGTCGACGAGGACGCGGATGCCGACCAGGTCGTAGATCTCGGCGAAGTCGCGGCCCCGCACGATCATCTTCTGGTAGACGCTGTAGTAGTGCTTCGGGCGGCCGGTGACGGTCGCCTTGATGCGGGCGGCGCGCAGGTCGGCCTGGACCTCGTCGGTCACTATGGCGAGGTACTCGTCACGCTTCGGCGCCCGCTCGGCCACCAGCCGTACGATCTCGTCGTACATCTTGGGGTAGAGGATCGCGAACGCGAGGTCCTCCAGCTCCCACTTGATGGTGTTCATGCCGAGGCGGTGGGCGAGCGGCGCGTAGATCTCCAGCGTCTCGCGCGCCTTCTTCTCCTGCTTCTCACGCTTGAGGTAACGCATGGTGCGCATGTTGTGCAGGCGGTCGGCGAGCTTGATGACCAGGACGCGGGGGTCCTTGGCCATGGCGACGACCATCTTGCGCACGGTCTCGGCCTGCGCGGCCTCACCGAACTTGACCTTGTCCAGCTTGGTGACGCCGTCGACGAGCAGGGCGACGGTGTCGCCGAAGTCGCGGCGCAGCTGGTCGAGGCCGTACTCGGTGTCCTCGACGGTGTCGTGCAGCAGCCCGGCCATCAGCGTGGCCGGGTCCATGCCCAGCTCGGCCAGGATGGTGGTGACGGCGAGCGGGTGCGTGATGTACGGGTCGCCGCTCTTGCGCTTCTGGCCGCGGTGCCAGCGCTCGGCGACCTGGTAGGCGCGCTCGATCTGGCGGAGCGTGGAGTTCTCGATCTTGGGGTCGTTGCTCCGCACTATCCGCAGCAGCGGCTCGAGAACCGGGTTGTACGGGTTCGCGCGCTGGACGCCGAGGCGGGCCAGGCGGGCCCGGACACGATTGGAGGAGCCGGTGCGGGCCGACGGGGTCGGGGGCTGGCGCACCACCGGCGGCTGTGCCGGGCGCTCCGCGGGGGCGGGCTTGGGACGCGAGGCCTCGGAGCTCTTCTCGACGGGCGCGGACTGGGCGTGCTCGACCGGCCCGCGGGCGTCGTTCTTCACCTGCGACGCGTCCGGCGCGGGCTTCGCCCCGGGTGCCGAGGCGGGCTCGGGCTTGGCAGCGGTCAGTGGCTGGGCCTCGTCTGGCAAGAGGGCTCCTCGTGCGCGATCCGGGTCCCCCGGTCAGGCTCCGGACATCCCATGGTAGCCATCCCGCGCCCGGTCATCGCCTCCAGGCCGCTGTGAGGACCGTCTACCCGTGCAACGGACGGAGCCGCCGGTGGATTCCACGGCCGTCCCCCGGGCGGCCCCCGGGGTGTCACGCCGGGCGCCCGGTACGGCGACGGCCGCCCCGGTGGCGCCGGGGCGGCCGTTCGGCGTGCGGGCCGGTCAGATCCGCAGGAGCGCCTCCACCGGCGCGCCGCCCAGGGCCGTCTCCAGACGGGCGCGGCCGTCGAGGAAGCCCAGCTCCATCAGTACGGCGACCCCGCAGACCTCGGCGCCGGCGCGGTGGACGAGCTGGACCGCTGCCTCGGCGGTGCCGCCGGTGGCCAGGACGTCGTCCACGATCAGGACGCGGTCTCCGGAGGCCAGGTCCTCGGCGTGCACCTCGATCTCGGCCGAGCCGTACTCCAGGTCGTACGCCTGGCGCAGAGTGGCTCCAGGGAGCTTGCCGGCCTTGCGGACCGGGATGAAGCCCAGTCCCGCGCGGACGGCGACCGGGGCGCCGAGGATGAAGCCCCGGGCCTCCAGCCCGATCACCTTGGTCGCGCCGGTGCCGGTGGCGATCCCGGCGAGGGCGTCGGTGAGCGCCGCGAAGGCCGCCGGGTCGGCCAGGAGCGGGGTGATGTCCTTGAACATCACACCCGGCTCCGGGTAGTCGGCGACGTCACGGATGCGGCTGAGCAGCAGCGTCGAGATGCCCGCGAGCTCGGTCATCGGCGCTTCCCCGGGGTCCGGCCGCGGCCCCGGCCGCGGGAGGCGGGCTGGTTGCGCGGGCCCACGACGGCCGGGGTGGCGTCGTCGGCGTCGTCGCCCGGGGTGGCGGGGGTCTCCCCGAGGTCCCCGCCGGCCGCGGCCTGGGCGCGCTTGGCCAGGACCCGCTTGGTGAGGGCCTTCATCGCCGGCTCGCGCTCCTTGAGGTCGGCGACGAGCGGGGTGGCGATGAAGATCGAGGAGTAGGCGCCGGCCGCGAGACCGACGAACAGCGACAGCGAGATGTCGTTGAGCGTGCCCGCGCCGAGGAAGCCGCCGCCGATGAAGAGCAGACCGGCGACCGGCAGCAGGGCGACGACCGTGGTGTTGATGGAGCGGACCAGGGTGCCGTTGATCGACCGGTTGGCGATGTCGCTGTAGGTCCAGCGGGTCTGCTTGGTGATGTCCCTGGTCTGCTCCTTGAGGCTGTCGAAGACGACGACCGTGTCGTAGAGCGAGTAACCGAGGATGGTCAGCAGGCCGATGACGGTGCCGGGCGTGACCTCGAAGCCGACCAGGGCGTAGATACCGGTCGTGATGGTGATGTCGTGGATCAGCGCGACCAGCGCCGCGATGGCCATGCGCCACTCGAAGGCGATCGCCAGGTAGATCACGACGAGGACCATGAAGATCGCCAGGCCCTCCCAGGCCTTGTTGGCGATCTGCTCACCCCAGCTCGGGCCGACCAGGTCGGCGGCGAGCTTCTCGGGGTCCAGGTTCAGGTCCTTCGCCAGATCCTTCTTGATCCGGTCGGACTGGTCGGTCTCGATGCCGGCGATCTGGATGCGCAGGCTGCCGTTGCCGAGCTTCTGCACGATCGCCTCGTGGCCGGAGGCCTCCCTGGCGTATCCCTCGGCCTGGGCGACCGAGGTGCTCATCTTGGTCGGCGTGGTGAAGACCGCGCCGCCCTGGAACTCGATGCCCATGTTCAGGCCGCGCACCGCCAGGCCGACGATGGCCGTGATGGTGATGAGGATCGAGACGCCGTACCAGATCTTGCGCTTGCCGAC
Organism: Streptomyces sp. NPDC014991; assembly: GCF_043080665.1. Taxonomy (NCBI): domain Bacteria; kingdom Bacillati; phylum Actinomycetota; class Actinomycetes; order Kitasatosporales; family Streptomycetaceae; genus Streptomyces; species Streptomyces sp. NPDC014991. The sequence goes on from NZ_JBIBVY010000012.1 coordinate 137,923, forward strand.
GAAGTCGTAGCTGATCTCGCCGCGGTGCAGTCGAGCGCCGAGGTTGCCGAGTTTCGACATCGCTCATGCCTCCTTCGGGTCGACAGGGTGGCCGGCGGGACCGGCGGGACGGCGGGTGCGGCGCAGCGGCGGCTTGGCGCCCAGGCCCTTCGGGTCGAGTCCGGACCACTTGTGGCCGTCCGCGAAGAACTTGCGGCGGGCGAGCAGCGTCATGAGCGGCTTGGTGAAGAGGAAGACGACGACCACGTCGAGCAGGGTGGTCAGGCCGAGCGTGAAGGCGAAGCCCTGCACCTTGCCGACGGTGACGATGAACAGCACCGCGGCGGCGAGGAAGGACACGAAGTCGGAGACCAGGATGGTGCGCCGGGCGCGCGGCCAGGCCCGCTCCACGGCGGGGCGCAGCGAGCGGCCCTCGCGGATCTCGTCACGGATGCGTTCGAAGTACACGATGAACGAGTCCGCGGTGATACCGATCGCGACGATGGCACCGCAGACCGCCGGCAGGTTCAGCGCGAAGCCGATGGCCGGGCCGAGCAGCGACATGATCACGTAGGTGAGGATCGCGGAGACCACCAGGGAGGCCATGGCCACGAGGGACAGGCCGCGGTAGTACACCACCAGGTAGATCACGACCAGCGCCAGACCGATGGCGCCGGCGAGCAGACCGGCGTGCAGCTGCTCACCGCCGAGCGCGGCGGTGACGGTGGTGACGGACTCCTCCCGGAAGGAGAGCGGGAGGGCGCCGTACGACAGCATGTTGGCGAGGTTCTGGGCCTCCTCCTGCTTGAAGCTGCCGGAGATCTCCGCCTGGCCGCCGGTGATGGCCCGCTGCACGAACGGGCTGGAGACGACCTGGCCGTCCAGGACGATGCCGAACTCGTTCTGCGGGGACTGGTTCTTGGCCAGCTCACCGGTGATGTCCGCGAACTTCTTGCCCCCGCCGGAGGTGAAGGTCATCTGGACCTGCCAGCCGGCGGCGCCCTGGGTGTCGAAGACGGCCTGGGCCTTCTTCACCTCGGTGCCGTCCACGGCGGCCGGGCCGAGCAGGTACTTGAACCAGCTGCCGTCGTTCTCGCCGCAGGCCACGGTGGGCTTGCCGGGCTTGGCGTCCTTGCCGGCGTTGGCGCGGTCTGCGGGCTTGGCGCAGTTCAGCGCGGCGTACCGGGCCTGGAGCGCGGTGTCGCCGGAGGGCTTGCCGCTCGACGGGGCCGAGGGAGTGGCGGACGGTGTGGCGCTGCCGGAGGCGGAGCCGCTCGGCGAGGGGGTGGAGCCGGCCTTGAGCGCGTCGGTGACGGCGCGGCCCTGGGAGGTCGCGGTGCCCGTGGGGGACGCGGAGCCGGACGTCGCCTGCTGCGGGGAGGCACTGCCCGAGGGGCTCGCGCCCGGCTTGGGCGAGGAGCTGCCGCCGGAGGAGGCGCTCGGCGAGGGGCTCTGCGCGGCCGCGCCGCTGGGCTCGCTGGCCAGGACCGGGCGGAAGTACAGCTTGGCGGTGGTGCCGACCTGCTTCTGGGCCTCCGCGGAGTTGGTGCCCTTGGGGATGTTGACGATGATGTTGTCGGTCCCCTGGGTCTGCACCTCCGCCTCGGAGACGCCGAGACCGTTGACACGGCGGTTCATGATGTCGACCGCGGTGTCCATGTTGGCCTTGTTGATCGCGGACCCCTGGTCGGCCTTCGCCTTGAGCGTGATGCTCGTACCACCGGCGAGGTCGATACCGAGACGCGGAGTGGTGTGCCCGGAGGCGAACATCCCTCCGGTGAGCGCCACGATGGCGATCAGGATGAGGACCAGCGAGCGCCCTGGCTTGCTCTGGGCGCTCGCGCTCCGGCCCCTCTTAGGTGCTGCCACCTTCTCGTACTCCCTCTCGGGCCGCCCCGCGCCCGGTCGGCGCGGTCGGCCATGACATGGTGTCGGGCTCCCGTGCGAGACAGCCGCGCCCGGGGTGAGCGGGGCGGGGCTGGTGGTGCCCCCGCCGCGCGTCCCGGGGCGTGACTACTTCGTGCCGGAGTCGCCGTCGGTCTTCTTCGGCTCGTCGTCCGTCCTGGCCTCGGCGGCCTGGGCCGCGTCCTCCGCGGCCCGGATCGCGTCGTCCCCGCGCTCGGCGGCGTCCTTCTTACCGAGGTCGATCTTGTCGTCGGAGGCGGCGGCAGCGGCGGGCCCGTCGGTCTCGTCGGTCTCGGTGAGGGAGGACGCGTCGTCCGGAACGACGGCGGCGTCGGACTTCAGGTCGTGCTCGACGCCGTGGACGATGCGGTTGTACTCGTCGTCGGAGAGGACGGCGCCGATGGCGTTCTTCGCGAACAGCAGGTCCACGCCGGGGCCGGCGTCGAGGAGGACCGTCTCCTCGTTGACTTCCTTGACCGTCGCGTAGATTCCCCCAATCGTGCGGACACCGGAGCCGGGCTGCATCTCGTTCCGCATCTGGGCGGCCTGCTGCTGCTTCTTCTTGGCCGAGCGGGTCATCAGGAACATGGCCGCGATGAGCACGATGAAGGGGAGAAGGGTCAAGGTATTCACGGGACGGGGTTTCCTTCGCGCGACCGCGACGGACAGCGGCCATTGGGACGGGGGTGTGGTCGGCGCCACCCGCAAGGGCGGCATCGGCGGAGTCTAAGCGAGTCCGCGCGCATGGAACAACGCTCAGCATGGCACCTGGGTTCCTGCCGCGGCCAATGTCCCTGCCGTCACCGAGGCATCACGTGGTCATCGGGCGGGCGCCCGGCCGCCCCCGGGCGGGCGACGGCCCGGCGGGCCGGCAACGGAGGGGCCGCCTCCCGGCCGGGCGTCAGGCCGCCGTCACGCCCCGAACAGGTTCTGCTGAGCGCTTCCCCCGGCCCCGCCGGGAGCCGAGCGGGGCGGGGTGAGGCCGAGGTGGGCCCAGGCGGCGGGGGTGGCGACCCGGCCGCGCGGGGTCCGGGCGAGCAGGCCCTCCCGGACCAGGAACGGTTCGGCCACCTCCTCCACCGTCTCCCGCTCCTCCCCCACCGCGACCGCGAGCGTCGACAGACCGACCGGGCCGCCGCCGAACAGCTTCAGCAGGGCCTGCAGGACGGCGCGGTCGAGCCGGTCCAGACCGCGCGCGTCGACCTCGTACACCGCGAGGGCGGCGGCTGCGATGTCGCGGGTGACGACGCCGTCGGCCTTGACCTGCGCGTAGTCGCGGACGCGGCGCAGCAGGCGGTTGGCGATGCGGGGCGTTCCGCGGGAGCGGCCGGCGATCTCCGCGGCGCCGGCCGGGTCGATCTCGACCTCCAGCAGGTTCGCCGAGCGGTGCACGACGCGCTCCAGTTCGTGCGGCTCGTAGAACTCCATGTGCGCGGTGAAGCCGAAGCGGTCGCGCAGCGGGGGCGGCAGCAGGCCCGCGCGGGTGGTGGCGCCGACCAGCGTGAAGGGGGGCAGTTCCAGCGGGATCGCGGTGGCGCCGGGGCCCTTGCCGACGATGACGTCGACGCGGAAGTCCTCCATGGCCATGTACAGCATCTCCTCGGCGGGCCGGGACATGCGGTGGATCTCGTCGAGGAAGAGCACCTCGCCCTCCTGGAGGGAGGACAGGATCGCGGCGAGGTCGCCGGCGTGCTGGATGGCGGGGCCCGACGTGATGCGGATGGGGGCGCCCATCTCGGCAGCGATGATCATCGACAGGGTGGTCTTGCCGAGGCCGGGCGCGCCCGAGAGCAGGACGTGGTCGGCGGTGGCCCCGCGCGCGCGTGCGGCGCGCAGCACCAGGTCGAGCTGTTCGCGGACCTTCTCCTGGCCGATGAACTCACCGAGGTCCTTGGGGCGCAGGGCGGCCTCGACGGCCTGGTCCTCCCGGTCGGCGACCGGGCCCACCAGCCGGTCGGGGGCGGAGGTGCCGGTCGGGTCGTCCCAGTTCATGTGTGTGCCTTACGACGGTCTCGGTCAGCGGGCTCGGTTCAGCGTCTGGAGGGCGGCCTTCAGCAGCCGGCCCACCTCGGGGGTGCCCTCGGCGGCCTCGGCCTGGGGCACGACGGCGGCGACCGCCTCGTCGGCCTCGCGGGTGGCGTAGCCGAGGCCGAGCAGGGCCGCGTGCAGCTGGTCGCGCCAGCCCTGGCCGGCGGGCGCGCCGACGGCGGGGGCGCCGACCGGCTCGCCGAGCCGGTCCTTCAGCTCCAGCAGCAGTTTCTGGGCGCCCTTCCTGCCGATGCCGGGGACGGCCGTGAGGGCTTTCTCGTCGCCGGTGGCGACCGCGCGGCGCAGGGCGTCCGGGGTGTGCACGGCGAGCATCGCCTGCGCGAGGCGGGGGCCGACCCCGCTCGCGGTCTGGAGCAGCTCGAAGGTCTGGCGTTCGTCGTCGTCGGCGAAGCCGTAGAGGGTGAGCGAGTCCTCGCGGACGACGAGGGAGGTGTGCAGTCTGGCCGGCTGGCCGATGCGGAGCGTCGAGAGGGTGTTCGGCGTGCACTGGACGGCCATGCCGACGCCCCCGACCTCGACGACCGCTGTGTCGGGGGCGAGTGCGGCGACCGTGCCGCTGACGAAGGCGATCATGCCGTACGGCCTTTCGTTGCGTGGGCGGTGTGCAGGGCGACGGCCTGCTGGAGCCGGTTCTGCGCGGGAGCGCGCCAGATGTGGCAGATGGCGAGCGCGAGGGCGTCGGCGGCGTCGGCGGGCCTGGGCGGCGCCGACAGCCGGAGCAGCCGGGTGACCATGGCGCCCACCTGGGCCTTGTCGGCGCGTCCGCTGCCGGTGACGGCGGCCTTGACCTCGCTGGGGGTGTGCAGGGCGACGGGGATGCCGCGCCGGGCGGCGCACAGCATGGCGACGGCGCTGGCCTGGGCGGTGCCCATGACCGTGCGTACGTTGTGCTGGCTGAAGACGCGTTCCACGGCGACGAACTCGGGCCGGTGCTCGTCCAGCCACTGCTCGATGCCCTGCTCGACACCGAGCAGCCGGTGGCTGAGGTCGGCGTCCGCGGGTGTTCGTACGACGCCGACGCCGAGCATCGTGAGCGGGCGGCCGGCGACCCCCTCCACGACACCGACACCGCACCGGGTCAGCCCGGGGTCCACCCCCAGTACGCGCACCGCGCCCCCTCCATTCGACGGCCTGTTCGTGCAGGCTATCGGGTGCCACCGACAACGCCCCGCACCCACCGCCCGGGCAGCCGGCGCCCGGCAACGCGACGGGCCGACGGGTGATGTCCCGTCGGCCCGTGAGCAGCCGTGCGCGTTACGCGTCGACCTTCTCCATGATCTCGTCGCTCACGTCGAAGTTGGCGAAGACGTTCTGCACGTCGTCGCTGTCCTCGAGCGCGTCGATGAGCTTGAAGATCTTCCTCGCGCCGTCCTCGTCCAGCTCGACCTGCATGGTCGGGACGAAGTTGGCCTCGGCGGAGTCGTAGTCGATGCCGGCGTCCTGGAGGGCGGTGCGGACCGCGACCATGTCGGTGGCCTCGCTGATGACCTCGAAGGTCTCGCCGAGGTCGTTGACCTCCTCGGCACCGGCGTCGAGCACGGCGCCGAGCACGTCGTCCTCGGACAGCTCACCCTTGGGGACGATCACCACGCCCTTGCGGTTGAACAGGTACGACACCGAACCCGGGTCCGCCATGGAGCCGCCGTTGCGGGTCATGGCGACGCGGACCTCGGAGGCGGCGCGGTTGCGGTTGTCGGTGAGGCACTCGATGAGCACCGCGACACCGTTGGGGCCGTAGCCCTCGTACATGATCGTCTCGTAGTCGGCGCCACCGGCCTCGAGACCCGCGCCGCGCTTGACCGCGGAGTCGATGTTCTTGTTCGGGACCGACGACTTCTTCGCCTTCTGGATGGCGTCGTACAGCGTCGGGTTGCCGTCCGGGTCGGCGCCGCCCGTCCGCGAGGCGACCTCGATGTTCTTGATCAGCTTCGCGAAGAGCTTGCCGCGCTTGGCGTCGATCACGGCCTTCTTGTGCTTCGTCGTGGCCCATTTAGAGTGGCCGGACATCTGCCTGTCTCCTTCGCGTAACCCATCTCTGTACGAACGGCAGAGATCCTACAAGGATTGCGGTGTCCGGTTGGTGCGCACCATGTCGACGAACAGGGAGTGCACACGGTGGTCGCCGGTCAGCTCCGGGTGGAAGGAGGTGGCGAGCACGTTGCCCTGGCGCACCGCGACGATGTGGCCCTCGTGCTCGGCGAGCACCTCGGCACCGGCGCCCACGGACTCCACCCAGGGGGCGCGGATGAAGACGCCCTCCACGGGATCGCCCGGGACACCCCGCACGTCGACCGCGGCCTCGAACGACTCGTTCTGCCGCCCGAAGGCGTTGCGGCGCACGATCATGTCGATGCCGCCGATGGTCTCCTGGCCCGAGCGCGGGTCGAGGATCTTGTCGGCGAGCAGGATCATGCCGGCGCAGGTGCCGTAGACGGGCAGGCCGGCGCGCACGCGTGCGCGCAGCGGCTCCATCACTCCGAAGAGGACGGCCAGCTTGGAGATGGTGGTGGACTCGCCGCCGGGCAGGACGAGGCCGTCGACCTCGGCGAGTTCCTCGGGGCGCCGCACCGGCCTGGCCACGGCGTCCGCCGCGGCCAGCGCGATGAGGTGCTCCCGTACGTCGCCCTGGAGGGCCAGGACGCCTATGACGGGGGTGTTCATGTGTTCCGGTGCCTTACCAGCCGCGGTTCGCGTAGCGCTCGGTCTCGGGGAGGGTGTCGCAGTTGATGCCGACCATGGCCTCGCCGAGGTTCCGGGAAGCGTCCGCGATGATCTTGGGGTCGTCGTAGAAGGTGGTGGCCTTCACGATGGCGGCGGCGCGCTTGGCCGGGTCGCCCGACTTGAAGATGCCCGAGCCGACGAACACGCCCTCGGCACCGAGCTGGCGCATCAGGGCCGCGTCGGCCGGGGTGGCGACGCCGCCGGCGGAGAAGAGGACCACCGGGAGCTTGCCCAGCTCGGCGACCTCCTTGACCAGCTCGTACGGGGCACGCAGCTCCTTGGCCGCCGCGTACAGCTCGTGGTTGTCGTAGCCGCGCAGCCTGGCGATCTCGTTCTTGATCTGGCGCAGGTGGCGGACGGCCTCGACGACGTTGCCGGTGCCGGCCTCGCCCTTGGAGCGGATCATCGCGGCGCCCTCGGCGATGCGGCGCAGGGCCTCGCCCAGGTTGGTCGCGCCGCACACGAAGGGGGTGGTGAAGGACCACTTGTCGGAGTGGTTGACCTCGTCGGCCGGGGTCAGCACCTCGGACTCGTCGATGTAGTCCACGCCGAGGGACTGGAGCACCTGGGCCTCGACGAAGTGGCCGATGCGGGACTTGGCCATGACCGGGATCGAGACGGCCTCGATGATGCCCTCGATCATGTCCGGGTCGGACATGCGGGCCACGCCGCCGTCCTTGCGGATGTCGGCCGGGACCCGCTCCAGGGCCATGACGGCGACGGCGCCCGCGTCCTCGGCGATCTTCGCCTGCTCCGGCGTGACGACGTCCATGATCACGCCGCCCTTGAGCTGCTCGGCCATGCCGCGCTTCACGCGGGCGGTGCCGGTCTCGGGAGCCTGGTTGTCGATGGTGGACACGGGTGACCTCACTGGTGGGAAGAAGGCTTCTGCACCGCAGAGGAAACGCGAGCCGACCAGTCCACAGCAAGAGCCAATGACAAGCCGGTGGATCCTTTTGGCGCACCGGGCCGTCGGCCGGCGGTCAGGAGACCCGTTCCACCAGGGCCGCGGGCGGCTCGTCGTCCATCTCGACGGCCAGCGGGAACGGGGCGTGGCCGGCCAGCCGGAACCAGCGCACCTTGCGGTGCTCCCGCAGCCTGCGCGCCGCCCCCACGGCGTCGTTGTGGAAGCGGCGGGCCATCGGCACCCGGCGGACGGCCTCGGCCAGCTCCCGCGCCGCCTCCTCGCCGCCCGGCGCCTCCCGTACGGCCTCCACCTGGGCCGGGTGCGCGAAGACCGCGCGCAGTGCCTGGCTCAGCTCGCTCTCGGCGACCTCGCGGTGCTCCTCCTCGGCCTGCCGGGCGGCGTGCGCGGCCTCGTACAGCACGATCGAGGCGGCCGGGTCCAGGACACCCGAGGTGGCCAGTTCCTGCGCCACGGAGGCTCGCCGCAGCAGCTGGGCGTCGAGGGCGGCCCGGGTGGCGTCCATCCGCACGTGCAGCCGGTCGAGCCGTCCCGCCGTCCAGCTCAGGTACACGCCGACGGCGACGAGCGCGAGGGCGATCCAGATGAGGGTTACGGTCACGGCGGAAGGCTATCGGCTGCCCCGGGACGCCTCCGCCTCACTCCCGTGGGCCACCCCTCCGGTGCCCGGGGGGGGCTGCCGACGCCTAACGACCGCGCCGCCCGAGACCCGGGACCCGGCGGCGGTTCGGCCACCCCTACAAGCTCCCCCGGCCTCAGTCCCGGACGGCCGGTGCCGTCGGCTGTTCGCGGGTGTTCCCGCTCCAGTCGCGGGTCAGGCCGAAGCGGGCCCGCAGGCCCGTCGTCCGCTCGTCGGCGGCGACCGCCGCCGCGCCGGCCGTCACCGTCTCGTAGACCGAGAGGATGTCCGCGCCGACCGTGGACCAGTCGAACCGTCGTACGTGGGCGCTGCCGCGCTCGCTCAGCAGGGCCCGGCGCGCCGGGTCCGCCAGCAGCCGTACGGCCGCCTCCGCCAGCGCGGTCGCGTTCTCGTTCGCGAAGATCTCACCGGCCTCGCCCCGGTCGAGGACCTGTACGAAGGCGTCCAGGTCGGAGGCGAGGACGGGAGCGCCCGCGGACAGCGCCTCGACGAGGATGATGCCGAAGCTCTCGCCGCCGGTGTTGGGCGCGACGTACAGGTCGACGCTGCGCAGGAGGCGCGCCTTGTCCTCGTCGCTGATCATGCCGAGGAACTCCACGCGCGAGCGCAGTTCCTCCGGCAGGTCCTCGACGGCCGCCTCCTCGTCGCCCCGGCCCGCCACCAGCAGCCGTGTCCCCGGCCGGGCGGCCACGATGTCCGGCAGGGCCTTCATCAGCACGGGCAGGCCCTTGCGGGGCTCGTCGATGCGGCCGATGAAGCCGATGGTGTCGCCCTGCCACCGCGGATCGGGTTCGGCCTCGGCGAAGAAGTCCACGTCGACGCCGTTGGGGATGACCACCGCGTCCCCGCCCAGGTGCTCGACCAGGGTGCGGCGGGCGTACTCGCTCACCGCGATGCGCGCGCTGATCTTCTCCAGGGCGGCCTGGAGGATCGCGTAGGCGGCGATCATCGCGCGCGAGCGCGGGTTGGAGGTGTGGAAGGTGGCCACGATCGGGCCGGACGCCGCCCAGCAGGTCAGCAGGCCGAGCGAGGGCGAGGTCGGTTCGTGGATGTGGACCACGTCGAACTTGCCGTCGTGCAGCCAGCGCCGCACCCGCGCGGCCGACAGGAACCCGAAGTTCAGCCGGGCCACCGAGCCGTTGTACGGCACCGGGACGGCGCGGCCGGCCGAGACGACGTAGGGCGGCAGCGGGGTGTCGTCGTCGGCCGGGGCGAGGACGGACACCTCGTGGCCGCGGCGGAGGAAGTACTCGGCGAGGTCGCGGACGTGGAACTGGACGCCACCGGGCACGTCCCAGGAGTACGGGCAGACGATCCCGATTCTCACGCGGGTCCCTTCGTGGGGCCGAGGTCGGCGAGCCACAGTCGCTGGAGCATGTGCCAGTCCTCGGGATGGTCGGCGATCCCGCCGGCGAAGGCGTCGGCCAGTGCCTGGGTCATGACGGCCGTCCGCTCGGTCCGCGTGCCGGATGCGGGGACCTCGACGGGCGGATGCACCCGGCCCCGCATGACGGGCGAGTCGTCGTACCAGAGGGTGACGGGCAGCAGCAGCGCGCCCGTCTGCTGGGCGAGCAGGGCGGGGCCCGCGGGCATGCGGGCCCTCTCGCCGAAGAAGTCGACCTCGACACCGGAGGCCGACAGGTCGCGGTCGGCGACCAGGCAGACCAGGCCGCCGTCGCGCAGTCTGCGGGCCAGGGTGCCGAAGGCGGAGCCGCCGCTGTGCGGCAGGACCTCCATGCCGAGGCCCTCGCGGTAGGCGACGAAGCGGTCGTAGAGCGACTCGGGCCTGAGTCGTTCGGCGACCGTCGTGAACGGCGTCTCCAGGGCGGTGGTGACCCAGGCGCCGGCCAGGTCCCAGTTGGCCAGGTGGGGCAGCGCGAGGACCACGCCCCGGCCGGCGGCCAGGCCGTCGGTCAGGTGGTGCAGGTCCTTGGCGTCGAAGCCCGACCTGATCCGCTCCGCGCTCCACGCCGGCAGGCGGAAGGACTCCATCCAGTAGCGCAGGTAGGAACGCATGCCCGCGCGGGACAGTTCGGCGAGCCGCTCGGGGCTCGCGTCGGGCACCACACGCGCGTAGTTGGACTCCAGGCGCTGTACGCCCTTGCCACGCCGTTTCCAGGCGAGGTCGGCGATGGTCCGGCCCAGGCGCGCCGCGACGGGCTCGGGGAGCTTCTTGACGGTGCTCCAGCCGGCGCCGTACAGCGCGTCGGTGAGCCGGTCGGCGCCGCTCACTGCGCCGCCTCGCCGGCGGTCGGCCGAGCCGCCGCCTCCGCCTCGGCGGACTCGCGGCGCACGGTGACGACCCGCTGGACCAGCGTGACGAGGCTGCCGACGGCGACGACCCACAGGGCGATCGGCAGCAGCCACTGGACGCCCGGCACACCGAACTCGTGCAGGCCGGAGAGACCGGCCGCGACCAGCGAGATCACCAGCCGCTCGGCGCGCTCGACGAGTCCGTTGACGGCGACCGGCAGCCCGATCGACTCGCCGCGCGCCTTGGTGTACGACACGACCTGTCCGCTGGCCAGGCAGAAGATCGACACCGCGCACAGCATGTCGTCATTGCCGTGTCCGGCGTACCAGAGCGCGAACCCGCCGAAGATCGCCCCGTCGGCGACCCGGTCCAGGGTGGAGTCCAGGAAGGCGCCCCAGCGGCTGGAACGGCCCAGCTGGCGGGCCATGTTGCCGTCGACCAGGTCGGAGAAGACGAACAGGGTGATGACGATCGTGCCCCAGAAGAACTCGCCCCGGGGGTAGAAGACCAGCGCGCCCGCGACCACACCGGCCGTGCCGAGGAGTGTGACCGTGTCGGGGCTCACGCCCCGGCGGATGAGAAACGCGGCGAACGGTGTGAGGACACGCGTGAAGAATGCACGCGCGTACTTGTTCAGCATGGCCTTCCCGACGGTCGGTGTCGCCGCGGCCCCTGGTGACCACCGGCTGGCCCATCGTAGTCACGCGCGCGGGTGCGTGGCGGGCGGGCACCCGCAGCCGCGCCGGGAAGCGGTGCACGCCACCGCGCGCGGGGTGTTCGTGACGCGTTCGATGTCCCGTACGCACCCTTCGTAGTCCTTCGTATGGACGCGGCGTGAGGGGAGTGGAAAGCTCGGAATGACCGCGGGCGTCGCCGGAACCGCCCCAGCACGCGGATGCGGCATGTCCGCGCCCACAGTGACCTCACCGTGCACGGGAGGCAGGATCATGGGCGACAAGGCACAGACACACCACCCCGGGGCCGCCGGCAGGGCTCTGGCGGCCGACCGGCCCGCGTCCGTACGGAACGTGGTGCTGGTCGGCCACTCCGGCTCGGGCAAGACGACCCTGGTGGAGGCCCTCGCGCTGACCGCGGGGGCGGTGAACCGGGCGGGCCGCGTGGAGGACGGCGGCACCGTCTCCGACTACGACGACATCGAGCACCGCCAGCAGCGCTCGGTGCAGCTCTCCCTGGTGCCGGTCGCCTGGGACGGCATCAAGATCAACCTGCTGGACACCCCCGGATACGCCGACTTCGTCGGGGAACTGCGGGCCGGTCTGCGCGCCGCGGACGCGGCCCTCTTCGTCGTCTCGGCATCGGACGGCGTCGACGGCACGACCCGGATGGTGTGGGAGGAGTGCGCGGCCGTCGGCATGCCCCGCGCGATCGTGGTCACGCACCTGGAGGCCGCGCGCGCGGACTTCGAGGAGATGACCCGGATCTGCGCGGAGGCGTTCGGCGGCGACGATCCCGACGCCGTGCTGCCCCTGTACCTGCCGCTGCGCGGCACCGAGAGCCCCGACGGGCACGCGTCCGTGACCGGGCTGGTCGGACTGCTGTCGAAGAAGCTGTTCGACTACGCGTCCGGGGAGCGCAAGGAGTCCGAGCCCGGCGAGGACCAGCTGCCGGACATCGAGGAGGCCCGCAACCGGCTCATCGAGGGGATCATCTCGGAGAGCGAGGACGAGACCCTCATGGACCGCTATCTGGGCGGCGAGCAGATCGACACCAAGACACTGATCGAGGATCTGGAGCGGGCCGTCGCCCGCGGCAGCTTCTTCCCCGTCCTGGCCGCCGCCCCCGCCACGGAGGGCGCCCGGCAGGGTCTCGGCACGGTCGAGCTGTTCCAGCTGATCACCGGCGGCTTCCCGACCCCGTTCGAACACCCCCTGCCCGGCGTGACCACCGTCGACGGCGCGCCGCGCGAGCTGAAGCCGTGCGACACGGACGGCCCGCTGGTCGCCGAGGTCGTCAAGACCTCCGCCGACCCCTACGTCGGCCGGATCTCGCTGGTCCGCGTCTTCTCCGGCACCCTGCGTCCCGACCAGCCGGTGCACGTCTCCGGGCACGGCCTCGCCGACCGCGGCCACGAGGACCACGACGTCGACGAGAAGGCCGGCGCCCTGTCCATGCCCTTCGGCCGGCAGCAGCGCCCGGTGACCCATGCCGTCGCCGGCGACCTGGTGTGCGTGGCCAGGCTCGGCCGCGCCGAGACCGGCGACACGCTGTCCGCCAACGACGACCCGCTGCTGATGGAGCCCTGGCAGATGCCGGACCCGCTGCTGCCGCTCGCCATCCAGGCGCACAGCAAGGCCGACGAGGACAAGCTCTCCCAGGGGCTGGCCCGGCTGGTCGCCGAGGATCCGACCATGCGCCTGGAGCACAACCAGGACACCCGTCAGATCGTCCTGTGGTGCCTGGGCGAGGCCCACGCCGACGTCGCCCTGGAACGGCTGCGCAGCCGCTACGGCGTCCAGGTCGACGTCGTACCGCACCGGGTGTCCCTGCGCGAGACGTTCGCGGACCGGGCCACCGGGCGCGGCCGGCACGTCAAGCAGTCCGGCGGACACGGTCAGTACGCGATCTGCGAGATCGAGGTGGAGCCGCTGCCGGGCGGTTCGGGCATCGAGTTCGTGGACAAGGTCGTCGGCGGCGCGGTGCCCCGGCAGTTCGTCCCGTCCGTCGAGAAGGGCGTGCGGGCGCAGGCCGCCAGGGGGGTCGCCGCCGGTTATCCGCTGGTCGACGTGCGGGTCACGCTGGTGGACGGCAAGGCCCACTCGGTGGACTCCTCCGACGCCGCCTTCCAGACGGCGGGCGCGCTGGCCCTGCGGGAGGCCGCGGCCGAGGCGCGGATCCATCTGCTGGAGCCGGTCGCCGAGGTCACCGTGCTGGTCGGCGACGACTACGTGGGCGCCGTGATGAGCGACCTGTCCGGCCGGCGCGGCCGGCTGCTGGGCACCGAACAGGTCGGTTCGGGGCGGACGCTGATCCGCGCCGAGGCGCCGGAGTTCGAGATCGGCCGGTACGCGGTCGACCTGCGCTCGCTCTCCCACGGCACGGCCCGCTTCGAGCGGAGCTACGCCCGGCACGAGCCGATGCCGGCGCAGATCGCCGAGCGCATCCGTGAACAGGCGGGGGACGACGGGTAGCCGGGTGACCGGGGAGGTCCCGGCGCCGGTGTGCGGGCGGGCGGCTTCGGCCGTCCGCCCCCGGGCTGTCGGTGCCGGCGGATACGCTGATCACCGGAGCACGTCGTGCCGCGGCCGTCCGGCATTCGTCGGGCCACGGCACGACGAGCGGTCCAACAGGTGTGCGGGGCAGGGAAGTCGGGAAGGCCGCAGGAGCGACACCGGCGGCGATGGGGGCGGGAATGTCGTTTGGAACGGAGTGGGACGGGCCCCAGGTGCCCGTCTCGGGCGACGAGGGGCAGGCGGCGACCTCCGCGCTGGCGTCCGCGGCGTACCGGGACAGCCCGGTGGAGGAGATCAAGAAGGCGGACAACGAGTGGCACCAGTCGGCCGTGAAGGCCGGCAGGATGAAGATGTTCCGGCCGAATCTCGGTGAGGCGTTCTCGCGGGCCGTCGTCGACCGGATGCTCGCCCCCGACCGCAAGCCGCTCATCCAGTCCTTCGGCTCCGAGCCCCAGTTCGTCGTGGAACACGCCCTGGCCGCCAACAACATCCGCCGGGAGCGCGACAACCGGCTCACCGTCGTCACCGTCGTGTGCGGCCTGCTCTTCCTGCCGGGGATGCTCTGCTGGCTGCTCGTCTTCCAGCTGCGCGGTCTCGTCGTCCGGCGTGACGACCGGCGGGCCGGGGCGCTGGGCACCGTGCTGCTGCTGGGCGTCGGCATACTCGCCGCGCTGTTCCTGATCAAGATGCCGTTCTCCGGCTTCTGGGCGTGGTACGCACGCGCATCCGTCGTCGTACCCGTGCTCGGCTGGTTCTGGGCCAAGCAGATCTGCGAACGCACCGCCCAGGACCTGCGGGGCCGCTGGGCGGGGCTGCTGTCCGGCAGCAGCGTCGGCGCCAAGGTCCCGGAGGCCGTGCCCCGCGCCCCCGGCCAGACCGCCGCCGAGGAGCTGCGGCAGTCCCTGGCCCGGCTCAGGGCGGAACAGCGGTCCAACTCCGTCTTCTACGCCGGCCCCAAGGGCATACTCGGCATGGGCACCCGCTGGGGCTCCTGGCAGCTCGCCGAGGACCTCGTGCCCGCCGACCCCACCCGGGAGATCCACCCGTTCCGCAGCTGGGACGTGATACGCGCGATCCACGACCAGCTGGCCCTCCTGGAGCGCGGCCCGCTGAACACCGGCGGCTTCCCGAAGCCGTCGATACGGCACTGGATCGTCACCCCGATCGGTGAGAAGGCCACGGCCGTCTCCCGGCCCGAAGGCACCGACGTCGAGGCCTTCCAGATCAAACCGCACGCCATACAGGACATCTGCAACAAGCAGCAGTTCGGCAGCGGTGACCGGCACTATCTGGGCGTGCAGTGGACGCTGTGGGACGGACAGCTGGTCATCACGATGCTGATCACCGTCACCGTGCTGCACGAGACCCTGCGCATCGAGGTCACGGGGCATGCGCTGGGACCGGTGAACCCGCTGTTCACCACCAAACCGGAGGCGCCGGCCAAGGAGGTCAGCAAGTCCTTCAAGCCCTGGGAGACCCGCACGGTCAAGCTGCCCCTGGTCGGCACCGACGAGGTCGTACGTCTCGCCGTGCGCGCCCCGCTGACGTGGTATCCGCCGCTGCTCAACTGGCTCGGCGGCTCCCTCGGCCTGCCCGAGCCGTTCGGCCTGCGGCACGCCTGGGCCGACCAGCCCTGGCGCCACCGCTTCATGGCCGACGACGCCCTGCGCGCGGCGACACCGGTGCTGCGGGTGGTGCACTCGGCCGCGATCAGGGTCCTGCGGGAGAACGGCGTGGACACGGAGAAGTTCGGTGCCCGCTCGGCGTTCCTCAGCGGCAACGTCCAGGACCCGACGCCCCGCAAGGCCGACCTGTACGACGCGTAGGCCCGCGCCGGCGGGTCAGCCGGCCGGCCACGCCTCCGCCAGCATCCCGCGGGTGTCGGCCAGCAGCTGCGGCAGCACCCTGGTGTGGCCCACGACCGGCATGAAGTTGGTGTCGCCGCCCCAGCGCGGGACGATGTGCTGGTGCAGATGGGCCGCGATACCGGCGCCCGCCACCGCGCCCTGGTTCATGCCGATGTTGAACCCGTGCGCGCCGGACGCCGTGCGCAGAGCCGTCATCGCCTGCTTGGTCAGCTCCGCCAGCTCGACGGTCTCCGCCGGGGTCAGGTCGGTGTAGTCGGCCACATGCCGGTAGGGCACGGTCATGAGGTGACCGCCTGTGTAGGGATACAGGTTGAGGACGGCGTACACGTGCTCTCCGCGCCTCACGACGAGCCCGTCCTCGTCCGACTTCGCCGGGATGGAACAGAAGGGACAGCCGTCGTCGGCCCCCGGACCGCTCGGCTTGTTCTCGCCCTGGATGTAGGCCATCCGGTGGGGCGTCCACAGGCGCTGGAACGCGTCCTGCGTCCCCACTCCGATCTGCTGTTCCGGCTCACTCGTCATGCTAGGCAGCATATGGCTTCGGCCGATCCCGGCGTGTCGCCGGGGGACCCCGGCAGCGGTCCGAGGCCAAGCTTGGCCGGTGGACGACGACAACCCCGTGGCTCGCTGGGAGCAGCGCACCGAGATCCCCCTGTTCCTGGCGTCGCTGGTCTTCATGGCCGCCTATGCCACCCGGGTCCTGGCCGTGAACCTGCCATGGGGCTGGCGCAATCTGTGCGGGTTCGCGATGCTCGCCCTCTGGATGGTGTTCGCCGCCGACTACGCGGTGCGCTGGCGGCTCGGCGGGCAGCGCTTCCTGCGCTTCGCCACCACGCACCTCCTGCACACGGCCGTGGTGCTGCTGCCGTTGCTGCGCCCGCTGCGGATCGTCCCGCTGTACGACGTCATCCAACGCCGGCAGGGCGAGCCCCGGCTGTCCCTGTACGCGCGTGTGATCGCGTACGCGAGCCTGTCCACGCTGCTGCTCGGCCTCTCCGGTGCCCTCGCGGTCTACCAGCAGGAACGCGGGGCGCCCGGCAGCACCATGCACACCTTCGGGGACGCGGTGTGGTGGGCCGCCTCGACCCTCAGCACGGTCGGCTACGGCGACATCACCCCGGTGACCCCGCTCGGCCGGGTGATCGCGACCGGGATGATGGCCTGCGGGCTGGGCCTGCTGGGCGCGGTGACGGGTTCGTTCTCGTCCTGGCTGATGCAGATCTTCTCCCGGGAGAGCGACGAACGGCCCCCGGGGAGGTGATCTCCGGGGACACGTCCGGGCCTGCTGGGGAAGAGCCGGCATCGGTCGGGGACCCGACGCCGCTCGACGGCTGCTACGGCCGTACGTAGGGGCGGGTGATGATCTCCATGTTGTGGCCGTCCGGGTCGTCGAAGTAGGCACCGCGCCCGCCGAACAGACGGTTGATCCGACCGGGTTCGGTGTGGCTGGGGTCGGCGTAATAGGTGACCCCGGCCGTCTCCAGGCGGGCGATCATGGTGTCGAACCGGTCGTCGGGCACGAGGAACGCGTAGTGCTGCGACTGGATGGGCTCGTCACGCTTCTCGTAGTAGTCGAGTGTGACGCCGTTGCCCAGGTCGACGGGCAGGAACGGCCCGAAGGGGGCGCCGACCTCCAACCCCAGGATCCCCGCCACGAACGCGGCCGACAGGCGTCGGTCGCTGGCGTAGACGGCGGTGTGGTTCAGCTGGACGGCGGTCGGTGATGCGGGGTCGTGGCGGCGCTGCTGATCATGCGTCATGCGTGGGTGTCTCCGGGTCCTGGATCCGCTGTGGAGCGCCGCGTGCGGCGCTGGGAAGGAAGACGCGGAGAAACGGCGGAGCTCTTGCCCGCCTCGTGCTCACGCCGAGGCCGGGTGCCCCACTCGTGCATGGCCCATGGCCGACCCGGCAGTCACCTGGGCAACCCTAGTGCCTGACCGTGCGTCACGGCAACGCAGGGGCCGGTCGCTCGGGGGCCGCCGGCGTACGGCGGCACCGGGCCCCTCCCCCGGAACGGCGTCGGCCGTCACGACCACAACGGGTCGTGACGGCCGAGGTCACGCTCGCCCCCGGGATCCCCCGGGATGCTTCGGGGCGGTGGGATCAGACCTGGGTCCGCTCCTCCACGACCTTCACGATCTTGGCGATGGCCTCGTCGAACGGAATGCCGTTCTCCTGCGAGCCGTCCCGGTAACGGAAGGACACGGTGCCGGCGTTCATGTCCTCGTCACCGACGATGACCATGAACGGGACCTTCTGCTTCTGGGCCGTCCTGATCTTCTTCTGCATACGGTCGGAGGAGGAGTCCACCTCGACCCGCAGACCCTTCTTCCTGGCCGCGGCGGCGAACTTCTCCAGGTACTCGACGTGCGCGTCGCCGACCGGGATGCCGATCGCCTGGACGGGGGCCAGCCAGGCCGGGAAGGCGCCCGCGTAGTGCTCCAGGAGCACCGCGAAGAACCGCTCGATGCTGCCGAACAGAGCCCGGTGGATCATGACCGGACGCTGCTTGGAGCCGTCCGGGCCGGTGTACTCCAGGTTGAACCGCTCGGGCAGGTTGAAGTCGAGCTGGATGGTCGACATCTGCCAGGTACGGCCGATCGCGTCCTTGGCCTGGACGGAGATCTTCGGGCCGTAGAAGGCGGCGCCGCCCGGGTCGGGCACGAGGGGCAGGCCCTGCTTCTCGGCGACCTGACGCAGTGTTTCGGTCGCCTCCTCCCAGGCCTCGTCGGAGCCGACGAACTTCTCCGGGTCCTTGGTGGACAGCTCCAGGTAGAAGTCGGTCAGGCCGTAGTCGCGCAGCAGGTTCAGCACGAAGGTGAGCGTGGCGTCCAGTTCCCCGGCCATCTGCTCACGGGTGCAGTAGATGTGCGCGTCGTCCTGGGTGAAGCCGCGGGCCCGGGTGAGGCCGTGCACGACACCGGACTTCTCGTACCGGTACACGGTCCCGAACTCGAAGAGGCGCAGGGGCAGTTCACGGTAGGACCGGCCGCGCGCGTCGAAGATCAGGTTGTGCATCGGGCAGTTCATGGGCTTGAGGTAGTAGTCCACGCCCTCGTCGAGCTGCATGGGCGGGTACATGCCGTCGGCGTACCAGTCCAGGTGGCCCGAGGTCTCGAAGAGCTTCCCCTTCGT
Organism: Streptomyces sp. NPDC014991; assembly: GCF_043080665.1. Lineage (NCBI taxonomy): Bacteria > Bacillati > Actinomycetota > Actinomycetes > Kitasatosporales > Streptomycetaceae > Streptomyces > Streptomyces sp. NPDC014991. The sequence goes on from NZ_JBIBVY010000012.1 coordinate 156,590, forward strand.
CGCATGCGGGGTGTAGACGAACTCGTAGCCCTCCTCCTCGTGCCGGCGGCGCGAGTAGTCCTCCATGACCCGGCGGATGATGCCGCCCCTGGGGTGGAAGACGGCGAGGCCGGAGCCGATCTGCTCGGGGACGGAGAAGAGGTCCAGCTCGCTGCCGAGCTTACGGTGGTCGCGCTTCTCGGCCTCGGCGAGGAACTCCAGGTGCGCCTTCAGCTCGTCCTTGGACGGCCAGGCGGTGCCGTAGATGCGCTGGAGCATCGGGTTCTTCTCGCTGCCGCGCCAGTAGGCGGCGGCGTTGCGCATCAGCTTGAACGCCGGGATCAGCCGGGTCGAGGGCAGGTGCGGGCCGCGGCAGAGGTCCTTCCAGCACAGCTCGCCGGTCTTGGCGTCCAGGTTGTCGTAGATCGTCAGCTCGCCGGCGCCGACCTCGACGTCCGCGCCGTCGTCGTGCGACGCCGAGCCCTTGAGGCCGATCAGCTCCAGCTTGTACGGCTCGGCGGCCAGCTCCTCGCGGGCCGCCTCGTCGGTGACGACACGGCGGGCGAACTTCTGCCCGCGCTTCTGGATCTCCTGCATCTTCTTCTCGACGGCCTTGAGATCCTCGGGCGTGAACGGCTTCTCGACGTCGAAGTCGTAGTAGAAGCCGTCCTTCACGGGCGGGCCGATGCCCAGCTTGGCCTCGGGGAACAGCTCCTGCACGGCCTGCGCCATGACGTGCGCGGTGGAGTGGCGCAGGATGTTCAGGCCGTCCTCGGACGAGATCTCGACGCCCTCGACCTCGTCACCGTCGGACAGCTCCCACGCGAGGTCTCTCAGCTCGCCGCCCACCCTCGCGGCGATGACGGAGCGTTCGCCGGCGAAGAGGTCGGCGGCCGTAGTGCCCGTCGTCACCACGCGTTCTTCCCGCTCGGAATCGCGTTGGATGATCACACGGACGTCTGACACCGGTCTCTCCTGACTGAAGGTGGGTGCGGCGCCGTACGAGGAGCGCGCGCTCAGGGAATCGTACCGACCCGACGGCACCGACTGCGAAACGGTTATCCGCGGTCCTCCTCCCCGTACGCCTCCCCACCTGGCTCGTCGCAGGTCGCGTCGAAGTAGTCGAGGTTCTCGTGGAGGGACTTCAGCAGCCGCTCGCGCTCGGCGTCGTCGACCTGTACGGGGACGACACCGCGGGCGCCGGTGAGCCGGCGGAACCCGCCCCGCCGCTCCAGCCGGCCGTGCACGCGCACCGGGAGTCCGACGAGGTGGGCGTGGCCGGCGATGCGGTAGTCCTCCTCGTCCAGGGTGACGCGCAGGTGCGGGACCTCGGCGCCGGCGAGGACGCGCAGCCGTACGGTGCCCTGGCCGCCGGGCCCGGAGCGGCGCATGCGGACGACGGCACCGGTGACGCTGACCGGGACGGACGGCTCCGCGCGGAGGTAGCGGGCGGCGGCCTCGCGCAGCACGGGCAGGTCGCCGGGCGAGAACTCGACGGGTTCGGCGAAGGCGGCGCAGCCGTCCGGGACGCCGGTGCCGGGCGCCCAGGCGACGGCGACGCGGGCGCCCTCGGTACCGGCCACGAGCGCGGAGAGCGCCTCGGTCAGCTCGTGGCTGACGCCGGCCTCGACGGCGCCGTCGAAGGCGTCCATGCCGCCGGTCGCCCGCTGGTAGTCGATCGCCTCGCGGGCGGCGTGGAGGGCCTGGTGGAGGCGGACGGAGAGGGCGCGTCCCGCGGGGACGGGGACGAAGGCGGTGAGGGCGTGACCCTCGGCGGCGGGGCCGACGAGGACGTCCCCGACGAGGGCGGCGACGGATCGGCGGTGGCGGGCGCCGTGGTAGCCGGCGGGCGCGCGGGTGGCGAGCGCGGCGGCGAGCAGCATCCGGCGTGCGGCGCCGCGCAGGTGTGCGTCGGCGGTCCAGGGCGCGGCTCCGGCGGGCCCTGCCGGGGTGTCGCGCCACCAGCGGATCTCGTCGCTGGGTACGGCGAGACAGAGCAGCACCTCGCGGGCGGAGGGGGTGTCGCTGCGCGCGAGGGCTTCGAGGGCCTCGCCGAGCAGGTCGTCGCTGTCCGGGAAGGCGCGGCTCTCCGGCACGAGCAGGCTGGTCGTGGCGCCGCCCGGCCCGGGCGGGGTCCAGCGGCCGTAGCGGCCGGCCGCTCCCCCGCGCCGGTGCCAGCCGTGCCGGTGCAGCAGGGCGCCGAGGACGGCGGGGTCGACGTCGGCGGGCCGCGGCGGGGGGTCGCGGGGGATGTCGTCGGGTTCCGGCCGGACCTGCCGTACCGGCGGCTCGTCGGAGGGACGGTTCCTCATGGCCTGCCTCCCGTCCCGACCCGCGCCATGATGTCGCAGAGCGCCCGGTCGTCGAAGATGCGCGAGGTCGGTATCCGCACGGTGGTCCGGTGCCGGCCGGTGACGGGGTGGCCGGCGAGGTTCGTCCAGTAGCAGCAGTGTCTGAGTTCGAGCCGCTCGTGGCCGGCGCGCAGCCAGTCGTCCGGGGAGCGCGGGACGAGCATGACCACCAGGATCTTGTGGACGGACACGGGGGTGCGGGCGAGTTTGCGCAGGTGGGCGTTGTCGAGGGTGAAGGAGAAGAAGGGGCCCGGGGGGTCGGGCGCGACCTGGTAGGTGGCCTTCAGCTGCACCTTGACGGTGACCTCGTCGTCGACGGTGTGCCCGGGTGCGCTGTGGCTGACGTGCCAGTCGATGCCGTTGTCGGGGAAGGGCTGGGACAGCGAGCAGCCGGCCGCTGCGGCGACCGCGTGCAGATAGCCGACCTGCAACGTCTCCATGCAGGCGGTGGTGGCGAGCGTGCCGCGGAGGATGCCCGGACGGTCGGGCAGCAACCCGCCCCGCTCGGGCTGCGCTACGGCCATGACCAACAGCCCTCCCAGCCCGGTGTTCTCCTGCGGTGGGCCGCTGAACTGCAAAGACCCGTACTCCTGTTGTCTCCTCCCGGCGTACGGCGCAAACAGCCCGGGTATCACCGAACCGGACAGGGGACGAAACGTCATCTGTCGCGGGAGAGCGAGGAGTTGGGTGGGAATGACGACCTGGTACGAGGGGCCGCTGGCCGCCTTCGACACGGAGACGACGGGCGTGGACGTCGAGACCGACCGGATCGTGTCGGCCGCCGTCGTCGTCCAGGACGCGCCGGGGACCCGGCCCCGGGTGTCCCGCTGGCTGGTGAACCCGGGTGTGCCGGTGCCGGAGGCGGCGACGGCGGTGCACGGGCTGACGGAGGATCACCTGCATCGCAACGGGCGGTGGCCGGCGCCGGTGATGTACGAGATAGCGGAGCACCTGGCCGAGCACGCGGCGCTGGGCCGGCCGCTGGTGGTGATGAACGCGCCGTTCGACCTGACGCTGCTGGACCGGGAGCTGCGCCGGCACCGGGCGTCGTCGCTGGACCGCTGGTTCGAGTCGGTGCCGCTCCGGGTGCTGGACCCGCGGGTGCTGGACAAGCACCTGGACCGGTACCGCAAGGGCCGCCGGACGCTGACCGACCTGTGCGCGCACTACGACGTGCCGCTTCAGGGCGCGCATGACGCGGCGGCGGACGCACTGGCCGCGCTGGACGTCGTACGGGCGGTGGGCCGCCGCTTCGCGGCCCGGCTGGAGCGGCTGTCCCCCACCGAGCTGCACGCACTCCAGGCGAACTGGCACGCGGCGCAGGCGCGGGGGTTGCAGGCGTGGTTCGCGCGCAGCGGCTCGGAGGAGACGGTGTGCACGGACTGGCCGCTCAGACCGGAGCTTCCCGCGGCGGCGTAGACACCGGGCGGGACAGGACGGGCCGGGATGCGCGAAGAGCCGGTCCGCTGTTGCGGACCGGCTCTCTCCCGGTGGGCGATACTGGGTTCGAACCAGTGACCTCTTCGGTGTGAACGAAGCGCTCTCCCACTGAGCTAATCGCCCGGGAACGCACTGAACCATACAGGTCCGGGCGCCGTTCGTTCAAACCGCTCGCAGGTGCCGCCGCAGTCCCCGCCGTCCGGCACGCATCATCAGCCGGTGGTTGGCGCGGAAGACGGGCCGTCCGGGTACGGCGAGCAGTCTGAGCAGGGGTTTGCGCACGTCGACCTCCTGGTCGTAGCGGGCGAGCGCGCCGGGGCCGCCGGCGGTGACCGTCCAGCGCGCCCAGCCCTCCATGTCGCCGGAGAGCGCGACCTCCAGGACGCCGGCGGACGGGTCCCGGCGGGTTTCCCGCACGGCGAGGGTGATGCCGTACGGCAGCACGGACCGGACGGTGATCACGCCGGTGCGGCCGTCCCGCCGGGTCACCTCCCGCACCTGGGGCCACCAGCGGGGATAGTCCTCGGGGCGCTCCAGCGCCGCGTACACCGCGGCCGGCGGGGCGGGCAGGGGCCACAGGCTGCGGAAGCGGTAGTGGTTCCAGTCCATGGGGTGAGTGTGCCCGCGGCGGCCGCCCGCATCGGAGGACGGTCACGCCCGGCACGAGCGCCGCAGCCCGTGCGACGGCGCTCCCCGGTCCGGGTCAGGCGGGACCGGCGACGGCACCGCCCGCGGAGTAGCGGACGGTGAAGTTGCCCCAGGGGAACTCGCAGGGCGCCGTGACCGGCGGACAGGGACGACTTGGGCTTGTCCTGGGCGACGGTCTTGGGGTCGGTGACGATGCCGGCCCTGACCCGGTTGCAGCCGTCCGTCCACCACGCCGTCAGGTCCGCCTTGTCGAGACCGAGTCCGCCGTCGGTGAGGAACGCCCTGCCGTTCCGGCGGAGGTAGAGGTCGTACAGGTACATGACGGTGAAGTAGCCGGTGTCCCCGGGGACACCCGTCCTGTCGTGGACGGTCTTCAGCGCCTTGAAGTACTCGTCCCAGGTCCAGCCGGGGCGTGGTGCGACGCCGGCCTTCCCGAAGGCCTTCTTGTCGACGACGAGGGCATGGTGTTCGAACCGACGGGAATTCCGAGCTGCTTACCGTCGACCTCGCCCACCTTCGTGACGTTCTCCCGAAACTGATCCAGGCTCAGATTTCCGGCCTGCGCCTGCGACCGTGGATCGAGGAGAATTCCGCGTTTGTCGTACTTCCGCAGGAAAGTGACGGCGCTTTGGAAAACATCCGGGGGATTTCCGCCCGCGGCCTGGGTGCGGAACTTCTCCCAGAAGGACTCATACGTCTGAAAATCGGTCTTGACCGTGACCCTCGGAGACTTCTCCTCGAACAGCGCGATGCTGTGATTGATCTTCTTGGCCCGCTCCTCGGCACCCCACCTGGCGTAACGGATCGTCACCGTCCCGTTCCCGGAAGTCCGCACGGCCGGCCCTCCCGGAAGCGTTCATGAATCGTTTCGGGCAAGCGCTTGCTGGCACAGCTACGGACGGATCCGGGGTGCGTCAATGACTCACACAGGATCTTCTGGCGAAACGGCAGGGGCGCGCCCTTGGGGTCGCCGGGGTGACGGCGGGTCTGTTGGGTGTTCTCGCTGGTGGGGTGGGGGTCGACGGGGTGTGGGGTGGAGCCGGGGGGCCGGCACTCTCGGCGGCTGGCTGGTCGGCCGGCCGCGTGGCGAACGGGCTCGTGACCTCGTGCCCCCCCTGGCTGGAGCAGGTGCGGAGAGCGATCCCAGGCCCGCAAGGTGCGTGTCCCTGCGGGCTGTACGGCGGCCGGCCTGCGCGGAAGCGAGGCCTCCTGCCGACGCACGGCAGTCCGACCACGATCCTCATGCCGCACGCCCGGTCCCCCGGCTGGGCGAGCGTGCGGGGAGCCGGGGGCACGGAACCGGAGGTGGGGAGCCGGAGGCGGGGAGCCGGAGGCGGGGAGCCGGAGGCGGGGAGCCGGAGGCGGGGAGGCCCGGGGCTGGGCGACCGGGGAGCCGGGAGGCCGGAGGCCCGCAGGGACCGGGAGGCCCGCGGGGCCGGCGGGTGGGGGTGGTCGAGCGGTCGGGAGTCGGGCGGTGGGCGGGCGGCCGCCCACCGCGCCCCGGTGGCGCTGGGCCGCCACCCGGGGACGCCCCAGGGCGCAGCGGTATCACTCGGCGACCTGCCAACCGCTCGTCACCCCCAGCCACCGGGAAGCCGCTGCCGACCTTGCCGACCGCCGGGACGCCGGCACCGCGGGACGGTGCCCCGGGCTGCGCCGCTCGCCAGGCTTCACGCCGCTGACGTGCCACTCCGGGACGTCGCGGACGCCGGGGTACCCCGCACGTCCCTGGCCGCCACCCCGCATCGAGGCGCCGTTCCGGCCCCGGCCGACCAACCGGACGCCGGACACTCTCGAACGTCCTCGGAGTCTCACCGACGGCCCACACCGAAGCGCCGCTCCCGGCTCTGCCGGCCACCGTACGCCGGGCGCTTCTCAGCGCTGTCCGAGCGCGGCCGACCGCCTACGTCGAGACACCACCTCAGGCGCCACCGATCGCCGGCGCCGGACACTCCCCCACGCCTGCGTGTTCGGGCGACCGCTGACCGCTTCGGGCCACTGACGTGCCGTCCCGGCCGTCCCGGCAGACCGCCCCACCCGTCCCCTCATGCGCGATCCGGGGTCCCTCCGTACGCGCCCCGGGCTCCCCTCGTCCGGGGCCCCGGACCGGCCGTGCCCGTCGGTCGTGCCGGGGGCTGGGTGCCGGCCTGCCGTCGGTCGTTCCGGCACTGCCCCGAAGGGGGCGAACACGTCGACGGCCCACCTGCTTGTCGCAGGCGGGCCGTCGGTCCGGGTGGGCGATACTGGGTTCGAACCAGTGACCTCTTCGGTGTGAACGAAGCGCTCTCCCACTGAGCTAATCGCCCGGGCGCAGGAAGAACATTACCCCAAGTCAGGGGGTGCTTCCGAACCAGGGACGGGGCGGCGGGACCGTCGGCGCCGCCCCCGTGTCACTGGTCCTTGATCTTCCACGGCATGACGGCGCCGAACTTCCACAGGTAGAACCCGGCGAGGACACCGATGATCACGAGCCCGATGACGGTGAGGGTGATGTTGCGGCGCCGCACCCTCGGGTCGAGGGCCCGGTGGGCCGCCTCGGTGACCTTGCGTTTGGTCCAGCGGAGCACGAGCTGGGCCCAGACGAACTCGGTCGCCCAGATCGCCATGCCCCCGAAGATCACCACCCAGCCGGGACCCGGCAGAGGCAGCATGACGATGCCGGCGGCGACGACCGCCAGCCCGATCACGAAGACACCGACCTGCCAGCTCAGGTGCAGGAGCCGGCGCTCCCTGACGTATTCGGGCGCACGGGAGCCGAGCCCCTGCTCGGCACCTTCCTCGCCCACGTCCCCGTCCGCCTTCTTATCGTCCGCCGCCACCGCGACCTCGCCAAGATCGTCACTCCCCGTATTCATACAGACAAACCCTACCGTAGTGAATCAGTCACCGGAATGGTCCTGGATCCGGTACGAGTTCTCGGCCGGAAGAGTTACGTAAACACACGCAAAACCCTCAGAGGGGTTTACAACGGCACCGTAGGTGGCATGTCGATTTCGCCGACGTGCGAATCCCCGAGCGCACACTGAGCGAAAGGCCCTGGCGCTTATGAACACCACGGTCAGCTGCGAGCTGCACCTGCGCCTCGTTGTGTCGAGCGAGTCCTCCCTGCCTGTCCCCGCAGGCCTGCGGTACGACACGGCCGACCCCTACGCCGTGCACGCCACCTTCCACACCGGAGCCGAGGAGACCGTCGAGTGGGTGTTCGCCCGCGACCTCCTCGCCGAAGGGCTGCACCGGCCCACCGGCACCGGAGACGTCCGCGTCTGGCCATCGCGCAGTCATGGTCAGGGCGTCGTGTGCATCGCCCTCAGCTCCCCGGAGGGGGAGGCCCTGCTCGAGGCCCCGGCGCGGGCCCTCGAGTCCTTCCTGAAGCGAACCGACGCCGCCGTGCCGCCCGGCACGGAGCACCGGCACTTCGATCTTGACCAGGAGCTGTCGCACATCCTGGCGGAGAGCTAGGTCGCGGCCCCTCGAAGCAGCCCGGTGCCGTCCACTCGGGGAGACGGCTCGGGCCAGGACAACCGCATACGGCACGGGCCGGCGCCGTCACCGTGAGCGATCGCGGGGGACGGCGCCGGCCTGTGCGGGCCGACTGTCGCGGGGCGGCCGGCAGGGCACCCGGCCGGCGGTGAGGGGTGTCGCCCGCGGCCGGGACGGGCGGTGGACGGTACGCCGGGCGCGGTTGTCGCTACCATCGGCCAGCATCGGCGGGCGTCCGCCCGACCCCCAGGCCAGGGAGCGAAACGTGCTGATCACCCACGACACCCGGTGCGCCCTCGACACCGTGGTGGATCTGGTGAACTCCGCGCCGGAGGAGGACGCGGCGACGGACGGGCTGCCCGACCTCGGGGCTCTCGCGGAGTTCGTACGGAACCACCAGATCAGCGACGTCGGCGTGCTGTCGGAGTTCGACCTCTCCGCGGTGCGCCGCATCCGGGGACGGTTCGCGTCGGTCTTCGCGGCCCCCGATGCCCGGTCGGCGGCCACGCTGATCAACGAGCTGGTGGCCGCGGCGGGAACCACCCCCCGTCTCACGGACCACGACGGCTACGACTGGCATGTCCACTACTTCGCGCCGGGCGCCTCGATCGCCGACCATCTCGCCGCCGACTGCGGGATGGCGCTCGCCTTCTTCGTGGTGGCCGGGGAGCAGGAACGGCTGCGGCGCTGTGAGGCACCGGACTGCCGGCGCGCCTTCGTCGACCTCTCCCGCAACCGTTCACGCCGCTACTGCGACAGCCGGACCTGCGGAAACCGGCTGCATGTCGCCGCCTACCGGGCCCGGCGCAAGGAGGCGACGGGCTGAGGGGGAGGAGACGGAGGAGACGTACGGCGTCCGGTGCGACGTCGGTCCCGGCGGGTGGCGCCGGGACGGACGTGTACGGCTCACAGCAACAGCAGGTCGTGCAGCGCAGCCATGAGGAGCAGACACCCGATCACCGCTAGGAAGATCATCAACGGTGGCTGGGATAGGGCGAAGAGGCATCCGCGCGGCTCGTCCTTCGGCGGCGCGGCCTCGCTCTGTGGGGGTGTGTCCAGCATCTCGCGGCAGATGATGGCGTACTCGGGACCCCCTACGCGATCACCGCTCAGGGATCTTGCGGGAGTTCGCCGAATGCCGTGAGGTCTCGTTCGAGTGGTGAACGTTTCCGGACGCCCCCGGACCCACTGTGTCGTTTCAGCGAGTCATGTGACTGTCATATGCCGTGCTTCTTGAGGATGGCCTCGATATCGCTGAAGTCGTCTCCCTGGCCGGCCGGACGGGGCGCGGCGGCGGGTCGGGACGCCGGGCGCGCGGGCCGCCCCTGGCCGAGGGAGGGCGCCGAGGCCTCCGGGGCCACCGCCTCCGGTCCGGCCTTCCGGGCCGCCTTGCGCGCGGAACCGGCACCTGCGCGCCGGCGCTCCACGGCACGCGTGCCGGCGAGCAGCAGCCAGGCCGCGCCCAGCAGGCCGAAGCCCGCCCAGGCGGTGGGGCTCAGGGCGGTGCCGGCGAGCCAGCCGACGATCCCGGTCATCACCAGGGCGACCGGCACGAGGGAGTAGGCCGCGAGGCGGACCGCGGCCAGATACCGCTTGCGGTAGGCCGTGACCACCGCAATGCCCAGGCCCGCCGCGGACACGGCGGAGCAGACGGTCTCGGCAATCATCCGGTCCTCCTGGCAGGGCTCGTTCGTCCCTTCCATCCTGCACCGCCGCGTCCCCGCGATGCCATGCTCCGGGCACACATCAGGGACATCTCCGGGTCGGCTCCTCCTGGAGTGCCGGCCGTGCCCCCCCGGAGCCACGTGCCGGTCCCGGCCGGTGCTCCGGTGTCCCGATTGGGTCGCCCGGGTCCCGCCTGGAAGACTGGGGCGCATGAGCGACTCCTCAGCCGTACGCACCGACACCCCCGTCCTCGACGTCTGGTGCGAGCTTCAGTGCCCCGACTGCCGCGGCGCCCTCGACGACGTCCGCGCCCTGCGCGCACGCTACGGCGACCGGCTGGAACTGCGTCTGCGGCACTTCCCCCTGGAGAAGCACCAGCACGCCTTCGCCGCCGCCCAGGCCGCCGAGGAGGCGCTGGAGCAGGGCAAGGGCTGGGCGTACGTGGAGGCCGTGCTGGAGCGGGTGGAGGAGCTGGACCGCAGGGGCGAACCCCTCCTGGTCGAGGTGGCCCGGGAACTCGGACTGGACGCCGAGGAGTTCGACACCGCGCTGATCGACGGACGGCACATCCTGGTCGTCGACGCCGACCAGGCCGAGGGCAAGGCGATCGGCGTGACGGGCACCCCCACGTACGTCGTCGGCGGTGAACGCCTCGACGGCGGCAAGAGCCAGGAGGGGCTGCGCGAACGCATCGCGGACATCGTGGACCGGCTGCTGGCCGACGGGACGGCCTGAGCGGCGCGCCGGCGCCCCGGCCCCTCCCGGCACGCCGCGGCCGCCCGGACCCTTCCGGTCATTCCTGACCTTTTCCGAAAGCTCACCGGACTCCCCGGCGGGGCCGGCCGGTTCCCCTACAGCAGGGGCTTGGTCAGGGAGTGGGCCACGGGCTCGTAGCCCAGTGACGCGTACAGCCGCTCGGCCGGGGTGTTGCCCGTGAACACGTTGAGGCCGAGGACCGGCCGGCCGGCCTCGATCGCCTGGCGTTCCGCCAGCAGCATGAGCGTACGGCCGTGTCCCCGGCCGCGGTGGGCCGCGTCGGTCTCGACGTCGAACACGAACGCCTCGTTCTCCCGGATGGCCACCCACAGGATGCCCACCCGGCTGCCCTCGTGCTCCAGCACGCTGAAGAGCATGCCGTCGGTCGCGAGCCCGTGCGGCAGCAGCCGTCCGTGGTCGTTGCGGGCCTTGGCGCGGGCCGCGGCCTCGGGGACGCCCCGCTCGCTCCACGTGCGCGTGTACCGCTCGCTCTCCGTCTCCCGCCAGGCGTCGAACTCGGCCTCGGTCATGGGCCGCGCACGGCCGGCCGGCGGCAGCCCGGGCGGGCTGGTGCCGAGGCGTTTCTCCATGCGGCGGTTGCGCACGGTGTAGCCGAGGGCCCCGAGCAGGCGCAGCCCGGCGTCCGCCGTGGCGGGCACGCTGGTCTCGATCTGGGTGCAGCCCCAGCCGCGCGCCACCTCCTCAGCGGCGAGCGCGGCCACGGTGCCCCGGCCGCGCCGCCGGTCGGGTTCGGCGATCCACAGGTCGACGATGCGGGCCACCGAGTCGCCGAGGTCCGGCGAGGTGCAGAGTCGGATCTCACCGACGGGACGGCTGTTGACGCACACCTGGTATCGGCGGGAACGAGTGCCGTCGGGGTGCTGCTGGAGCGGCTCGACCGGCCGCAGGGTCGTGGTCATCACAGCTGTTCTACCCGCGACGGCCCCCTCGGGTCAGCCTGTTCGACCGGGGTCAGGGATCCAGGTCCTGCCCGGACCGCTCGTCGAAGATCCGCATGGCCTTCGCGGTCACCGGGCCGGGTGTGCAGGACAGTTCACGGCCGTCGACCCGGTGCACGGCCTGCACGTCCCGCAGGGTGGAGGTCAGGAACACCTCGTCGGCGCGCCGCACGACGTCCAGCGGCAGGTCCGTCTCCCTGGCGCCCGTCCACTCGACCGTCAGGGCGCGGGTGATGCCGGGCAGGCAGCCGGAGGCGACCGGTGGGGTGTGGATCTCGCCGTCGAGGACGACGAAGACGTTGGACCCGGTGCCCTCGCAGAGCTGCCCGACCGTGTTGCCGAACAGCGCCTCGGAGGCGCCGTGCCGGTGGGCGCGGGCCAGGGCGACGACGTTCTCCGCGTACGAGGTGGTCTTCAGGCCGGTGAGGACGCCGCGCTCGTTGCGGGTCCACGGGACGGTGATCACCGCGGTGGTGTCCGGGCGGCGGATGACCTCACCGACGGCGACGACGAGGGTCGGGCCGTGCGCACCGCGGTCGGAGCCGAGCGGGCCGTGGCCGCCGGTGTAGGTGATCCGCAGCCTGCCGAGCGGCATCGGGTTGGCCGCGAGCACGGCCGTACAGGCCTCGCGGATCTCGTCCTGGCCGGGATCGGGCAGGCCGAGGCCGCGGGCCGAGCGGGTCAGCCGGTCGAGGTGCCGGGTGAGCGCGAACGGCCTGCCGTCGACCGCCTTCACGGTCTCGAAGACGCCGTCACCGACGGTCAGCCCGTGGTCGAAGACGGAGACCCTGGCGGCGTCCGCGTCCCGCAGCCCGCCGTCCAGCCAGATCCTCATGTGAGCGCCCTTTCCGTGTCCTCGTACGATCCCGACGCTACCGCGAGCAGCCGGGACGCCTTCAGCTCGGTCTCCCGCCACTCCCCTTCGGGGTCGGAGCCCCAGGTGATGCCGGCACCGGTGCCGAAGCGCAGGGTGCCGTCGGCGCGGTCGATCCAGAAGGTGCGGATGCCCACGGCCAGCTCGCCGGTGCCCCGGTCGGCGTCGACCCAGCCGATGCCGCCGCAGTACGGGCCGCGGGGGGCCGTCTCCAGTGCCGCGATGATCTCCAGGGCGCTCGGCTTCGGCGCGCCGGTGACCGAGCCGGGCGGGAAGGCGGCGGCCAGCAGCTCCGGCCAGCCGGCGTCCTCGCGCAGCTCGCCGCGCACGGTGGAGACGAGGTGGACGAGGCCCGGGTGCTTCTCCACGGCGCACAGGTCGGGAACGGTCACGCTGCCGGTCGCGCAGACGCGTCCGATGTCGTTGCGGACGAGGTCCACGATCATCACGTTCTCGGCGTAGTCCTTCTCCAGGAGGTCCGCCTCGGTGCGCCCGGTGCCCTTGATCGGCCCCGACTCGACGACGCGGCCGTCCCGGCGCAGGAAAAGCTCGGGCGAGGCTGTGGCGATCTCCACTCCGTGCTCCGGCAGGCGGACCGTGCCCGCGTACGGCGCCGGGTTGCCGCGGGCCAGCAGGGCGGTCAGGGCGTCGACGTCGGCATCGAGGGCGACGGGCGCGCCGAGCACCCGGCAGAGGTTCGCCTGGTAGACGTCGCCGGCCGCGATGTGCTCGCGGATCCTGCGGACGGCCGCCGTGTACGCGGCCCGGTCCAGGGAGGAGGCCCACTCCCCCCGTGCCGGGCCCCGCCAGGCGCCCGGCACCGGGGCGGGCACCGGCTCCTCGCGTACGTCCGCGAAGCGGGCGCAGGTCAGCCGGCCCTCGAAGTCCGCGCAGACGGCCCAGAAGCCGGTGGAGTCCAGGGCGGCCGGATCGCTGGTGACGTCGAGGAGGCCGGTGGCGACGCGGTCGCCGAAGCGGGCCAGAGGAGGGTGGTGGAGCACGTGGTCGAGTCTAGGGCGGGTGTCCGAAAGTCGACCTCGGGATGTCCCGGAGGGGGCGGGGACCGGCCGCTCCGGCGGGGACACGGCAGCACGCTGCGCAAACGCGTTTTTGTACTGGACCGGGAATCCGCTAGAGTTCAACACGTCGCCGGGGCGCGGAAGCGCACCGAAACGACAGGCGGACGTAGCTCAGTTGGTAGAGCGCAACCTTGCCAAGGTTGAGGTCGCGAGTTCGAGCCTCGTCGTCCGCTCGAAGGAAGAAGGGGTCGTCCCGATCCCCTACACTCCTGGTGGAGTGGCCGAGAGGCGAGGCAACGGCCTGCAAAGCCGTCTACACGGGTTCAAATCCCGTCTCCACCTCCAAGGACGATTAGCTCAGCGGGAGAGCGCTTCCCTGACACGGAAGAGGTCACTGGTTCAATCCCAGTATCGTCCACTGGATCCGCCGGTCTGTACGGCATGATCCGTCCCGCGCGATTAGCTCAGCGGGAGAGCGCTTCCCTGACACGGAAGAGGTCACTGGTTCAATCCCAGTATCGCGCACTGCCTGTGACTCATGGGTCACGGCCCGCGGACGATTAGCTCAGCGGGAGAGCGCTTCCCTGACACGGAAGAGGTCACTGGTTCAATCCCAGTATCGTCCACACAGCAAGAAGCCCCCGGCCGTCTCGTACGGCCGGGGGCTTCTTCGTGCGCTCAGCTGGAGAAGAGCATGTGGCCGAAGCTCTTGTGACGGTGGTGCTCGTAGTGACCGTGGCCACCACCGTGGTGACCGCCGTGCGGGGCGCCCCAGGCGGGCGCGGGCGGGGCCGGGTACGACTGCGGGGCCGGCGGGGGCGGCGGAGCGGGCTGGGACCACTGGGTCTCCAGGCGGGTCAGCGCCTCCAGCTCGCCGTAGTCGAGGAAGATGCCGCGGCAGCCGCTGCACTGCTCGATCTGAACGCCGTTGCGGTTGTAGGTGTGCATCGGCGCATGGCACTTCGGACACTGCATGGTCGGCTCAACTCCTCGCCAATCGGTCCTGCTTCGTGTTTCCCCAGGACAGACTCCGTCCGGCCCCGGGCGGTTGCAGCCTAGTCCGACGGACCGGGTGCCGGCCGGGGGGGTACGGAGGGCATCCGCGCGCACGCGTCGATCAGGGCCTGCTCCACCTCGTCCAGCGGGCGGTCCGCCGCGAGCGCCTTCGTCAGCGCGAGCGCGGCCGTCTGCACGGTGAGGGCACGGGCCGGCACGTCCAGGGCGGTCCAGGGGTCGCCGTCCGCGGGTACGGCCGGGCCGCCGGCGTGCCGGTAGGCGGTCAGGAAGCGGGTCCACTCGTCGGGCGGGAGGAGTCCGCAGGCGTACCAGGCGGCGGGACGGGCGAGGTCCCAGGCCGGGACGCCGGCCCCCAGGTCGTCGACGTCGATCAGCTTCCAGGGGCCGTCCGGTGCCGGATGCCGGACCAGCTGGCCGAGGTGGAGATCCCCGTGGCACAGGGCCGGCGGACCGGGCATCGGCGCTTTCGCGCGGGCCCAGGCGGGCAGGCCGGCCCAGGCGTCCAGGACGGGACGGGCGGCCGGGTGACCGGTGGGGGCGGTGGTGGCACGGAGGGCCGTGTGGAGCCGGGCGAGGGCGCGAGCGGCCTTGGCGGGACCGTTCATCGGGGGGAGGCCGGCGGGCAGGGGGGCGCGGTGCAGGTTCGCCAGGAGGGTGGCGGCGGCCTCCCAGGGGGCCGCGTCCGGGTCGTCCGGGTCCACCGGAACTCCGTACGGCCAGAAGGTCACCAGGCGGTCGCACAGGGTGGCCGGGGCGGGGGTGAGCGGGGGAAGCAGCACGTCCGGGTGATCGGCGGCCGTGGTGAGGCGCCTGATCAGCGCGGTGCGCCCGGTGTCCGGTGCGTGAGCCTTGGCGACGGTACCGGCATGCCGCACGACCGTGGCGTCCTGCCGGTCGGCGAGGGGGGTGCTGACGCAGGCGCAGGGGGTGGTGAGGGCGCGGGACGACGGGTGCGCCGCGGCTGTCGCCTCCGCGGTCAGCACGGTCATCAGGGAGGGGGCGGACGCGTCTGCGGTCAAGGCTGCCTCGGTGGGGTGGGCTGTTCGGGCCGAGGGTACCGGGCGGGGGTGGCCGGGTGGCGGCCGGCACCGGGCGGGCGTGGGTGGGCGGTGCCGAGTGTCCCTGGGCGGAGGCGGTGCCCGGGAGGGGCACCGGCAGATGCCGGCGCCGCTCGCTCGCGGAGGGGTCGGCTCATGGCGGCGTGGGTCGTACGTGGAGGGGGTCCGCCTTGGCCGACGTACGTCGTTCGCGGAGGGGGACTGCCGGTGCCGGCGCGGCTCGTTCGGGCGTGGGACACGGCTAATGCCGGCGCAGCTCCCCAGCTGCGCCGGCATCTGTGCCGTCCGCCGCACCCCCGTCCCCACGGGGTTTCATGGATAGATGTCCCCGCCCGGACCGCTCTTCCGGGCCTGGGGGCGCCGCTCAGCGCCCCAGCATCGCACCCACGGACGACGCCTGTGTGGCCACTGTCTCCCAGCCGTCGAAGACGAGCAGGATCAGGGCCGCCAGGGGAAGGGCCATGAGCGTCGCCACCAGTGGGTGGCGACGACCCGTCCGGCGGGATGCGAACGCGGTGCGTCGCGGTGCCGTGTGGGCCATGGTCCCTCTCCTGACCGTTTCGGTTGTCATCGCAGCGGCGGGTGTCTGACCTCGGGGGACGAGTGCTGCACCCGCCGCTTGACCTCAAATCTAGGCGCGCGGCGGATGCCGGGCGTCATGCCCTCGTACCGATTGCCGGGCCTCCCGGAGGATGAGCCACGACCTGCGGACTACTCCCCTGGGTGGAGGCGCGGGTCCGGTTCTCAGGGTCTTCCCGGAGGGGCGCGCCCGCTGTGTCCGGGCATGTCCGACGCGTCCGGCACGCCCGGCGGAGTGACATCGGTCACCCCCGACCGGGCTGTGAGGGGGTCGGGAGGTGGAGCGTGATCCGGTGCGCGGTGAGGCGCGCGGGCTGTCGGCGGCACCTCGCCGACGACCGTACCGCGCCACGCCCGGCACCGTCACGTGAACCCAACCTCCCTGCCGTGCACGTGGGTTGGTGTGACACGTTCCGTCAAGGTGCCGTCTCCCAGGCTTTCCTGACCGGGTTTCACCTCCCCCGAACGGCGTACCCAATCCGCCGGGCCGAGAGAGCGCGGCCTCTGCGCGCAGGCGGCCGTGGAAACGTAAGCTGTGCCACGTCACAGGGACCGGGCAGCGGGGATGAACATGGCGATGATGCGCCTGAGGCGCGAGGACCCGCGCGTCGTCGGCTCGTTCAGGCTTCACCGACGGCTCGGCGCGGGCGGGATGGGCGTGGTCTATCTCGGCTCCGACAAGAAGGGGCAGCGCGTCGCGCTGAAGGTGATCCGGCCCGACCTCGCGGAGGACCAGGAGTTCCGGTCGCGGTTCGCGCGCGAGGTGTCGGCGGCCCGGCGCATCCGCGGCGGGTGCACGGCCCGGCTGGTCGCCGCGGACCTGGAGGCCGAGCGGCCCTGGTTCGCCACCCAGTACGTGCCCGGCCCGTCCCTGCACGACAAGGTCGCCGACGAGGGCCCGCTCTGCGCGGCGGACACCGCGGCGGTCGGCGCGGCCCTCTCCGAGGGACTGGTCGCCGTGCACGAGGCGGGTGTCGTCCACCGGGATCTGAAGCCGTCCAACATTCTGCTGTCCCCCAAGGGGCCGCGGATCATCGACTTCGGCATCGCCTGGGCCACCGGTGCCTCCACCCTCACCCATGTGGGCACCGCGGTCGGCTCCCCCGGCTTCCTCGCGCCCGAGCAGGTCCGCGGCGCGGCGGTCACCCCGGCGACGGACGTGTTCTCCCTCGGCGCGACCCTGGCGTACGCCTCGACCGGTGACTCTCCCTTCGGACACGGCAGTTCCGAGGTGATGCTGTACCGGGTGGTGCACGAGGAAGCGCAGTTGTACGGCGTACCGGACGCGCTGGCCCCGCTGATCCGGGCCTGCCTGGCCAAGGATCCCGAGGACCGGCCCAGCACGCTCCAGCTGTCGCTGCGGCTCAAGGAGATCGCCGCGCGGGAGGCGCAGGGCCTGGACGGCGTCCGGCCGCCGGCGCCGCGCGCCGCCGAGGCGGACCGGCCCACCGGGCGGCTCGCCGACACCTATCCCGAACAGCAGCGCGTCCAGCGGCGTACCTCCTCCGGTACGCCGCTGCCGCGCGGGGGCGCCCCCTCCCGGGGCGGTGTGCCGTCGCGCGGCGGGGTGTCCTCGCGGAGCGACGTGCCGTTCCGCGGCGGGGCGGCCTCGCGCGGGGGCGGCGGTGCGCGCGGCTCGGGTGCCGCGGCCCGGCCGGGTACGGCACGCTCCACGCCGGTGCCGCGCGGTGGTGCCCCGCGCTCCGGCAGCGGCGGCCGGTCCGCTCCGCGCAGCGGTTCCCGGCGGCCCGGGCAGCGTCCGTCGGGTAGCGTGCGGCGGCCGGCCAATCCGCGGCTGCTGCGGCAGCGGTTGTTCGTGTTCGTGGTGGTGACGCTGCTGGTGGCGCTCGGGATCGCGGTGGCCCAGGGCTGCCAGGGGCCGGCGCGCGGGCTGGGCGGCGACGGCCGTGACGGGGGCGTACAGCGGCAGCGGGACGCGCAGCCGAGCTACCCGCCGCTGGACAGCGGCAAGCTCATGTCCGACCGGTACGTGTCGACGTTGAGCCGCGACGCCGGCAGGTGAGCACCGGCCCCGCGGGCGGGACCATTCGGACGGCAGACACCGCCGGGGAGAAGCCTCGGGCGGCCCGGCACGACGGACCGCCCGGGCACGGGCTTCCAAGGCGGCGGGCCAGGCATGACGGGCCGGACGGGGAGGGGCTTCCAGCCGGCCCGGCCGAGTGTGACAGCCCGCCGGGGAGCGGCGTCGAGGTGGTCGGCCGGGTACGACGGGTGACGGCCGGGTCCGCCCGCATCATGACCCCGGCGGGTCAGGGCGAGGTCAGGGATGCGGTCGGCCTGTCGCCACCGCGTAGAAGGCGACCGCGGCGGCCGCGCCCACGTTGAGCGAGTCGACGCCGTGCGACATAGGAATGCGTACCCATGTGTCGGCGGCGGCCAGCGCCCGTGCGGACAGCCCGTCGCCCTCGGCGCCGAGCATCAGGGCGACCCGGTCCCTGGTGTGCGGCGCGGCCTCGTCAAGGGTGCGGGCCTTCTCGTCCGGCGTGAGGGCGAGGAGCGTGAAGCCGGCCTCGCGGACCGACTCCAGTCCCTTCGGCCAGGTCTCCAGGCGGGCGTACGGCACCGAGAACACCGCACCCATGGAGACCTTGACGCTGCGCCGGTACAGCGGGTCGGCGCAGTCGGGCGACAGCAGTACCGCGTCCATGCCGAGGGCCGCCGCCGAGCGGAAGATCGCGCCGATGTTGGTGTGGTCGTTGACCGACTCCATGACGACGACCCGGCGGGCGGTGCGGAGCAGTTCACCGGCCGTCGGCAGCGGCTTGCGCTGCATGGAGGCGAGGGCGCCGCGGTGCACGTGGTAGCCGGTGACGCGTTCGGCGAGGTCGGGGCTCACGGCGTACACCGGGGCCGGGAGTTCGTCGATGACGTCGCGCATGACGTCGACCCACTTGGCAGAGAGCAGCATCGAGCGCGTCTCGTAACCCGCTTCCCTGGCCCGGCGGATGACCTTCTCGCCCTCGGCGATGAACAGGCCCTCCGCGGGTTCGCGCCTGCGGCGCAGCTCGACGTCGGTCAGGCCCGTGTAGTCGGCCAGGCGCGGGTCGTCGGGATCGTCGAGGGTGATGAGATCGGCCACAGGGTGATACTGCCTTGTCCTGGATGTGCTGGGAACGACTGGGAACGGGTGGGACCACCGCGGGTCATGGGTGTGATCGGGCCACGGTCATGCCACGGTCCCGGAGCCGGCGCGCACGACCTCGCCGATGACGATGACCGCCGGGGGCCTGACGTCCTCGGTCCGTACCGTCTCCGCGACCGTGGCCAGGGTCGCGTCCACGCGCCGCTGCGCCGCCGTCGTCCCCTCCTGGACCAGGGCGACCGGCGTCTCGGGGGACTTGCCGTGCGCGACGAGGGTCTCGGCGATCTTCCCGATCTTGTCGACGCCCATCAGGACCACCAGGGTGCCCGTGAGCCTGGCCAGCGCCGGCCAGTCGACCAGGGAGCGTGCGTCGTCCGGGGCGACATGGCCGCTGACGACGGTGAACTCGTGGGCGACGCCCCGGTGGGTGACCGGAATGCCGGCCGCGCCCGGCACCGAGATCGAGCTGGAGATACCCGGGACCACCGTGCACGGGATCCCGGCCTCGGCGAGCGCCTGCACCTCCTCCATGCCGCGGCCGAAGACGTACGGGTCGCCACCCTTGAGCCGGACGACCGCCTTGCCCTGCTTGGCGTGCTCGATGAGCGCGTTGTTGATGGCCTCCTGGGCCATGTACCTGCCGTACGGGATCTTCGCCGCGTCGATCACCTCGACATGCGGCGGGAGTTCGGCCAGCAGGTCGCGCGGGCCCAGCCGGTCGGCGATGACGACGTCCGCCTCGGCGAGCAGCCGGCGACCACGGACCGTGATCAGGTCGGGGTCGCCGGGGCCGCCGCCGACCAGGGCCACGCCGGCGGTGCGGGTGCGGTGGTGCGGGGCGACGAGGGTGCCGTCGCGCAGGCCCTCGACGACCGCGTCCCGGATGGCGGCGGTGTGCCGGGGGTCCCGTCCGCGCGCGTGGGTGGTGAGCACGGCGACGGTGACACCCTCGCTGTGGCCGGTCGCCGGGGTCCACGCCGTCGCCCGGTCGGCGTCGTCGGAGCGCACGCACCAGACGCGGTGCCGCTCGGCCTCGGCGGACGCCCGCGCGTTGGCCTCGGTGTCACTGGTGGCGATGAGGGCGTACCAGGCCTCGGCGAGGTCCCCGTCCTCGTACGCGCGCCGGAGCCAGGTGATCTCGCCCGCGTCCGCCATCGCCTCCACCGACGGGGTGGCCTCGGGGGAGACGAGGACGACGTCCGCGCCGGCCGCGAGGAGCGCCGGAAGACGGCGCTGGGCGACCTGGCCGCCGCCGAGGACGAGTACGCGGCGGCCGGAGAGACGCAGGCCTACGGGGTAAGCGGGGTGTTCAGCCATGAGGGGCGGCTCCTCCTGCGGCGGTGCGGTGGGCCCGCTGCGACTGCGGAGCGGTCCTGACGTGCGGATTTTACGGTGTGGACAGGGCCGACGACACGGGTGGTCCGGCAGTCGGAACACCGGGCCACCCGTGATGTCCGTGACGTCTACTTCTCGGTGACTCCCGCCGAGTCGAACGTGGCCACCTCGTGCATCGCCCGGGCCGTGCTCTGCACCAGCGGCAGGGCCAGCAGCGCGCCCGTGCCCTCGCCGAGACGGAGGTCCAGGTCGACCAGCGGGCGCAGGCCCAGCTTGTTCAGCGCGGCGACGTGGCCGGGCTCGGCGCTGCGGTGGCCCGCGATGCAGGCCGCCAGCACCTCGGGGGCGATGGCGCGGGCCACGAGCGCGGCGGCACCGGCGCTGACACCGTCCAGGATCACCGGCGTCCGCAGGGACGCGCCGCCGAGGAGCAGGCCGACCATGGCCGCGTGCTCGAAACCGCCGATGGCGGCGAGGACGCCGACCGGGTCGGCCGGGTCCGGCTGGTGCAGTTCCAGCGCGCGGCGGACCACCTCGGTCTTGCGGGCCAGGGTCTCGTCGTTGATACCCGTGCCACGGCCCGTCACCTCCGCCGGATCGGCGCCCGTGTAGACGGAGATCAGCGCGGCCGACGCGGTGGTGTTGGCGATGCCCATCTCGCCGGTGAGCAGCGCCTTGTTGCCGGCCGCCACAAGGTCGCGGGCGGTCTCGATGCCCACCTCGATCGCCGCCCTGGCCTCCTCGCGGCTCATCGCGGGGCCGGTGGTCATGTCGGAGGTGCCACCGCGGATCTTGCGGGGCAGCAGGCCGGGAGTGGCGGGCAGGTCGGCGACGACGCCCACGTCCACCACACACACCTCGGCGCCGACCTGGGCGGCGAAGGCGTTGCAGACGGCTCCCCCGCCCAGGAAGTTGGCCACCATCTGGGCCGTGACCTCCTGCGGCCAGGGGGTGACGCCCTGGGCGTGCACGCCGTGGTCGCCCGCGAAGATCGCTACGGCGGCGGGCTCCGGGAGCGGGGGCGGGCACTGGCGGGACAGCCCGGACAGCTGCGCGGAGATGATCTCCAGCATGCCGAGCGCGCCGGCCGGCTTGGTCATGCGCTTCTGACGCTCCCACGCCTCGCCGAGCGCCTTGGCGTCGAGCGGGCGGATCTGTGCGACGGTCTCGGCAAGCAGGTCGTGGGGGTCCTCTCCGGGCAGGGCGCGGCGGCCGTACGTCTCCTCGTGCACCACCCAGGACAGGGGGCGCCTCTTGGACCAGCCGGCCTGCATCAGCTCGGGCTCGTCCGGGAACTCGTCGACGTACCCGACACACAGGTAGGCGACGACCTCCAGGTGCTCGGGCAGGCCGAGCGCGCGGACCATCTCCCGCTCGTCGAAGAAGCTGACCCAGCCGACGCCGAGGCCTTCGGCGCGGGCGGCGAGCCAGAGGTTCTCCACCGCGAGCGCCGAGGAGTAGGGCGCCATCTGCGGCTGGGTGTGACGGCCGAGGGTGTGCCGGCCGCCGCGGGTGGGGTCGGCGGTGACGACGATGTTGACCGGGGTGTCGAGGATGGCCTCGATCTTCAGTTCCTTGAACTGCTTCGCCCGGCCCTTCGGCAGCGACTTGGCGTACGCCTCGCGCTGGCGCATCGCCAGTTCGTGCATGGTCCGCCGGGTCTCGGCGGACCGGATGACCACGAAGTCCCAGGGCTGCGAGTGCCCCACGGAGGGCGCGGTGTGCGCGGCCTCCAGGACGCGCAGCAGCACCTCGTGCGGGATCGGGTCGCTGCGGAAGCCGTTGCGGATGTCGCGGCGCTCGCGCATCACCTTCAGGACGGCCTCGCGCTCGGCGTCGGCGTAGCCGGGGGCGGCCGGGCCGGTGGACTGTCGTGGTTCCGCCACTGCGGCCGTGCTCTCTTCCTGGTCGGCGGCCCTGGTCGGCAGGTCCTCCGCGTGCTGTACGGCATCGGGGGCGGGCTCGGGCTCCCCCTCCGGTGCGGCCGGCTCGCCCTCGCGGGGCGCGGGCACGGTGGCCACCGCCTCCGGCTGCTCCTGCGGTCCCTGGAGACCCACCTGTTCGTCCCTGGGCAGGACGACGGGATGGGGCGGGGTGGGCGCCAGGTGCGGGGTGGTGGGCACCTGTCCCTGCACCGGCACGAACTGCCCGAACGACTGCTCCGGGTGCGGGTCCTCCGGGATGACGGGCGGCAGCGGCTGCTCCGGGACGGCGGAGGACTGCGGCTGCTCCGGGTGCGGCTGCTCCGGGGCGGCGGAGGGCAGCGGCTGCTCCGGGATGGCCGAGGGCAGCGGCTGCTCCGGGCTTCGGGTGTGCGCGGCGGCTACCGCGGGGTCCGTCACCTCGGGGTGCGCGGCGTCCGGTACGACCGTGTCCGGTACGGCGGTGTCCGGTACGGCCGTGTCCGGCGCCTGCGGCAGCGGCAGCGGCTGCGGGCCGGCGGGCCGGTCGGCGGCGGGGGCGGCCGGGGCCTCGGTGCCGTGCGGGGCGTACTCGACGAGCTGCGGACCCTGCGCCTGGAGCACGGAGGGCTCCACCGGCTCAGGCTCCACCGGCTCGGCCGGGGCCACGGCCTCGGCCTCGGGGGCGCTGTCACCGACGGCCTGAGCGGGTACGGCGTCCTGGGCCGGGACGGCGGCAGGTACGGCGGGCTGCGCCGCGTCGGCGAGGGGCGCCTCCTGGGCCGGGGCGGCGGCAGGCGCGGGGGCGGCGGACTCCGGTGCCTGACCCGCGGCGGGCTCGGCCACCGGTGCGACGCCGGGCCCGGCCGGGCCCGGCCGGGCCGGAGCGGCTTCGCCGGGGTGCCCGGCCGCACCCTGCGGGGCGACGGCTTCGGCGGCCTGGGCGACCGCCCCGACGACCTCCTGTGCGGGAGCCGTGTCGGGGACCTGGGCGATGTCCGGGGCTGCCACCGCGTCGGGGACCTGGGCCGCGTGTGGGGCACCAGCCTCGTCGGCGGGCTCCACCACGGCCTCGACGGCGACGGGCGGCGCCTGGGTCTCGGCTTGCGCCTGGACGCCGGCGGGAGGCTGGGGCCACGCGGCGTCAGCACCGTGCGCGGCGTCGGCGGGCTCGGCGTCCGTCGGCTCAGCGTCGCCGGTGGGCCGCGCGGCATCGCCGGTGTGTCCGGTGGCCTCGGCGGGCGCGGCGTCGGTGCGCTCCGTACCGGCGTCCGGCTGCGTGCCCGCGTGCGGCTCGGCCGGTACGACGGGCCGAGCCGCCTCGGCAGCCACCGTCCCGGCAGCCTCGACCGGGGTCCCGGCCGGCGACGTCGCGGTCACCGGGCCGGCCTCCGAGACATCCGCGACAACCGGGGTGGCCTCCGCGGGCTGCGCGCCGGCCGGCCCCTCGGCCGGAACGGCGTGCCCCGGCACCTCGTCGGCCGGAACGCCCTGCGCGGCCGGGTCCGCCACCGGCGCCTGTGCGACCGGGGGCATCTGGCCGGAGGCTTCCTGCCCGGCGACCGTCTCGGCGCCCTGAGCGTGCACCGGCTCGCGTGCGCCGCCCGGCGCCTCGGCGACCTCGGCCGGCGCGGACCCCGGACCCTCGGCCACGGCATCGTCGGCAGCCGGCACAGCCTGCCCCGCCGGGGACACCTCGTCCGGGAGGGTGCCGTCGGGCAGGTGTTCGCCGGCCACGGAAGCCTGTGTGTCCTCGGCCACCTGCACGCTGTCGGCACCCGGCGCCACCGGGAGGTGTGCGGCCTCGGCGACCGCGCCGTCCTGCCCGCCCGGCGCCTGGGCACCGGGTGCCACCAGGACCTGGACATCCTCGGCAGCCTCGGCCACCGGTGCGTGAAGACCTTCGGCGCCCGCCTCTGCGGCCTGCGCCGGCGGCACCTGGACACCACCGGCAGCCTCCGCCAGGGGCACCTGCGCGTCCTCGGCCCCAGCCACCGCCTGCGTGTCCCCGCCGTCCTGTCCGGCCGTCGTGGTGTACACGCCGTCGTGGCCGTGGGCCGGCTGCACGCCGTCATGGGCGTGCACGACAGATGCCTGCCCCGGGCTCCGGTGGCCGTCGGCCGGCTGTGCCTGGGCCGCCGCCTGGCCGGCGAGGCGGGCCATCGCGGCCTGGGCCGCGTCGGCCGGCTCGGCCGGGTCAACCGTTTCGGCAGCCGGCGCCTGGGCCGGGGCCGCGCCCCAGGGGGCCGCGGTCTGGGGAACCATGTCCCGCAGCGGCTGTGCGTCGAGGTACTCGGGACCGGCGGCGGCCGTTCCGGGCTGCCGTACCGGCGCTCCCGCGGGGCCGCGGTCGGCGAGGGAACGGACCGGGCTCGCCGAGGCGTCCGGGATCGGCGGGCCGAGGTGCAGCGGGCGGCGCGGCGGCTGCGGCGCGGACGCGGGATCGTGCGGCGCCGAGAGGATGGGCGACGGTGGCACCGACGCCGGACCCGAGCTGGGCAGGCGGACACCGTTGAGGTCGACCGACCCGGTGTCGCGGCCGGCCGTCTCGTGCGGGCCCGGCTCGTGGACGGCCTCCACCACCGGTTCCGGGGCGGGGGGTGGCACTTCGTTGCCCCACGCGCCCTGGGCACCCGGCAGCAGCAGGTCTTCGTCCTCGGCGGGAGCCTCGGAGAGGTAGGTGTACGCACCGTGCGGGGGAACGCCCGGCTGCTCCACCATGCCTGCGCTCTCCGGCAGCCCCTCGCCCGGGACCTGGCCGGTGTCCGTCATGCGTACCCCTCGCCCATCGGTTGATGCTCCTACGACCCGCTCACCCGGAACGGCGCACCGCCCGCCCCGCAGTGAAGAACGAGCGTCCGTGCCCAGCGGCACGAACGACCCGCCGGAAAAGGCGACAAAGCCATTCAGTGGCATTGTCCCGGCCGTCGCGCCGTCGCGACAGCATGATCCGCGACAGTCCGCTGTGGACTGCGCCACGTTGCGCGTCCTCCGGTCCGCCGTACCACACCCACCCCAAAACGGGCGTGCGTTCCGGACATTGGCGAACGAAGTTCGGGCCACCGGTGCGGTACAACGATCGGCCAGCCTACCGCGCGCGGTACGACAACCCGATCACGGGGCGCGATCCGGCAGTACCCCGCTGAGCAGGAACGCGACACTCCGCTCGGTCTCCGTCCAGGCCCGGGTGTCGAGTTCGACGGACTGGAGCAGGGCGCACTCGACCCGGTACCCGTGCTCGGTCAGGTCGCGGCCGACGCGTTCGGCGGCGTCGCGGGTCGCGGCGTGCGTGACGATGCGCTGCGGGCGCCGGTCGGCGACCGCGGAGACGACGGCCGGTCCCCCGCCGCCGACCCGCACGACGTCCGGTTCGGGCAGGTCCTCGAGAACGTGCGGGGCGCTGCCGTGGACGACCTGGAGCTGGATGCCGCCGCGGTGGCCGGCGGCCTCGGTGCGGGCACAGGCCGCCGGGTCGTGGTCGACGGCGATGACGGCCGCTCCGGCGAGCGCGGCCTCCGTGGCGAACGCGCCGCCGCCGCAGCCGATGTCCCAGACGAGGTCGCCGGTCCGGGGCCCGAGCCGGGCGAGTTGGGCGGCGCGCAGCAGCTCGGTCTCGCCCTCGCCGAGTCCGCCGCCGTAGGTCTCGTCGGGCTGCACCCAGCCGCGCGGGCCGGCGCCCGGATCGCGTCCGGCGATCCAGCCGCCGCCCTCCCCCGCGCCGGCCGGTCCGCCGATGACGATGACGACGTTGGGGTCGCGCCAGATGTGGTCGGCCGCCTTGTCGGAGGTGACGACGCTGACCTGTTCGCGTGCGGTGCCCAGTTCCTCGCAGATGACGAAGGTGCGGTGCACGCCGTCCAGCAGGAGCCCGAGTTCGGCGGGGCCGGCGCCCGGCGCGGTGAGGACGGCGACCTTGGTGTGGGCGCGGCAGACGTTCACGGCCCGGCGCAGGGTGCGCGGGTGCGCGACGACGACCTGCGCGTCGTCCCAGGGCATGCCGGCGCGGGCGAAGGCGGCCGCGACGGCGGAGACCGCGGGGACGACCTCGACCTCGAGGCCGAACTCCGGCGCGCGCAGGCTGCGTACGACGCCGAAGAAGCCGGGGTCGCCGTCGGCGAGCACGACCGCGGTGCCGCGGTGGGCCGCGATGCGGCGGGCGGCCAGGGCGAGGCTGCCGAGGCGGACGCGTTCGGCGGTGGGGGGCAGCTCGGGGAGTTCCAGGTGGTGGGCGGCACCGGCCACCAGTGTGGCGGCGCCGAGGGCGGCGCGTGCCGCGGCGGTCAGCGGCGAGCCGTCCCAGCCGATCACCGTGACCCGGTCGGCCATCGTCGTCAGTCTCCAGTGGGTCGTGCTGCTCTTCCGAAGGGGCCCGGGGCGGGCTCCGTGAGGGTACCCGGTGGGGTGCGGGGGCCGGGCGCCGGCGGGCTCAGTTCCAGTCCGGGTACGACGTGAACCCGCCCGGGTCCGCCTGCTGCCCGCCGACTCCGGCGAGGTCCTCCGGCAGCAGGCTCCAGAGGATGACGTCCGTGCGCACCTCGGCCCAGGAACCGTTCCCGGTCCTGGCGCGTGCTATCCAGGCGTTGCGGAGCACGCCCTCGCTGATGCAGCCGATCCTCTGGGCCACCTGCTGGGAGGCGGTGTTGCCGGCGGCGGTGCGCAGTTCGAGGCGT
The DNA here is from genome assembly GCF_043080665.1 of Streptomyces sp. NPDC014991. Classification (NCBI taxonomy): domain Bacteria; kingdom Bacillati; phylum Actinomycetota; class Actinomycetes; order Kitasatosporales; family Streptomycetaceae; genus Streptomyces; species Streptomyces sp. NPDC014991. The sequence goes on from NZ_JBIBVY010000012.1 coordinate 183,424, forward strand.
TCGAACTTCTGGTCGTGGAAGAGCCACTCGGCGATGGCGAGCACGGCTTCGGAGGCGTACCCCTCGCCGCGGGCCCAGGGGGCGATGACGTAGGCGATCTCACTGGAGCGGATGCGCCGGTCCGTGTTCTTCAGGTGCACGATGCCGACGAGCCGCTGGGTGAGGAACTCGGTGACGGCGAGGACGATGCCCCGGCCCACGGTGCGCTCGTCGGGGGCCGAGCGGGTGATCCACTCGTGGGCGTGGGCCTCGGTGTAGGGGTGCGGGACGGAGGTCCAGGCGACGACCTGCTCGTCGTTCATCATCTCGGCCAGGGCGGGGACGTCGTCCTCGTCGAAGGGGCGCAGCACCAACCGCTCCGTGCTGATGGAGATGTTGGGGAAGGTGCTCGTCATGCGCCGCTCCGTAACCTTCGGTAGTTCTCGAAAGACCGTCAGTCCTGCTGAACTGCCCAGCATGCAGCATGAAACCACCGGACCGCACGACGGGGGCTCCCCCGCCGACGGGGACGGCGGTGGGCCCCGCCGGCGGGGGGCGCCCGGGGCCCCCCCCCGGCGCTAAGAAGCCGGGGGGGAGCACGCACCGATCACAAGGCGGGATGCGCAGGCGGGGGGTGGCGCAAC
>NZ_JBIBVY010000012.1:184056-204880 GCF_043080665.1 Streptomyces sp. NPDC014991
CTCGCCCGCTTGAGCCCCCTCCCGCCCCCCCCCCCCCCCCCCCCCGGGGGGGGGGGGCCCCGGGGGCGGGGGGGGGGGGGGGGGCCGGGGGGGGGGGGGCCCGGGGGGCCCCACCGCCCGTGCGATCAGAAGCGGGGGATCAGAAGCGACGGATCAGAAGGAGGGATCAGAAGGAGGGGATGACCGAACCCTGGTACTTGTCCTCGATGAACTTCTTCACCTCGGGCGAGGTGAGGAGCTTGGCGAGCTTCTTGACCCGCGGGTCCGTCTCGTTGCCCTTCTTCACGGCGAGGAAGTTGCCGTACGGGCTGTTCTTCGCGGACTCCAGGACCAGGGCCTCCTTCGCGGGCTTGATGCCGGCGGAGATGGCGTAGTTGCCGTTGATCACGGCCGCGTCCACGTCGTCCAGGGAGCGCGCGGTCTGGGCCGCCTCGACCTCCTTGAACTTGAGGTTCCTGGGGTTCTTGGTGATGTCCTGCGGGGTGGCCTCGGTGCCGACGCCGTCCTTGAGGGTGATCAGCCCGTGGGAGGCGAGCAGCTTCAGGGCGCGGGCCTCGTTGACGGCGTCGTTCGGGACGGCGACGGTCGCACCGCTCTTGAGGGCGTCGGCCTTCTTGATCCTGTGGGAGTAGAGGCCGAGCGGCTCCAGGTGGACCGTGACGACGGGCACGACGTGCGTGCCGCGCTTCTTGTTGAAGTCGTCGAGGTACGGCTGGTTCTGGAAGTAGTTGGCGTCCACGTCACCGTCTTCGGTCGCCGTGTTCGGCGTGATGTAGTCGGTGAACTCCCGGACCTCCAGGTCGAGGCCCGCCTTCTTCGCCAGGTTCTTCTTGACGTAGTCGAGGATCTCGGCGTGCGGGGTCGGGCTCGCGGCGACGACCAGCGGGCCGTTGTGGTCGGAGGAGCCGGAGTCCTTGTCCGAGCCGCAGGCGGTGAGCCCGACGGTGAGGGCTCCGGCGGCGAGGACGGCGGTGGTGAGTTTGGCGGTGTTACGCACGAAAAGTGCCTTTCCTTATGGGTGGTGCGACCCCGTGTCGGGTTACGGGGGGTCTTCGGGGTGCGGTCAGGCGACCTTGCTGATGTCGGCCGCCGCGGGCTCCTTGGCCTTGAGCAGGCGGAGCTTGGGGACGGGACCGGAGCGGGCGCCGCGGTGGTGCAGCGAGCGGGCCGCGAGGTCGCCGGCGAACTGGATGACGGTGATGACGACGGCGAGGATCGCCACGATCACCCACATCAGTCCGGTTTCGAAGCGCTGGTAGCCGTAGCGGACGGCGAGGTCGCCGAGACCGCCGGCGCCGACGGTGCCGGCCATCGCGGAGTAGCCGATGAGGGCGACGAGGGTGGTGGTCGCCGAGGCGATCAGGGAGGGCAGGGCCTCGGGCACCAGCACCTTGCGGACGATGGTGAGGGTGCTGCCGCCCATCGACTGCACGGCCTCGACGAGCCCGCCGTCCACTTCGCGGACAGCCGTCTCGACCAGCCGGGCGAAGAAGGGGATGGCGCCGATGGCCAGCGGCACGATGGCCGCGTCACGGCCGATGCTGGTGCCGGTGACGAAGCGGGTGACGTCGGTCAGCGCGACCATGAGGATGATGAACGGCATCGAGCGGGTGATGTTCACGACCTGCCCGAGGACCTTGTTCACCACGACGTTCTGGAGCAGGCCGCCGCGTTCGGTCAGGACGAGCAGGATGCCGAGCGGCAGACCGCCGACGACGGCGATGAGCGTGGACCACCCGACCATGTAGAGGGTGTTCCAACACTCGGGCTCCAGCAGCTCCCACATCTCGGACCAGGTCACTTCGCACCCTCCTTGACCAGCAGGGGCTCGTCGCCCTCGTGGCCGACGACATCGATCTGAAGGCCCTGTTCGCGCAGGAATCCGACCGGCACCACGTTGTCCTCGTAGCGGCCGGGCAGTTCGATGCGCATACGGCCGATCTGGAGGCCGCCGACGGTGTCGATGGCGGCGCCGAGGATCGAGATGTCGATGTTGTAGGTGCGCGCGAGCTGGGAGATGACCGGCTGGGTGGCGGCCTCGCCGTGGAAGGTGACGTCCAGGACGGTCCGGTCGGTGCCGGAGGCCTCGCCGCCCACCGGGAACAGTGCGGCGGCGAGCGTGGAGCCCGGGGTGGCCAGCAGCTCGCCGACCGTGCCGGATTCCACGATCCGGCCGCGCTCCATCAGGGCCGCGGAGTCGCAGACCGACTTCACGACGTCCATCTCGTGGGTGATGAGCAGGACGGTGAGGCCGAGCTGCCGGTTCAGGTCGCGCAGCAGCTGGAGGATGGAGCGGGTGGTCTCGGGGTCGAGGGCGCTGGTGGCCTCGTCGGAGAGCAGCACCTTGGGGTCGCCGGCGAGGGCGCGGGCGATGCCGACGCGCTGCTTCTGTCCGCCGGAGAGCTGGGCGGGGTAGGCCTTGGCCTTGTCGCCGAGGCCTACCAGGTCCAGCAGTTCCAGGGCCTTGCGGGAGCGTTCCCTGCCGGACCTGCCGAGGATCTCCAGCGGCAGCTCGACGTTGTCCTGGACGGTCCGCGAGGAGAGCAGGTTGAAGTGCTGGAAGACCATGCCGATCCGGCTGCGGGCGCGGCGCAGTTCCCTGCCGGCGCGCGGGCCGCGGCCGGCCAGGGCGGTGAGGTCCTGCCCGGCGACGGTCACGGTGCCGGAGGTGGGGCGCTCCAGCAGGTTGACGCAGCGGATGAGGGAGGACTTGCCGGCACCGGACTGGCCGATGACGCCGTAGACCTCGCCTTCGCGGACGTGCAGGTCGACGCCGTCGAGGGCGGTGACCTCACGGCCGCGGGAGCGGTAGACCTTGGTCAGGCCCGAGGTGGTGATCACGTGGGTTTCCGTCACTGTCGAGTGCGCGGGCGCAGGTGTGCCCGGGCACGAATGCGTTGTGTGCGTTCGGTCAGGGACGCGGCACGGTTCTCGGGTGGCGGGGAACCGGGGAGAACGGCGTGTGCGCGGGGCGGCCTCGGTCACGTACGCCGGGGTGCCGGCGCGGGACGGGCCACGGCTCTCGCTTCGGGGCGCGAGGCTCGGCTGGTGCGGGGGCCCTCTAGAAGGCGCACATTCGACACGGACACATACAACGAGCACCGGGCGTGCTGGTCGCCTCGGTCGCACGGGTGCGGCTGCTCGTCGTGGTCATGCGATCAGTAAAGCAGACGTACGGTCCTGACCGGTCGCGGCTGTCCGGATAGTGGACAGTCGCGGACAGGGTTCAGCCGCGGACGGCGATCTCCACGGTTTCACCGGTGACCAGGGCCGACAAGGCCGACAGGTCCGCGACCACCAGGTCGGCGTCCAGCTCGTGCGCCGGGTGGGTTGTGGCCAATGCCACGGTGGTCATGCCGGCCGCGCGGCCCGCCCGGAGTCCGGCGGGCGCGTCCTCGAAGACCACGCAGCGGGCCGGGTCCACGCCGAGCTGCCGGGCGGCGAGCAGATAGGGCTCGGGGTCGGGCTTGCCGCGGGTGACGTCGTCCGCACAGACCAGGGCCTTCGGGAGGATGCCGACGGCATCCAGGCGGGCCTCGGCCAGGCGGCGGGTGGCGGAGGTGACCACGGCCCAGCGGTCGGCCGGCAGGGAGTCCAGGAAGGCCCGGGTGCCGGGCAGCAGGCGCACACCGCCGTCGGGTACGTCCTCGACCTCCAGCTGCTCGACCCGGGCGACGGCCTCCGGCACCAGGCGGGCGGGCAGCAGGTCGCCGACGATCTCGACCGCTGTGCGCCCGTGCAGCTCCACGCGCCCGAACGCCTCCGCGGTGATCCCGTACTCCCGCGCCCATGCGGTCCAGCAGCGCTCGACGGAGTCGAGGGAGGAGACGAGGGTGCCGTCGTTGTCGAACAGGAGGGCGTGAGCGTGGATCGTCATGGTCCCGACCCTACGGTGTACGCCGGGGTCGGCGGCGGTGGGCCTTTTCCGCCGTAATAGGGTCACGGCATGCTCAACGTCCTGATGCTGGTGACCGGGGTCGCCGCGCTGTTGCTCGCCGCCTGGTGCGGCTGGGCCGCGTATCGCGACCAGCCGACCAAGGACTGGCATTTCATCGGCATGGCGGTGGTGTCGCTGCTGGCCGTGATCCAGCTGGTGGCCGGGATCGTGCTGCTGGTGCGGGGCGAGAAGCCGGAGCAGGGCACGACGATCTTCGTGTCGTATCTGCTGGGCGCGTTCGCGTGCGTCCCGGCGGCGGGTTTCATGTCACTGGCCGAGCGCACGCGCTGGGGTTCGGTGACGGTCGCGGCGGGCGGTGTGGTGCTGGCCGTGCTGGAAGTGCGGCTCTACGACATCTGGGGAGGCTGAGGTGACCGCGGTGGAGGAGAAGCCGGTCCGGCTGATCAGCGGGCCTGGCCTGCTGCTCGTCTGGTTCTACGGCGTGATGGTGGTCGGCGCGCTGTCGCGGTCGGCGTACCAGATCGCCACGGAGTTCGACCGGGCGCCGCTGGCGTACTCCCTGTCGGCCGTGGCCGGCCTCGTGTACGCGTTCATCACCTACACGCTGGTGCGGGGCGGGGAGACGGCCCGGCGGGCGGCGTCGGTGTGCTGCGCCGCGGAACTGGCCGGGGTGCTGCTCGTCGGTACGTGGACGCTGGTCGACCGCTCGGCCTTCCCTGACGCCACCGTGTGGTCCGACTACGGCATGGGCTACGTCTTCATCCCCGTGCTGCTGCCGCTGTCCGCCCTGTACTGGCTGCGCAGGGCGCGGGTCCGCAGGGGCGCCTGAGGGCGGCGGCCGGGGGCGGCCGCGCGGTCCCCGGCGCCCTCGCGGGGCACCGCGTCTCAGGCCGTCTGCGCGTACTCCCCGGCCGGCTTCTCCAAAATGATCATCTCGACGCCGTCGGCGCCCTTGGCCCGGCCCACCGTCTCGTATCCCACCCGGCGGTACAGCCGCAGGTTGCCCTCGCTGCGGTGGCCGGTGAAGAGGCGGAACCGGGTGGCGCCGCGCTCCCCGGCCAGTGCCGCCTCGGCCGCGCGGAGCAGGCGGGCGCCGATGCCGTGCCCCTGGAGGCGCGGGTGGACGCAGAGCTTGCCGATGGCCGCGGCACCGTCGTCGGTGATCCTGCCGCGCACGGCGCCCACCACCTCCTCGCCGAGCCGGGCGACGAAGACGCAGTCGCCGTCGACCTCCTGGCGGACGGACTCCAGGGTCTGGACGAGCGGGTCGATGCGGTAGTTGCCGTACAGCGCCGCCTCGCTCTGGAAGCACAGGTACTGGAGCCGGAAGATCTGCTCCGCGTCCTGCCCGGTCGCCACCGAGATGGTCACGCTCATGCCCATGTGCGCACGCCTCCCGCTCACCTGATCACCTGTCGTCCCTCACTCCTATCCCCGCGCTCATCGGGAAGCAACCTCCGGGCTGAGCAAACGCCGAAGACATCCCAGACATCTGGAGCGTTCCGGCCCGAGACTGCCCTGTGAGATACCCAACTCCCCCGCGATTTCCCGGTAGGTGGGGTCCTTCGGGGAGAGCAGGGCCTCCAGGAGGCGGGGGCAGCGGCCGGGCAGGCGGCGGACCGCGTCCCGCAGCGCGCGGTACCGGGCGGCCGTGAGGGCGTCCTGCTCGGGGCCGGGGCGGGCGTCGTCGGCCGGCTCCGCACCGTACGGACGTTCGCGACGGGTGGTGCGGCGGGTGCGGCGGGCCTCGGCGCGCACGGCCCTGCGCAGCCAGCCCTGCGGGTCCGGCGGCGGCCCGTCGGTCTGCAGCCGCTCCAGCAGGCGGAGCCAGACGGCCTGTTCCAGGTCGCCCGGCTCGCTCCCGGAGGCATATGCCTCGGCGGAGGCCTCGGCGGTCAGCAGCGGGTGCAGGGCGGTTACCAGGTCGGGCGTCATATGCGGAACGACGAGCCGCCCCGGCGGCGGGTTGCCGGGGCGGCGCAGAGTCACCCCGAACGGGGGGCCGGCGTGTGCGGCGGTTGACGCGCTCAGCGGTTCAGGAAGTCCTCGCGAGCGAGGAGGCCGGTGTCGGCGTTGTCGGTGAAGACGCCGTCGATACCGGTAGCGAAGTACGTCCGGAAGGCGCCGAAGACGTCGCCGTACCCGTCGGCCGCGCCGCCCTTGCGGTACTCGGCCGGCAGAAAGGGGTTCTCGTTGCGCATGGTGTAGGGGTGCAGGACCAGTCCCACCTTGTGCGCGTCGGAGACCAGCGTGGTCGGCCGGCCCAGGGTGCCGTCCGCGTTCCTGGGGACGACCAGGTCCAGGGTCGGGCCTATGCCCTGCGCGTAGCCGGCGATCTCCCGCAGGCCCCCGGGGGTGATGAGGTCGGCGACCGTACGCGGGTCGCCGGCCGCGACGAAGTCGTACGGGCGGCTGTCCGCCGAGGAGAGCAGGACGACCAGCGGGTTGTCGACCAGCCGGTTCAGCCGCTGGATGCTGGTCGGTTCGAAGGACTGGAGGATGACCGGCGCGTTCCTGCCGTCCTTGCCGTACTTGCGCAGCAGCTTCGCCACCCTCTCCTCCAGGGGGAGGCCCAGCTCGCGGAAGTAGGTGGGGTGCTTGGTCTCGGGGTAGATCCAGACCTGCCTGCCGCGCCTGCGGGTCTGCTCGTCCTGCCACTTCAGGACTTCCTCGAAGGTGGGGATTCCCCAGCGGCCGTTGTAGAGGGTGTTGTGCGGCCGGTTGGCCGGGATGCGCTCGACGGCGCGCAGCGTCTTCAGCTCGGCGAGCGTGAAGTCCTCGGTGAACCAGCCGGTGGTGGAGACGCCGTCGAGCACCTTGGTGGTCCTGCGGTCGGCGAACTCGGGGTGGGAGGCGACGTCCGTGGTGCCGCCGATCTCCGGTTCGTGCCGGCAGACCAGGTGACCGTCCCTGGTCGGAACCAGGTCACCCGCCTCGACGACGTCGGCGCCCAGGTCCAGGGCCAGCTCGTACGAGCCGAAGGTGTGCTCGGGACGGTAGCCGCTGGCACCCCGGTGGCCGATGATCGTCGGCACCGGCAGGCTCTTGAGCCCGCGGCCCCCGTGCCCTGCCGTCCGGGTCCCGGTGGCCCGGGCGGTGCCGGGCAGCCCGAGGGCCGCTCCGCCCGCGCCGAGCACCGCGGCGCCGAGCAGTGCCCGCCGTCCCGTTCCCTGCGTCTGCCCGTTCGCCTGGTCGCTGTCCATGAACGCTCTCCTGCCGCCTTCGCCCTGTGTCCTGATCCCGGCGCTCCGTCTGCGGGCCGCGCCTCGGTGCGGGCCGATCGTAGGGGCGGGCACATGACGGGAGGGAGACCTCGGTGCGAACACCCGGGTGAGGTCGCGCGTCCGCTCGGGCGGCGCGAGGTGGGGCCGTCGGCGTGGCGGGGCCCTGGAGCGCGCGATGTGCGTCACACCGGCGCGGGAGCGTGACGGACCGGTACCGGCACGCAACCGCAGGTAAACCCGCGTCAACTCTTCGTAAGGCCTCGGTGAACCGGGCGTTCCCGATGTGCGCCCGGGCCGGACCCGCGAGTAATGTCCTCACCTGCACAGACTCATATCGCTTCCCTCGCCGTCGGAGGACCCGTTGTCCCGCTTCGCGCTCATCAAGGCAGTGCTCGGACCGATCATGCGTCTGATGTTCCGCCCACAGGTGGAGGGCGCGGAGCACATTCCCGGGGACGGCCCGGTGATTCTGGCCGGCAATCACCTCACCTTCATCGACTCGATCGTGCTGCCGGTGGTCACCAAGCGGCAGGTCTGCTTCATCGGCAAGGACGAGTACGTCACCGGCAAGGGCGTCAAGGGCCGGCTGATGGCGTGGTTCTTCACCGGCGTGGGCATGATCCCCGTCGACCGGGACGGGGCGAACGGCGGCGTGGCCGCGCTGATGACGGGACGTCGGATCCTGGAGGAGGGCCGGGTCTTCGGCATCTACCCGGAGGGCACCCGGTCGCCCGACGGCCGGCTGTACCGGGGACGCACCGGCATCGCGCGGCTGACCCTGATGACCGGCGCGCCGGTGGTCCCGTTCGCCATGATCGGCACGGACAAGCTCCAGCCGGGCGGCCGGGGCATCCCGCGGCCGGGGCGGGTCACCGTCCGGTTCGGCGAGGCCATGGAGTTCTCCCGCTACGAGGGCATGGACCGGGACCGGTACGTGCTGCGGGCGGTGACGGACTCCGTGATGACCGAGGTGATGCGGCTGTCCGGCCAGGAGTACGTCGACATGTACGCCACGAAGGCGAAGGCCGCCTAGGACGGTCCCGGCCCGGCGGGCGTGGCGACACGCGTCCGTCCGCCTGCCGGAGGAATCTGTCCCCGACACATGGGGCATTCGGCCGTATCTCCCGGCTATATGACCGTACGACATGTCTCATTTAGATATGTTCACTCCTTCTCGGCGTACCCTGCTCCGTGCCCCCGTCGCCGGCGCGGGCGCGGGGCTCCTGGCGGCCTGCACCAGCTCCGGCTCCGGCTCGGGGCCCCGGCCGGGCGCCGAGCGCAGCGGCGTGCAGGGTGACTTCGTCCCGGCGGGTCCCCGGGGGTACGTCAACCCCTCGGACCCGGAGGTGCGTGCCGCCGAGCGGAAACGCGGGTCCGGCCCCGTCCGCACGCACCGGTTCACGGCTGCCGAGAGCACGCTGGACCTGGGCGGGCGGGCCGTGCGCAGCTGGGCGTACAACGCGTCGCTCCCCGGTCCGCTGGTGCGCGTCACCGCCGGTGACGTGCTGGACCTGACGCTCTCCAACCGGCTGCCCGCGACGACCACGCTGCACTCCCACGGGGTACGGCTGCGCTGCGACATGGACGGCACCCCGGAGCTGACCCAGGCGGCCATCAGGCCCGGGGCCGACTTCCGCTACCGCTTCACCGTCCCGCATCCGGGCACCTACCTGCTCCACTCCCACGTCGGGATGCAGGCCGACCGCGCGCTGTACGCGCCGCTCGTCGTCGACGACCCCAAGGAGCCCCTCTCCTACGACAAGGAGTGGCTCGTCGTCCTGGACGACTGGGTCGACGGCGTGCAGGGCTCCACCCCCGACGAGGTGCTGCGCCAGCTCGCGCCCGGCGCGGACGGCTCCATGTCCATGCACGGCATGGCCGGCCCGGGCCACGGCAGCCCGGGCCCGCACGGCACGGCGAGCCGGCACGCGTCCCCGTCCAGGAAGCCGGCGGGCCCCTCCCGGGTCCTGCGCGAGTCCCACAGCCGCATCCTGCACGGCGACGGCGGCAGCGTCGGCTACCCCCACTACCTCGTCAACGGGCGCGTGAACACCAGTCCGTCGGTGTTCCGCTGCCGTCCCGGCGACCGCATCCGGCTGCGCATCATCAACGCCGGTTCCGAGACCGCCTTCCGGGTGGCGCTCGGCGGCCACACGATGACGGTCACGCACACCGACGGCTACCCCGTGCGGCACAAGAAGACCGACGCCCTGCTCATCGGCATGGCCGAGCGCTACGACGTCCTCGTCACCGCCAAGGACGGCGTCTTCCCTCTCGTCGCGCTCGCCGAGGGCAAGAAGGGCCAGGCACTCGCCGTCCTGCGCACCGGCAAGGGGAGGGAGGTGCCGAAGCCGGACGTCCGGCCGGACGAACTGGACGGCAAGGTCGTCCCGGCGCGGCGCCTGGTACCGGCCGAGTCCGTGGCGCTGCACGACCGCGAGCCCGACCGGGAACTGCGGATCAGGGTCACCGGCACGATGGAGAAGTACGACTGGGGCTTCGACCACCAGGCCTACGACGTGCGCCGTCGCCATCCGGTCAAGGCCGGTGAACGGGTGCGGCTCACCCTCATCAACGCCACCGACATGTGGCACCCGCTGCATCTGCACGGGCACACGTTCTCGTTGACCGGGCTGGACGCCGTCGGGGCGCTCAAGGACACGGCGGTGGTGCTGCCGCACCGCAAGCTGGTCGTCGAGTTCGACGCCGACAATCCCGGGCTGTGGATGCTGCACTGCCACAACCTGTACCACTCGGAGACCGGGATGATGACGGTGCTGGGGTACCAGCGCTGACCGGTACGGATGCCGGGGAGCCGGTCGCGCGGCGCCCCGCTCTCGCGGGCGGCGCCCTCAGCCGCCGGTCTCCAGTTCCTGGTGCCGCAGCAGGAACCAGGACACCGCCGACGCCGCCAGCAGGACCGCCGCCCCCGCCGCCGAGGCCAGGTGCAGGCCGTGGACGAAGGACGTCCGGGCCGCGTCGAGCAGGGCCTCCGCCTGGTGCGGGGCCATGTGCGCCGCCGCCTGCGTGGCCGCGCCGAGGGATTCGTGGGCCTCGGCCGGGGTGCCTGCCGGGCCCTCGAAGCCGCGGTAGACGCCGGTCACGATGGAGCCCAGCAGGGCGATGCCCAGGGCCGCGCCCAGTTCGTACGCCGTCTCGGAGACCGCGGATGCGGCGCCCGCCCGGTCCCTGGGGACGCTGGAGAGGATGACGTCGGCCGTCACCGTGAACGAGAAGCCCGCGCCGACGCCCACCACCAGCAGGGCGGCACCGAGGACCGGGTAGCCGGTGGACCGGCCGAGCATCGTCAGGGCGGCGAGGGCGATGCCGACCGCGGCCAGGCCGCCCGAGACCACCGTACGGACCGTGAGGCGCCGGGCGGCGCGGCCCGCGACCAGGCCGGCCGTCACCGCGCCCACGGCCGCGGGCAGTTCGGCCAGACCGGCTTCCAACGGGCGTCGGCCCTGCACGAGTTGCAGATACTGGGAGAGGAAGAACACCAGGCCGGACATGCCGAGGACGGTCAGCAGGTCGGCGAGGACCGCGCCGCTGAAGCCGCGGCGCCGGAACAGGCGCATGTCGAGCAGCGGCATGGGCATGGTGAGCTGGCGGTGGACGAAGCCGTACAGGGCCGCCGCGCCCAGCAGGCCGGCGGCGAGGGTCGTCGGGGTGAGGCCGTGGGTGGCGGCTTCCTTGACCGCGTAGACCAGGGCGATCATGCCGACCAGCGACAGCAGGACACTGCTCGCGTCCCAGGGGCCCGGGCGGGGGTCGCGGGACTCGGGCAGGGTACGGATGCCGACCAGGACCAGGACGGCCATCACCGGCAGGTTGATGAGGAAGACCGACCCCCACCAGAAGTGCTCGAGGAGGAAACCGCCGGTGATGGGGCCGACCGCCGTACCGGCCGAGGCGGTGGCGCCCCAGACGCCGACGGCGAGGCTGCGCTCACGCGGGTCGTGGAAGAGGTTGCGGATCAGGGCCAGGGTGGCGGGCATCAGGGTCGCGCCCGCGACGCCGAGCAGTGCCCGGGCGAGGATCATCAGCTCGGGTGTCCTCGCGTAGGCGTTGAGGACGGACAGGGCGCCGAACGCCGTGGCGCCGCACAGCAGGATCCGCTTGCGGCCGACGCGGTCGCCGAGGCTGCCCATGGAGACCAGCAGGCCGGCGATGACGAAGGAGTAGACGTCGCCGATCCACAGCAGCTGGGTGCCGGAGGGGCGCAGGTCCTCGCTGATGTAGGGGGTCGCCAGGCCGAGGACGGTGGCGTCGACGGCCACCAGCAGCACGGCCAGGACGAGGACGGAGAGCGCCAGCCAGCGGCCCGGGCGCTTCACCGCCTCGGTCGCGTCGGCCGGCCGCAGGGTGCTGGTCATGGTTCCTCTCTCCGCAGAGCGCCGCCGAGCAGCAGCTCGGCGATCATGGTCGGGAAGTCGCGGGCGGCCACCCGGCCGTCCAGGGTGGCCCAGGCGCAGGAGGCGATCAGGCCGTACAGCGCCTCGGTGAGCCAGGCCGGGGTGAGGTCGATACGGAACGCGCCGTCGCGCTGTCCGCGCTGGAACAGGGCGCCGATGCGGGTGTCCAGGCGCTGCCAGCCGTCGTGCTGCCGGTCGCCCTCCCACAGCTGGTTCTCGCCGTAGAGGAACGCGAGCAGCCCGGCGGCCGGCTGGATCTCGCGGAGCAGCCTGCGTACGGCCTCGGGCGCGGGACCCTCTTCGGGCCGGGCCCGCTCCAGCGCCGCCTCGCACTCCGCGATGCCGAGCGACTCCAGCGCCCGGACGAGCGCGTCACGGCCGGCGAAGTGGCGGTGCAGCGTGGCCCGGCTGATCCCGGCCGCGCGGGCGACCTCGTCCATGGTCGCGGTGGATCTGCGGGTCAGCAGGGCGGCTGCGCTGCGCAGCACGTGGTCACGGTCGAGGGCCATGAGACAAGAGTAGCCCAGATGAGACATTTATGTCTCATTAAAGGCGCGCGTAACCCATCCCGCCGGGTCGTGCGGCGTGTCGCGATCAGTGCCAGGGCAGCTGCCCGCGCCGCTCCCAGTAGGCGTGCGGGTCCTCCGCCAGCGTGGCGAGGCGGGCGAGCCGGTCCTCGTCGAGGTCGACGGCGGGAGCGTGCAGGTTGGACGTCAGCTGGGCGACGGTCGCGGCGCCGGAGAGGACCACGCCGGCCCACGGCTGCCGCAGGACCGCGGCGAGGGCCACGGCGTCACAGCCCAGCCCCGTCGCGGCGGCCACCTCCCTGAGCGCGTCCGGGGCGTACGGTCCGGCCAGCCGGCCGTTGGCCATGCCCTCCTTGACGATCACGGTGAGCCCGGCGTCGTGCGCCTCGGCGAGGGCCGGACCGGCCGAGGTCTCCAGGACGTTGTACGTCGACTGGACCGTACGGAAGAGGGGCTCGCCGCCGACCGTCACGGCGAGCGCGGCGCGGACCGCGTCGGCCTGGGCGGGGCCGCTGGTGGAGAAGCCGACGGTGAGACCGCCGGCGGCGGCGTCCGCCAGCCGGGCGTGCAGGTCCTTGTCGGTGAGGGCGGGACTGTCCGGGGTCACCGAGTGGATCTGGTAGAGGTCGAGCCGGCCGCCGAGCAGGGCGTCGGTCTCGGCGCGCTGGCGTTCGTAGGTGGCGAGGCCGTGGTCCTTGACCTCGTGCCGGTCGGCGTCGGTGGACCAGCCGGCGGTGTAGGTGTAGCCCCACTTGCTGCCGACGACCACGTCGTCGGTGCCTGGGCGGGCGTTCAGCCAGTCGGCGAGGAACTCCTCGCTGCGGCCGTAGGAGCGGGCGACGTCGACGTAGCGGACGCCCTGCGCGTAGGCGGCGTCCAGGAGTTCGTGGGTGCGGGCGCGCATCGCCTCGACGCCGCGGTCCTGGCCGAGGTCCTCGTCGCGGCCGAGGTTGATGTAGCCGGGGCGGCCGACGGCGGCCAGGCCGAGGCCGAGGTGGCAGGTCGGCGTGGTGGCGGTCGCGAGACGGGCGAAGGGCATCGCGGGCTCCGTGGGGTCGGCTCCGGGCAGGGGCTTTCGACCAACGTAACCCGCGATGACCTTGGTCCGGCCGCCGTACCGCCCGGGGCGTGCGGCGGTTCGCCCCGGGGACGGTGCTGTGCGGGCGTCGCGCGCCGGTGGCGGCGCCGTCCTCAGCCCTGCTTCCCGGCGGCCGCCCAGGCGTGCTGGCGCGCGAGGTCCGCCTTGACCTCCGCCAGCTGGACGGCGACCGCGCTGGGCGCCGTACCGCCGCGGCCGTTGCGGGAGGCGAGGGAGCCGGGGACGCTGAGGACCGTGCGGACCTCCGGGGTGAGGTGGGCGGAGATCTTCGCGAACTGCTCGTCCGTGAGGTCGTCCAGCTCCTTGCCCTCGGCCTCGGCGGCCTTCACGCACTCGCCGGCCACCTCGTGCGCCACCCGGAACGGCACACCCTGCCTGACCAGCCATTCGGCGATGTCGGTGGCGAGGGAGAAGCCGGCCGGGGCCAGTTCCGCCATGCGCTCGCGGTGCACCGTGAGGGTGGCCATCATGCCGGTGAAGGCGGGGAGCAGCACCTCCAGCTGGTCGCAGGAGTCGAAGACCGGCTCCTTGTCCTCCTGGAGGTCGCGGTTGTAGGCGAGGGGCAGGGCCTTCAGCGTGGCCAGCAGACCCGTCAGGTTGCCGATCAGACGGCCGGACTTGCCGCGGGCCAGCTCGGCGATGTCGGGGTTCTTCTTCTGCGGCATGATCGACGAGCCCGTGGAGAACGCGTCGTGCAGGGTGACGAAGGAGAACTCCTTCGTGTTCCAGATGATGATCTCCTCGGCGATCCGGGAGAGGTTCACGCCGATCATCGCGGTGATGAACGCGAACTCGGCGACGAAGTCCCGGGAGGCCGTGCCGTCGATGGAGTTGCCGGCGCTGCCGTGCTCGAAGCCGAGGTCACGCGCGACCGCCTCCGGGTCCAGGCCGAGCGAGGAACCCGCCAGGGCGCCGGAGCCGTACGGCGACACCGCCGTCCGCTCGTCCCACTGGCGCAGCCGCTCGGCGTCCCGGGACAGGGACTGCACGTGCGCGAGGACGTGGTGGGCGAAGAGCACCGGCTGGGCGTGCTGGAGATGGGTGCGGCCGGGCATCGCGACATCCGGGTGCGCCTCGGCGAGGCCGACGAGCGCGTCCTGGAGGTCGGCGATCAGGCCGCCGATGATCCGGGCGTGGTCGCGCAGGTACATCCGGAAGAGGGTGGCGACCTGGTCGTTCCGCGACCGTCCCGCCCGGAGCTTGCCGCCGAGGTCGGGGCCGAGGCGTTCCAGCAGGCCGCGCTCCAGCGCCGTGTGGACGTCCTCGTCGGCGACGGTGCCCACGAAGGCACCGGAGGCCACGTCCGCCTCCAGCCGGTCGAGTCCGGCGATCATGCGTGCCAGCTCGTCCTCGGTGAGGAGCCCCGCGGTGTGCAGCACGCGCGCGTGGGCACGCGAGCCGGCGATGTCGTAGGGCGCCAGCCGCCAGTCGAAGTGGACGGACGCGGACAGCTTGGCCAGGGCCTCGGCGGGGCCGTCGGCGAAACGGCCGCCCCAGAGCCGTACGTCACCGCTGTTGCTGCTCACTTGCGTTGCTCCTCGGAGTCTCGGTGGGCCACCGCCTCCCGACTCTGCCAGGCGGTCGGGTGGCTGTCAGGCTGATGCGTGCGGGACGACCCGAAGGCCGTACGGCGGTTACGCCGGGCCGCGCTTGGCGGCGATCTTCGACGACAGGCTGTATATGTCGATGAAGCCCTTGGCCGCGGACTGGTCGAAGGTGTCGCCGGTGTCGTAGGTGGCGAGGTCGAAGTCGTACAGCGAGGCCTCGGAGCGCCGGCCGGTGACGACGGCGCGGCCACCGTGCAGGGTCATCCGGATGTCGCCGCTGACGTGCCGGCTGGCCTCGTCGACGAAGCCGTCGAGGGCGCGCTTCAGCGGTGAGAACCACTGGCCGTCGTAGACCAGCTCGCCCCAGCGCTGCTCGACCTGCCGCTTGTAGCGGGCGAGTTCGCGCTCGACGGTGACGTTCTCCAGCTCCTGGTGGGCGGTGATGAGGGCGATCGCGCCGGGCGCCTCGTACACCTCGCGGGACTTGATGCCGACGAGGCGGTCCTCGACCATGTCGATCCGGCCGACGCCCTGGGCGCCGGCGCGCTCGTTGAGCTGCTGGACGGCCTGGAGGACGGTGACGGGCCGGCCGTCGAGGGCGACCGGGGCGCCCGCCTCGAAGGTGATGACCACCTCGTCGGCCTCGCGCGGGAGGGCCGGGTCGGCGGTGTACTCGTAGATGTCCTCGATCGGGGCGTTCCAGATGTCCTCCAGGAAGCCCGTCTCGACGGCGCGCCCGAAGACGTTCTGGTCGATGGAGTACGGGGACTTCCTGGTGGTGGCGATGGGGAGCTGCTTGCGCTCGCAGAAGGCGATCGCCCGGTCGCGGGTCATCGCGTAGTCGCGGACCGGGGCGATGCAGGTGAGGCCGGGGGCGAGGGCGGCGATGCCGGCCTCGAAGCGGACCTGGTCGTTGCCCTTGCCGGTGCAGCCGTGGGCGACCGTGGTGGCGCCGTGCTTCTCGGCGGCGGCGACGAGGTGCTTGACGATCACCGGCCGGGACAGGGCGGAGACCAGCGGGTAGCGGTCCATGTAGAGGGCGTTGGCCTTGATGGCGGGGAGGCAGTATTCCTCGGCGAACTCGTTCCGGGCGTCGGCGACCTCGGCCTCGACGGCCCCGCAGGCGAGGGCGCGCTTGCGGATGACGTCCAGGTCCTCGCCACCCTGGCCGACGTCCACCGCGACGGCGATGACCTCGGCGCCCGTCTCCTCGGCGATCCAGCCGATGGCGACGGAGGTGTCCAGACCGCCCGAGTAGGCGAGTACGACGCGCTCGGTCACGGTTTTCTCCTCACACACTGCCTTCACCGACCTGCCTGCATGAGTATGCAGCGCTCTGCATGATTCGTCAATCAGCGTGGCCGGGGAGGGAGATTTTCGGGGCGGCTGAACGGATGAAACCGCTTTCCCGTACTTCCCTGCGCACGCAGGCGCCGCGTTGCTCCGGCCCCGTCACCAGGGGCTGACCCGACCCACTCCTGACCCAAGTGAGGCATCCGCATGTCCAGGGCTCTCCAGAAGTACAACCAGCGTCGCGTGGCGGTCATCGGCGGCGCTGCCGCCGTGGTGCTGTCCGGCGCGGTGATCGCCGGCTCGGCCCTCGCCGGCACCCCCGCCGGGAGCGACGGCGCCACCGGCGCGCGCACCCTCGCGAGCCCCGGGACGATCACGTGCCCGGACGTCGCCTCGCAGCTCCCCGCCGTCCCCGCCTCCGCCAGGGCCGAGGTCGACCGCAACCTCGCCCTCCTCCAGACCCAGATCCAGGAAGCCGACACACGCCTGCGCGACACCGTCGGCCAGGGCGGACCCAACTTCGTCGACAACGCCATCCTCGGCCCCCTGAAGGACAAGCGCGTCTCCGCCATCGACCGCATCGCCATCAGCATCGGCCGCAAAGGCACCAGGCCCACCGGCCTGGACTCCCTGGCCGCCTGCACGCTCACGAAGTGAGGTAGCGGGCAGCGTGGCCGCCCCGACGAGCGCCGGCCGGGGCGGCCACGGCAGGACCCCCTTCGCCGGCCGGTCGATCACTCGGACAGCCGAACGCATCACGCCGATAATCGTCGGACATGGGAAAGATTCATGAGCGCATAGACGGCAGACTCCGCGCCTTCATCGAGGAACAACCCCTCTTCTTCACCGCGACCGCCCCGCTCTCCGGCGACGGCACGGTCAACCTCTCCCCCAAGGGCCTCAAGGGCTCCTTCGCCGTGCTCGACGAACGCACCGTTGCCTACTTGGACTTCGCCGGGTCCAACGCCGAGACCATCGCGCACCTCAGGGAGAACGGGCGGATCACCCTGATGTGGTGCGCCTTCCAGGGCCCGCCGAACATCGTGCGCGTGCACGGCCGGGGTGAGCCGGTCTTCCGCGACGACCCGCGCTTCCCGGAACTCCTCGCCCGTTTCCCGGACATCGACCCGAGCGCGCACGGGCTGCGCGCGGTCGTCGTGGTGCACGCCCGACTGGTGCGGGACACCTGCGGGTACGCAGTCCCCCACATGGCGTACGAGGAGGAACGCGACCTGCACCGCAGCCGGTTCGCGCGCGAGGACGACGCCTCGCTGGACGCGTACTTCACCAGGAAGGAGCACATCGCGACCAGCCTGGACGGACTCCCCGGACTGCCGTTGCCGCTGCCGCCCTCTACCGTCTGAGCCATGCGCCCCGGTGTGGTCCTCGCCCTCGTCCCCGCCTCCTGCCTCGCCCTGCTCGGCGTCGCGCCCGTGCCCGGGCCGGTGCCGCTGCCGCTGCCCGCGCGGATGGCGGACACGGGCGGCGGCGGCCAGCTGATCACCGCCGAGGCCCCGGACACCGCCGCCACGGCGGGCACGGTCAGCTGGTGGGACCTGCGGGAGGGGCAGTGGGTCCGGGCCGGGTCCGCACCGGCGCGGTTCGGCTCCAACGGGCTGGTGGAGGGCGGCACCCGCAGCCAGGGCACGAACACCACACCCACCGGGCTGTACGACCTCCCCTTCGGCTTCGGGATCCGGCCGGCGCCGGCCGGGACGACTGTCACCTACCGTCCCGTGCGGGAGACTTCCTGGTGGTGCCAGGACGACGAGTCGACGGCGTACAACCGGTGGACGGACCCGCTGCCGGCCGACTGCCGCGCCGACCGGTCCGAGCATCTGATCTCCTACGGGACGCAGTACGCGTACGGCCTCGTCGTCGGCTTCAACTACGACCGGCCGGTGCGGGGACGCGGCGCCGGCATCTTCCTGCACGTCAACGGGCAGGGCGCGACGGCCGGCTGTGTGTCCGTCCCGGAGGACGCCATGCGGCAGATGTTGCGGTGGGCCCGGCCGGACCAGCGGCCGCACATCGCCATCGGCACGGTGGGCGGGGCGACGGCGCTCGCCCGGTACTGAGGTGCCGGTCGCCGGGCGCGGCCCTCAGGACGGCAGGCGCACTGTGCACGTACTCGGTCGTCGTACGAGGACGGCACCTGGAGTACCTGGGAGCGCGGCCGGGGCAGTTCTTCCGCTGGCGGTTCCTGGCCGAGGGGGCTGGGCCGGGCCACCGGATCCTGCCGGCCGGTGCCGCGACCGTCTCCGGGATGATGCTGCTGCTGTCGCTGAAGCCGCACACGAGCCCGGCCCTCGCCGTCGGCACGCACCCACCGGCACCGGCGAGCAGCGTCGCCGGTGCCTCCCCGGGGGCGACGCGGGCGCCCGCCACCGGCACCAGGACCGTCACCGGGGACACCGTCCAGACCCGCTGGGGCCCGGTCCAGGTGCGGGTGACGCTGGGAAGCGGCAGGCTCACGGACGTCACCGCCGTCAGCTGCCCGCGGGACAACCCGCGCGACCGGGAGATCAACGGCTACGCCCTCCCCCAGCTGCGGCGGGAGGCGCTGACCGCGCAGAGCGCGCAGATCGACACGGTTTCGGGAGCCACGTACACCAGTGACGGCTACCGCCAGTCCCTCCAGTCCGCCCTGGACTCGGCGGGCCTCTGAACACCCGGCGCATCCGGCACGTATCTGTGGGCCAAGGGTCAAGTCCCCACGGAGGAACCGTGACCACCACGCTCGCAGGCGGACGCGCCGCCCGCCGACAGACGATGCGCCGTATCCGTCCGCGTCGTTCCCCGGCAGTCCCGCTGCTGCTCGCCCTCTGGGCGGGCGCGGCTGCCGTGCTGTGGCTCTGGTGGCACGACACGCCGGCCATCGGCGACGACACCGGCCGCATCCTCAACGCGGGGCGGATCACCGGTCTGCTGGCCGGGTATCTGATGGCGCTGGTCGTGCTCCAGATGGCGCGGGTCCCGGCCCTGGAGCGGCGGGTCGGCTCCGACCGGGTGGCCCGCTGGCACGCGATGAGCGGCCGGTACACGCTGTGCCTGATCGTCGCGCACGTCTTCCTCACCATGTGGGGGTACGCGCTCCAGGCCGGCAGGTCGCTCGGCGACATCGTGCGGCAGACGACCGACTCCGTCGAACAGCTGCCGGACATGGGCAAGGCCGCGATCGGCACGGGCCTGTTCGTGGTCATCGGCCTGTCGTCCATCGGCCCGGTCCGCCGCCGGCTGCCGTACGACGCCTGGTACCACGTCCACCTGCTGACGTACGCGGCGGTGTTCCTGACGTTCTGGCACCAGATCACCACCGGCAACGACTTCGCGGTGGAGCCCGCCGCGAAGACCTTCTGGTACGGGCTGTACGGCGCGGTCACCGCGCTCGTCCTCTGGTACCGCGTTCTCACCCCGCTCCGCCTGAACCTCCGGCACCGCATGCGGGTGGAGGCCGTCATCGAGGAGACGCCCGGCATCGTGTCGGTGCTGATCGGCGGGCGGAAGCTGCACCGGATGGGCGCCGAGGCGGGCCAGTTCTTCCGCTGGCGGTTCCTGGCCCCCGGGATGCGCTTCAGCTCCCACCCGTACTCCCTCTCGGCCGCGCCGCGCCCCGGCATGCTGCGGATCACGGTGAAGGCGATCGGCGACCACAGCGCCCGGCTGCGCGAGCTGACGCCCGGGACGAAGGTGTGGGCGGAGGGACCGTACGGCGCGCTCACCGCCCAGCGCCGCAGCCGGGGCAAGGTGCTGCTGGTCGCGGGCGGGGTGGGCATCACGCCGATGCGCGCGCTGTTCGAGACGCTGCCCGGGGCCCCCGGTGACATCACACTCCTCTACCGGGCCAACACCACCCAGGACCTGGCCCTGTGGGACGAGCTGGCGGCGATCGCCACGGAGCGGGACGCCCGGCTGATGTACGCGGTGAACAGCCCGGACGGCGAGCGGCCGGACATCTCCGCGGAGAACCTCCAGCGGAAGATCCCGGACATCGACCAGCACGACGTGTTCATGTGCGGCCCGCCCGGGTTCGCGCAGTCGGTGTACGAGGCACTGCGCGGCGCCGGGGTTCCCGCACGCCGTATCCACCACGAGTCGTTCGAGATGTGAGCGGAGCAGCGAAGCGATGAGGAAGAGCCATCCCGTTCGGCGGGTCGTGCTGGCCACCGCGGCGACCGTGTCCGGTGTCGTGCTGCTGCTGTCGCTGAAGCCCGCCTCGGACCCGGCCGCCGCGTCGGCGGCCGGCGCGGTCCCGCAGCAGCCGGCGGCGGGGCAGAAGTCGCCGCAGGGCGGCGCGCAGGCCCCGGCGGGCTCCGGCACGGTCACCGGGGACGCGGCGGGGACGCAGTACGGGGCCGTGCAGGTACGGATCACCGTCGCCGACGGCAAGATCACCAAGGCCGAGGCGGTCCAGGCCCCCAAAGGGGGCCTCAGCGACCAGAAGACCCAACTCGCCGTCCCCCGGCTCAACCAGGAAGCCGTCGCAGCCGGCACCGCGCACATCGACACCGTCTCCGGCGCCACCTACACCAGCGAGGGCTACCGCAAGTCCCTCCAGTCCGCCCTGGACAGGTTGAAGCCGGCGTCCCCGGGCGCCACCGGCTCCGCACAGGCCCGTACGGTCACCGGGAAGGCGGCGGAGACGCAGTACGGGGCCGTGCAGGTACGGATCACCGTCGCCGACGGCAAGATCACCAAGGCCGAGGCGGTCCAGGCCCCCAAGGGCGGCCTCAGCGACCAGAAGACCCAACTCGCCGTCCCCCGGCTCAACCAGGAAGCCGTCGCAGCCGGCACCGCGCACATCGACACCGTCTCCGGCGC
>NZ_JBIBVY010000012.1:204978-236986 GCF_043080665.1 Streptomyces sp. NPDC014991
GCCACCTACACCAGCGAGGGCTACCGCAAGTCCCTCCAGTCCGCCCTGGACCAGGCAGGTGGCTGACACGGTGACCGGGCCCGCGCAGACTCCGGCCGTGGTGCGTCACGCGGAGGAGGTCATGGGGACCGTCTTCTCCTTCGACGTCCGCGGCGGGGAACCCTCCGCGGTCCGGGCGGCGCTCGCCGAGGCCGTCGCCGGGCTGCACCGGGCGGACACGCTCTTCAGCACGTACCGGGAGGACAGCGAGGTGTCCCGGCTGGCCCGCGGTGAGCTGGACGTCGCCCGGTGCGCTCCCGAGGTGGCCGAGGTGCTGGAGCTGGCGGCCGAGGCGGAACGGGTGAGCGAGGGATGGTTCAGCACGCGGTACCAGGGCTCCCTCGACCCCACCGGGATCGTCAAGGGCTGGGCCGTCGAGCGGGCGGCGCGGCTGGTCGGCGCGGTCGAGGGGGTCTGCGGGGTCAGCGTCAACGGGGGCGGCGACGTGCAGATGCTGGGCGCGCCGGAACCGCGGCGGCCCTGGCGGGCCGGGGTGGCCGATCCGCTGCGTCCCGGCGGGCTGGCGGCGGTGATCTCGGCGGCCGGAGCGGAGGAACTGTCGGTGGCGACGTCCGGCACGGCGGAACGGGGCGCGCACATCATCGACCCACGGACGGGCCGGCCGGCGGTGACGGACCTGGTCGCCGTGACCGTGGTCGGACCACGGCTGACCTGGGCCGACTGCTGGGCCACCGCAGCATTCGCCATGGGCTCACGCGCGGCCCTGACCTGGCTGGAGTCCCTGCCGGACACAGAGGCGCTCCTGATCACGGCAGGCGACGAGGTCCGCTGCACAGCAGGCCTCCCCACAAAACTCGGCTGACCACCCCCACTACATCCCGCAGGGGCACCACCCCAGGGGCGCGGGGAACCGCGCGACCAACCCCCACCAACCCGCACCCGGCAGCGGACCGCCACCCCCGTCACCGGTCACCCGCCACCCCGCGGAGCGCTCAGTGGCTGTTCTGGGCCAGCCGCAGCAAATGGTCCGCCAACGCCTGTCCCCCACTCGGATCCCGGCTGATCAACATCAACGTGTCGTCGCCGGCGATCGTGCCGAGGATGTCGTGCAGCTCCGCCTGGTCGATCGCCGAGGCGAGGAACTGGGCCGCGCCGGGCGGCGTACGCAGGACCACCAGGTTCGCCGAGGCCTCCGCGGAGATGAGCAGCTCCTGCGACAGGCGCCGCATCCGCTCCTCCTTCGCCGACCCGCCCAGCGGAGCCCGCGGCGTACGGAAGCCGCCCTCACTCGGCACCGCGTAGATCAGGTCACCGTCGGCGTTACGGATCTTGACCGCGTTCAGTTCGTCGAGGTCCCGCGACAGCGTCGCCTGCGTGACGCTCAGCCCGTCGTCCGCGAGCAGCTTCGCCAGCTGGCTCTGCGACCGCACGGGCTGCCGGTTGAGGATGTCCACGATCCGGCCGTGCCGTGCGGTGCGGGTCTGCGGCACGCCGGGTCCGGCTCCCGCCGCCTGCTCGTGGTCCTGCGCGTGGCTCATCGTCGTCTCATTCCCCGGATAGTCCGTCCCCGTTGGCCTGCTCGAGGATGCCGGGCAGTGCCTGGAGCAGGGCACCCGCCTCGTCGTCGCGGAGGTTCAGCGGCGGCATGAGCCGTACGACGTCGGGGACGGGCGCGTTCACCAGGAACCCGGCCTCCTGGGCCGCCTGCTGCACCTGTGGTGCGCGCGGCCCGGTGAGCACGATACCCAGGAGCAGGCCCGCACCCCGGACATGGTCGATCAACGGGTGGTTCAGGGACTCGATGCCGTCCCGCAACCTCTCGCTCTGCCGCTTGACGTTGTCCAGCAGGCCCTCGTCGGCGATGGTGTCGAGGACGGCGAGTCCGGCGGCGCAGGCGACGGGGTTGCCGCCGAAGGTGGTGCCGTGCTGTCCGGGCCGGAGTAGTTCGGCGGCCCGGCCGAAGGCCACGGTGGCGCCGAGCGGCAGTCCCCCGCCGAGTTGCTTGGCGAGGGTGACGACGTCGGGGAGCACGCCCTCGTGGGCCTGGTAGGCGAACCAGCTCCCGGAGCGGCCGACGCCGGTCTGCACCTCGTCCAGGACGAGCAGGGCACCGGTGGCGGCGGTGATCGCGCGGGCCGCCTTGAGGTAGCCGGCCGGGGGCACGACCACGCCGTTCTCGCCCTGGACCGGTTCGAGGATCACCAGGGCGGTGTCCTCGGTGACCGCGGCGGCGAGCGCCTGGGCGTCGCCGTAGGGGACGTGGGTGACGTCGCCGGGCAGCGGCAGGAACGGGTCCTGCTTGGCGGGCTGGCCGGTGAGCGCGAGGGCGCCCATCGTACGGCCGTGGAAGCCGCCGCCGGTGGCGACCATGTGGGTGCGCCCGGTGAGCCGGCCGATCTTGAAGGCGGCCTCGTTGGCCTCGGCGCCCGAGTTGCAGAAGAAGACGCGGCCCTCCCGGCCGAAGAGCTGCAGGAGCCGTTCGGCGAGGGCGACGGTGGGCTCGGCCATGAAGAAGTTGGAGATGTGGCCGAGGGAGGCGATCTGGCCGCTGACGGCCTCGACGATCGCGGGGTGGGCGTGGCCGAGGGCGTTGGTGGCGATGCCGCCGACGAAGTCGAGGTACTCCCGGCCGTCGGTGTCCCAGACGTTCAGGCCCGCGCCGCGGACGAGGGGCAGGCGCGGGGTGCCGTAGTTGTTCATGAGCGCGCCCTGCCAGCGCCCGGTCAGCTCCTGGTTGCTCATGACTCCCCCTGTTCGTCCGGCACGACCATGGTGCCGATGCCCTCGTCGGTGAAGATCTCCAGCAGGATCGAGTGCTGGACCCGGCCGTCGATGACGCGGGCGGTCGTCACGCCGTTGCGCACGGCGTGCAGGCAGCCCTCCATCTTCGGCACCATGCCGGCGCTCAGGTCCGGCAGCAGTTTCTCCAGCTGGGAGGCGGTGAGGCGGCTGATCACCTCGTCGGAGCGCGGCCAGTCCTCGTAGAGGCCCTCGACGTCGGTGAGGACCATGAGGGTTTCGGCGCCCAGTGCCGCGGCGAGTGCCGCGGCCGCCGTGTCGGCGTTGACGTTGTAGACGTGCCCGTCGTCCTGGGAGCGGGCGATGGAGGACACGACCGGGACGCGGCCGTCGGCCAGCAGGGCCTCGATCGCGCCGGTGTCGATCGCGGTGATCTCGCCGACCCGTCCGATGTCGACCAGTTCGCCGTCGATCTCGGGGGTGTGCCGGGTGGCGGTGATGGTGTGCGCGTCCTCGCCGGTGATGCCTACGGCGAGCGGGCCGTGCCGGTTGAGCAGGCCGACCAGTTCGCGCTGCACCTGCCCGGCGAGCACCATGCGTACGACGTCCATGGCGTCCTCGGTGGTGACGCGCAGGCCCGCCTTGAACTCGCTGACGATGCCGTGCCGGTCGAGGGCGGCGCTGATCTGCGGGCCGCCGCCGTGCACGACGACCGGCTTGAGGCCGGCGTGCCGCAGGAAGACGACGTCCTGGGCGAAGGCGGCCTTCAGCTCCTCGTTCACCATGGCGTTGCCGCCGAACTTGATGACGACGGTCTTGCCGTGGTGCCGGGTGAGCCAGGGCAGCGCCTCGATGAGGATCTGGGCTTTCGGCAGGGCCGTGTGCTTGCGGGTGCTCATGAGGAGTAGGCGCTGTTCTCGTGGACGTAGTCGGCGGTGAGGTCGTTGGTCCAGATGGTCGCGGTCTCGCCGCCCGCAGCGAGGTCGGCGACGATGTGCACCTCGCGGTAGCGCATGTCGACCAGGTCGCGGTCCTCGCCCACGGCTCCGTCCTTGCAGACCCAGACGCCGTTGATGGCGACGTTGAGCCGGTCCGGTTCGAAGGCGGCCCGGGTGGTGCCGATCGCGGAGAGCACGCGGCCCCAGTTGGGGTCCTCGCCGTGGATGGCGCACTTGAGGAGGTTGTTGCGGGCGATGGAGCGGCCCACCTCGACGGCGTCCTCCTCGCTGGCCGCGTTGACGACCTCGACCCTGATGTCCTTGGCGGCGCCCTCGGCGTCGCCGATGAGCTGCCGGCCGAGGTCGTCGCAGACCTGCCGTACGGCCTCGGCGAACTCCGCGTACCCGGGGGTGACGCCGGCGGAGCCGGAGGCGAGCAGCAGCACGGTGTCGTTGGTGGACATGCAGCCGTCGGAGTCGACCCGGTCGAAGGTGACCCGGGTGGCGGCGCGCAGGGCCTTGTCCAGGGTGGCGTTGTCGAGGTCGGCGTCGGTGGTGAGGACGACCAGCATGGTGGCGAGGCCCGGCGCGAGCATGCCGGCGCCCTTGGCCATGCCGCCCACGGTCCAGCCGTCCCGGCCGGCCACGGCGGTCTTGTGGACGGTGTCGGTGGTCTTGATGGCGATGGCGGCCTTCTCACCGCCGTGCTCGGACAGCTGGGCGGCGGCCGTGTCCAGGCCCGTGAGCACCTTGTCCATGGGCAGCGGCACGCCGATGAGCCCGGTGGAGCAGACGGCGACCTCGATGGCGCCGCGGCCGAGCAACTCGGCGGCCTTCTCGGCGGTGGCGTGGGTGTCCTGGAAGCCCTTGGGGCCCGTACAGGCGTTGGCGCCCCCGGAGTTGAGGACGACGACGGAGACCTGGCCGCTGCTGAGGACCTGCTCGGACCAGAGCACCGGCGCGGCCTTCACACGGTTGGAGGTGAAGACGCCGGCGGCGGCACGGCGCGGCCCGTTGTTGACCACGAGGGCCAGGTCGGGGTTGCCGTTCTCCTTGATCCCGGCGGCGATGCCCGCCGCCGTGAATCCCTTGGCTGCCGTGACGCTCACGGTGCGACTCCGATCGTGGAAAGTCCGGTGGTCTCGGGGAGACCGAGGGCGATGTTCATGCTCTGGACGGCGCCGCCCGCGGTGCCCTTGGTCAGGTTGTCGATGGCGCTGATCGCGATGACCCGGCCCACGGCGGCGTCGTACGCGACCTGCACCGATACGGCGTTGGAGCCGTGGACGGACGCCGTGGTGGGCCACTGGCCCTCGGGCAGCAGGTGGACGAAGGGTTCGTCGGCGTAGGCCTTCTCGTACGCGTCCCGCAGGGTCTGAGCGGTCACCCCTTCCACCGCGGCGGCGCTGCACGTGGCGAGGATCCCGCGGGGCATGGGCGCGAGGGTCGGCGTGAAGGACACCGCGACCCGCTCCCCCGCGACGCCGCTGAGGTTCTGGATCATCTCGGGGGTGTGCCGGTGGCCGCCGCCGACGCCGTACGGCGACATGGAGCCCATGACCTCGCTGCCGAGGAGGTGCGGCTTGGGTGCCTTGCCCGCGCCGGAGGTGCCGGACGCGGCGACGATCACCGCCTCCGGCCGGGCGAGTCCGGCCACGTAGGCCGGGAACAGGGCGAGGGTGACGGCGGTGGGGTAGCAGCCGGGCACCGCGATGCGCCGGGACCCCTCCAGCGCGGTGCGGGCGCCCGGCAGTTCGGGGAGGCCGTAGGGCCAGGTCCCGGCGTGCGGGGAGCCGTAGAAGGTCTCCCAGTCGGCAGGGTCGCTGAGCCGGAAGTCGGCGCCCATGTCGATCACGAGGACGTCCGGGCCGAGTTGTTCGGCGACGGCCGCGGACTGCCCGTGCGGCAGTGCCAGGAAGACCACGTCGTGTCCGGCGAGCGCCTCGGGTGTGGTCTCGGTCAGGACGCGGTCGGCCAGCGGAAGCAGGTGCGGCTGGAGCGCGCCGAGCCGCTGTCCGGCGTTGGAGTTGCCGGTCAGCGCGCCGATCTCTGCCCCGGGGTGTGCGAGGAGCAGGCGCAGGACCTCTCCGCCCGCGTATCCGCTCGCTCCGGCCACCGCCACACGTACTGCCATGTCCACCCTCCTCAAGATGGCATGACTATACGCAGCTATGCAGGAGTATGCAACGCACTACCGGAAGCCGTCCGCGCGGTCGGTGCGGTCGGCTCTCCCCTTCCGGCAGGTGCGTGGACGCGGCGGCTCGCTCACGCGGCGTCGGCGGCGTCGGCGTCGGCGGCGCCGCGGATCCCCCCGGAGTCGCCGGGCGTGGCGGGCGCGGTGGGCTCCGCCGCCGGCAGCATCACCCACCGGGACACGACGAACGTCACCGGGATCGCCGCCGCCGAGGCCAGGAGGGGGGCGAAGCGGTGGCCGGCGTGGAGGACGTCCACGATCACGTAGACCCCGGCGGTCGTGATCACGAAATTGGTCGCGTTCGTCAGCGGGAACAGCAGGAACTTCCGCCAGGTGGGCCGGGTCCGGTAGGTGAAACGGGCGTTCAGGAAGAAGGAACCGGTCATGCTGAGCGTGAATGCCAGGGTGTGCGCGGCGAGATACGGCAGCCATCTCAGGAACAGCAGATACAGCCCGTAGTAGGTGGCCGTGTTCACCACACCGACCACGGCGAACGCCACTATCTGGCGGGGCAGCGAGCGACTCGGCATCAGGGGATGAGGTCCTTCGTCCGTTCCACGTTGGTCGCCTTCACCAGGAAGTGCGGGCGGCCCTTCACCTCGTAGTAGATGCGGCCGGTGTACTCGCCGATGACACCGAGCATGACCATCTGCACTCCGGCGAGCGCGGTGACCGCGGTGATGATGGTGACATACCCGGGCGTCCGGACGCCGTTGACCAGGGCCGCGCCCACGATCCAGGCCGTGTAGAGGCCCGCGCACAGCAGCAGGCCCAGGCCGAGCCAGAGGGCGGCGCGCAGCGGGCGGTTGTTGAAGGACAACAGGCCGTCCAGGCCGTAGTCGAGCAGGCCGCGCAGGGACCAGGAGCTGCGGCCGGCCCCGCGGGCCGCGTTCGCGTAGGTGAAGGTGACGCTCGAAAAGCCCACCCAGGCGAACAGACCCTTGGAGAAGCGGTTGTACTCGGTGAGGCCCAGGACCGCGTCCACCACGCGGCGCGACAGCAGCCGGAAGTCGCCCACGCCGTCGACGAGTTCGACGTCGACCAGGCGGTTGACGATCCGGTAGTACAGGCGGGCGGTGAGGGTGCGGGCGAGCCGGTCGCCGGTGCGGGTGCGCCGGGCGATGACCTGGTCGTGGCCCTGCTCACGCAGTTCGACCATGCGCCGGATCAGCTCCGGTGGGTGCTGGAGGTCGGCGTCCATGATGACGACCGAGTCGCCCGAGGCGTGCCGGAGACCGGCGAGGAGGGCCGCCTCCTTGCCGAAGTTGCGGCTGAAGGAGACGTAGCGCACCCGGGAGTCCGCGTCGGCCAGGTGCTCCAGGACGGCGAGGGTACGGTCGCGGCTGCCGTCGTCGACGTACACGAACTCCATGTCGTGGCCGAGCGGCAGCAGTTCCTCGGCGACCCGCTGGACCTCCTCGTGGAAGCGGGCGAGGACGTCCTCCTCATTGTGGCAGGGCGCGACGATCGATATCAGCATGGCGGGTCTTCCCCTGGGCGCGGTCGGAGAGCGGTGGTCACGCGCTCGCGCGGTGATGTGGTCGTGGCCGGTGCCCGGGCGCGCCGGCGGCGGACGGCGGTGAGGGCGGTGAGCAGGACGAGGGCCGTCAGCGAGACGGCCCCGGCCGTCACGCCCAGCCGCAGGCCGGGTGGGTGGAAGGTGCAGGTCACACGGGTGGAGTGGGCGTCGAGCGGTAGGGCGGTCAGGCCGTGGAAGCCGGCGGCGGGGCGCTCGGGGCCGTCGCCCGCGGCGCACCGCCAGCCGGCGGTCCGGGGGACGGCGAGCACCGCGATCCCCTTGCTGCCTCCGGGCAGCCGGGCCCGTACGGTGCCGTCGGAGACGGTGACCTCGGTGGCTCCGGTGGCCTTCAGACGGGCGGCGGCGGTGTGCAGCCGGGCGGTGTCCAGGCAGCCCACGGCGCCGGCCGGGATGCGGCCGGGCCGGTCCGGGGTCAGCTCGACGCGGACCCGTCCGGTGGCCGGGGCCCGGCCGAGGGGCGCCATGGCGGCCCGGTTGCGCGGGAACGCGTACCGGAACGGGACCGGCCCGGCGGCGCCGGTGAGGCGTGCGGTGCCGGAGAAGTGCGGGGCCCACAGGTGGACCTGGGTGCCGGCCGGGCACCGGGCGGTGAGCGTCGGCGCGGACACGGCGCTGCCGGTGCCGACCCGCCCGGCCCGGACCGGGCGTCCGCCGTCGTCGTGGACGGTGACGCGGGGCACGGTGTAGACGCGGCTGCCGAGCAGCAGTTCCTGGTTGCGGTACGGCGACGGCCCGAACTTCGCGGTGCCGGGCGTGGCCCGGACGGTCACCAGGGGCGGCACGTCCTGCCGGGTCACGGTCACCGGGCCGCCGTCCCCCGGCAGGTGCGTCCGGTGCGGGTCGGGCGGCGAGTGCACCCGGGCGCCGACGGAGAAGATCACGTCCGTGACCGCGTTGTCCAGGCTCTGCACGCTGCGGCCGCGCGAGGTCCAGCCGCCGCCGAGGGCGGTGAGGGTGCGGCTGAGGACGTCCGGGGTCAGGCTGCTGTAGTAGGCGGCGCCCTGGCCGCCCACCAGCATCGGGTCGTTGCCGACGGTCTGTTCACGGCCGGGGTCGGTGCGGTACCGGGGCCAGCCGTCGGCTCCGGCGACCGCCGCCGCCTGCCGCTCCTGCCGCCCGCCCCAGGGCGCGTGGTCGTCCAGGTGCCCCAGGCGCAGCCGGGCGGAAACGGCGGAGGTGGCGGCGGCCTCGCCGCACTGTGCGCCGAGCAGCAGGACGACGGCCAGCCCGGCGAGCCGGCCGCGCCGCCCGGGGCGGCCCAGGAGGAAGAGCCCGCCCAGCGACCCGGCGACGGCGAGCAGCAGCACCGGCCAGGTCCAGACCCGGACCAGGCCGCTGCGGGCCGCGAGGGCCGTGATCAGGGCGAGCAGCGCGGTTGCGGCGCCGAGGGCCCGCCGGTCCGGCAGGCCGTACGCCAGGGCGTGCCAGGCGGCGAGGACCAGCAGCCCGCACAGCACGAACGCCTGCCGGTAGGAGCTGCCCTGCGGGGTGGCGAAGGCGTGCCAGAGCAGGTGGGTGGGGCCCCACTGGAGGGACAGGGTCACCATGAGCACCAGCGCGGTCCAGCCGGTGCGGACGGTGACGGGAACCGCCCGGTGGAAGGGCAGGGCGAGGGCGAGGAGGAGGGCGGTGACGCCGACGTAGAGGGCCGGGGAGCCGAAGCCGTAGGTGGCGGGGAGCAGCCGGGCCGCCACGTCCTCGGTGGGGACCGGCGCGAACCGCCGTACGCGGCCGGGGTAGGCGTGCCGGGTGCCGAGGTAGACGACCGTCACGAGCGGGGCGGCGAGGCCCACGCCGAGCAGGGTGGTGAGGGTGGCGCGGCCGGCTGCCGCGAGCGCCTGCCGGCGGGGCGGGCGGGCCAGGAGCAGGCGCAGCAGCAGGACCAGTGCGGCGCCGAGGGTGGCCATGTAGGCGGTGTAGAAGTTCGCGGTCCAGGTGAGGGCGACGGTCAGGACGCCGGGGACGCGCCGGCGTCCGTCGAGCGCCCACTCGCCGGCCAGGCACAGCAGGGGCAGGGCGATCAGGCCGTCGAGCCACATCGGGTTGTAGGAGGCGTCGGCGACGCTCCAGCCGCACAGCGCGTAGGAGCTGCCCAGCAGGGCCGCCGCCCACCAGCGGCCGGGCCGCAGGGTGAGCAGCAGCCAGGCCATGGCCGCGGCGGCGGACGCGGTCTTCAGCAGGGTGACGGCGTAGACGGCGAGGTCGATCCGGTCGCGGGGGAAGAGGGCGACGAGCGGGGCGAAGGGGCTGCCGAGGTAGGTGCCGAGGTCGGGCAGGAAGCTGGTGCCGTAGCCGGACCGCCAGTTGACGAGGAGGCCGCCGTCGGCTTGGCCGTGCAGCAGGTCCCACAGGTGGGCGTGGAAGGGCACGTACTGGTTGCCCAGGTCGTTGACGCTGCGGGTGCGGGGGCCGAAGGGGTAGCTGCGGGCCAGTGTGTCACCGGCGCACAGGGCCGTGATCGTGACGGACGCGGCGAGCAGGGCGGCGGCCCGGCGCGGCACGTCGGTCGAGTTCGGTCGGTCCATCGCGGCAGGGCCCCCAGCGGAATTCACTCGCGGTTTTCGCCGAGTGAGACGGGAGGGATTTCCCGATGGTTGTGTACTCATCGACAAGTGGGCCGGGATATTCCGAATAAGGAAAACAATGCGTGAATTCCCCGGCGCCCCGGACAACCAGGGATTTACGGAAGGTGTTCCCGGGGTGAATCGTGGGCCGGCGGGCGCTGCGCCGCGCCGGGCTTGACCTTGAGTGCGCTCCAACTCCTACGGTTCAGGTCATGAGCAACCAGCGCGGCACCACCCGTGACGAACGTTTCGCCCATGGCCTGGAGGTACTGGACTCCGTCGACGGCGAGGCCGGCCGGCGGGTCGTCGACTCCCTCGCCGACATCAGCCCCGAGCTGGGGCACCAGATCGTCGCCTGGGGGTTCGGCGAGCTCTACGCCCGGCCGCAGCTGGCGCCCCGGGACCGCCAGCTGGTCACCCTGGGCATGCTGACCGCCCTCGGCGGCTGCGAGGCCCAGCTGGAGGTGCACATCAACGCGGCGCTGAACGTGGGTCTCAGCCCGGAGCAGGTCATGGAGGCACTGCTGCACTCGGCCGGTTACTGCGGTTTCCCACGGGCGCTGAACGCCACCTTCGTCGCGAAGAAGGTGTTCGCCGAGCGCGGGCTGCTGCCGGCCGGGCGGCAGCGGCCCGCGGACGAGGCGCCTACTTCTCCCTGATTCTCAGGAAGGTGATGGAGTTCGCCGGAAAGGTGTACGTGAACCGGCCGGCGGCTCCGGTGAACACCGACGTCCGGGGGGCGACCGGGGTGGACGTCCCGGTGTTCACCGCGTCGGGTGCCGCGGCGAGCGTGGTCACCCGGGCCCGGGAGGCGACCCGGGCGCCGCCCAGGTCGATCGCCGTGCGGGCCGCGGCGGACCGGGCGTTGACGACCTTGACGATCAGCTCGCCGGTCCGCGCGTCCCGGGTGACGACCTGGCGGAACGGTTCGGCCGGTTTGTCGTCGGTGAAGCGGCCCCACTCCTGGCCGTCCAGGAAGAGGGTGGCCTGGCGGCCCCGGACCGTGACGCGGATGTCGTAGGTGCGGCCGGTCGCCACCGATCCGGCCCGGGACAGCAGCGTGGCCTTGCCGCCGTCCACGGCCTGCTCGACCGCCGACCGGGTGTTGTTCCAGCCGCCGATGTTCCACCAGTAGTAGTTTCCGGTGTCCTTGACCCCGAAGGCGACGAGGAAGCCCTCCTTGCCGGACGTCTTGGTGGCCTTCACGTGCAGGTCGTAGTCGTGCCAGCGCGGGTCACCGGCCTGGACCATGGTGTTCTGGGCGCTGTCGTCGCTCTGGACGTAACGGCCGTCCCGGACGGTCCAGCTGCCGGTGCCGGTGTGCGTCCACCGCGCTGCGTCTCCGGAGAAGTCGTCGCTCAGCAGTGTGCTGCCGTCGGCCGCGGTGACCCGCACGTCGTCGTAGGCGGCGGCGGTGTCCCAGGTGGACAGGCCGACGGCGCCGGTGAGGGGTCCGCTCAGGTCCGGGGTGGCGGTGGCCGTGCTGGGCACCACCCGGTCGCCGACGTTGGTCATGAACAGCTTCTGCACCTCGTAGTTGGCGGAGCCCCAGGAGGCGTGGTTGTCGAACCACACCATGTCGGGGCTCCACTGCACGGCGTCCTCATTGGCGAACAGCGGTGCGTAGGAGGCCAGCCGGACCACGTCCGCGTTGCGTTCCAGCCCGGTCATGTACGCCGCCTCGGCGAGGCCGTTGCTGAAGGCGTTGCCCTGGGAGGCGTACTCGCCGAGGAAGACCTTGGGGCCGGAGCGGTCGTAGGAGTCGTAGCGGTCGTTGTTCTGGAGGAACCACCGGGGGCTGTTGTAGTAGTGCTCGTCGACCAGGTCGACCCCGGCGTCCCGGTTGAGTTTCCAGGCCGCGTCGAAGGTCGGGCCGGAGTCGTCGGGGCCCGAGTTGGAGATCACCCGCATGGACGGGTACTCGGCCTGGACAGCCGCGCGGAACCGGGTGAAGCGGGCGAAGAACTCGGTGGGCAGGTTCTCCTCGTTGCCGACCTCGATGTGGGTGAGGTGGAAGGGCCTGGGGTGGCCCATCCGGGCGCGGATCCTGCCCCACTTCGAGGTCGCCGGGCCGTTGGCGAACTCGATGAGGTCCAGGGTGTCCTGGATGTGCCGGGCGAGCAGGGCGTCGTCGTCGACGGCCCTGTTCTGGCCGCAGCCGGTCACCAGTGCGGGGACGACGGGCAGCGGCATGGCGCCGATGTCCTCGGCGAAGCGGAAGTACTCGTAGTAGCCGAGGCCGTAACTCTGGTTGTAACCCCAGAAGTTCGCGTTGGTGGCGCGCTTCTCGACCGGGCCCACGGTGTCCTTCCACTGGTAGGCGCGCTTGCGCTGCCAGCCGGAGGCCTCGCTGTAGTCCTGCATGGAGCCGGTGTTGACCAGGCAGCCGCCGGGGAAGCGGACGAAGCCCGGGTGCAGGGCGGCGACCTTCTCGGCGAGGTCCTTGCGCAGGCCGTTGGGCTCGTGCCGGTAGGTGTCGCGCGGGAAGAGGGACACCATGTCCAGGGCCGCGGCGGTGGGGGAGGCCACGGTGAGCCGGCCGGTGGTGCTGGTGCGGGTCGCGGTGAAGGCGGCGCGGTAGCGGGCCCAGCCGTGCTTCCCCACGGTGATCCGACGGGCGGTCGCGAGCGTGCCGCCGGCGTCCTGGAGGCTCACGGTCAGCGTGGTGCCGGTGTCGGCCCGGGCCCATACCGAGAAGTCGTACTTCTCGCCGTCCCGCACGGCGATGCCGGTGTTGTAGCCGGTGTTCGTGACGGAGGAACCGGCGCCCAGGGAGAGGTAGTCGCGGTTGCGGTCGTCGAGGCGGCCGGAGTCGTCCACGATCCGCGCGGCGCCGGAGACCGTCCAGGCGGTCAGCGGGGTGTAGGCCGGGTTGTCGTCGGCGGAGTACTCGAAGGACCGGTTCTGGACCAGTTCGGCGTACAGGCCGCCGTCGGCGGCTCGGTTGATGTCCTCGAAGAAGACGCCGTACATCGTTCTGTCGATCTTCGGCCCCGCGGCGGAGGGGTCGACGGTGATCGCGTAGTCGGTGACGTCCTCGGCGTGGGCGGGGGCGGGGAGGGCGGTGGCGGCGAGCAGGACGGCGCTCGCTCCCAGGCCGAGTCTCCAGCGGGCGGTGCGTGACATGGATGCTCCGCGGCTCGATGTTCGAAATATCAGACGTTGGTCAGCACTTCGAACGGCAAGATAGGGAAGGGGTATGAGCACGTCAATGGGGCGGACCCGGAGGGACGGACGGAGAGGGAGCACGATGGACGAGTTCTGGCCCGTGGCCGACCTGCTGGCCCATCTCGCCGGACGCTGGCGGGCCGAGCGGAGCGTGCGGGACCTGGCGAGCGGGGACACGGGACACTTCACCGGGGAGACCGTCTTCAGCCCGCTGGACGGCGGCGGGCTGCTGCACACGGAGTCCGGCACCTTCACCTGGCAGGGCGTGGCACGGCCGGCCACGCGGACCCTGCGGTTCCTGCCGGGGCCCACGCCGGGCCGGGCGGACGTGCGGTTCGCGGACGGGCGACCCTTCCACGCGCTGGACCTGACCTCCGGGCGGTACGTCGCCGACCACCCCTGCGCGGCCGACCTCTACCGGGGCGAGTTCACCGTCCGGGACGCCGGCCACTGGCGCACGGTGTGGCGGGTCGGCGGACCGGCGAAGGACCTTCTCCTCATCACCGACTACGCGCGCGAGGCCTGAGCGCCGCCCCCGTCGAAGCGGAGGTTCCACCGGCCCGAGCGGCCCGTGACGGTGATCGTGGACAGCGGACGGACGTCGATGTTCCAGTAGCTCGACGGGGGCGCCTTCAGGGCATAGACCAGGGCCGCGCGGATCACCGACGGTTCGGCCACCGCGACGATCCGGCCGCCGTCGTCCGCCGGCCGGGTGTCCAGCCAGCCGCCGACCCGGGAGATGAACACCAGCAGGGACTCACCGCCGTGCGGGGTGGAGCACGGATCGGCCAGCCAGGCGTCCACCGCGGCCGGCTCCCGGGCCATCGCCTCGCCCAGCGTCAGGCCGCGCCAGCGGCCCATGGCGCAGTCACGCAGCGCCGGCTGGACCAGCGGGGCGTACCCCAGCGCGTCGCCGGTGGCCCGGCTGCGCGGGGTCGGCGAGCAGTAGCGCAGCTCGGCCGCCGCCAGCGGCAGCAGGTCCCCGGCGACGCGCTGCACGTCGTCCCAGCCGGCCCCGTCCAGCGGCCGGTCGTCCTCGAAGCGCTCCGCGAGCAGGGAGGAGCTGCGCGCGGCGGCGACGAACGTGACCCTCAGTGGCATGCGGCGATGGTGAGCCGCGCGGAGGAGCAGGTCAAGAGGGGTTACCTGGGAGTTACCGCGGGGTACGGCACTTTGTCCGGCTTCCTGCCGGAAGGTGTGGACCATTCGCCGCGCCGGACGGCCCGGCTCTCGGAATCCAAGGTTCCGGTACACGCCGGGCGCGTCCCGCGTCGCGCGCAGCGGCCGGCGCACGCCGAAATGGGTGTCTCCCCGGGATGATCGCCTCCTGGGGTGAAAGCGTTCCCCCCGGCCGCGTCGTAACGGGCGATGATCTGATCGTCTCCGGCGGCGTCGGCGTCGGCGTCCCCACGCGCCCCGTGCGGGTGATGGGGCCGCAAGCCGATCAGCGCCCTCCTCAGCGACAGCGCGAACCCCACCCGGTCCGCTCCCGGCTTGTTCCGCAGCCGCTCCTGGCCCTCCTCCACCAGGGGACGCGGGCCGGCCCGGCGGGAGAACCCGTAGCCGTCGGGGAAGCCGGGTGTGCCGCTCGTGCGGCGCTCCTCACAGGTCCGGCCGCGCCGGGGCCGGCGGTCGTCCCA
Source organism: Streptomyces sp. NPDC014991 (assembly GCF_043080665.1). Classification (NCBI taxonomy): domain Bacteria; kingdom Bacillati; phylum Actinomycetota; class Actinomycetes; order Kitasatosporales; family Streptomycetaceae; genus Streptomyces; species Streptomyces sp. NPDC014991. The sequence goes on from NZ_JBIBVY010000012.1 coordinate 219,762, forward strand.
GTACCTCGTCGCAGGCCGCCCGCAGCCGCCGTACCCCCTCCGCGATCTCCCCGGTGCCGGCGACCGCGGCGAAGCTCAGGCGGAGGTGCGCGGCGGGGGGCTCGGCGCTGAAGTAGGGGCGGCCGGGGGTCAGGGCGACGCCCGCGCGCAGGGCCGCGGCGGCCAGCGCGGCCTCCGTCCCGGAGCCGAGCGCCACGGAAGCGCCCCCGCCGCCGTCGGGCAGGCGCAGCCACAGGTGGTAGCCGCCGCACGGGATGTGCGGCAGGGCGAGCTCGGGCAGGTGCCGGGCGAGCGCGCTCGTCATGGCGTCCCGACGGGTGCGCAGCTCGGCCGAGAGCGCACGCAGATGGCGCGGCCAGGCCGGGGAACCGACGAGTTCCAGGGCGGCCTCCTGGAGGGGCCGGGGCACGAAGAAGCTGTCCACGACCTGGATGGCGCGCAGGCGCTCCAGCACCGGGCCGTGCGCGGCCAGGGCGCTGACCCGGAAGCTGGGCGAGGTGGCCTTGGTCAGCGAGCCGACGTGGACGACCACACCGTCCGGGTCGTCGGCGGCCAGCGGGCGGGGCAGCGGGCCCGCGTCGGCGTGCACCAGCCTGCGGACGAAGTCGTCCTCGACGACGAACGCGCCGGCCTCGCGGGCGATGCGCAGCACCTCGGAGCGCCGGGCCGGCGCCAGCACGGCGCCGGTGGGGTTCTGGAACAGCGGCTGGCAGACGAAGACCCGGGCACCGGTGGCCTGGAAGGCGTCCGCGAGCAGGTCGGGGCGTACCCCGTCGGGGTCCACGGGCACCGGGACCGGCCGCAGGCCGGCCGCGCGGGCGAGGGCGAGCATGCCCGGGTAGGTGGGTGACTCCACGAGGACCGGGGCGCCGGGCGGGGCCAGCGCGCGCAGGGCGGTGGCCAGCGCGGCCTGGCCGCCCGCCGCGATCAGCACCTCGGCCGCGGTGACGGCACCGCCGATCCCGCGCGCGAACCACTCCCGCAGCTCCGGCAGTCCCTCCAGCGGCGGTCTCCCCCAGGCGCCGGGCCGACGTCCGGCCCGGGCCAGGGCCGCCGCCATGGCCCGCTCCGGCTGCAGGGAGGGGTGGAGATAGCCGCCGTTGAACTCCAGCACCCCGGGCGGCGGTGCGGCCAGCGAGACCGTGACCCCGGCGGCGTCCACCGTGCGGGGGACGAGGTCGGCGGCGCCGTCGGCGCTCAGCGCGACCTCCTGCCAGGAGGTGTCCCCGGCGGGTGCCCGCGTGGGGTGCGGCCTGGCCCGGAAGGCGCCGGCGCCGGGCCGGGTGACCACGAGGCCCTCGGCGGCGAGCTGGGCGAGGGCCCGGGAGACGGTCACCGGGCTCACCCGGAACCGCTCGACGAGCGCTCGGCTCGACGGGAGCTTTCCATCTACTGGATAGCGGTCGAGTTCCTGCCGCAACTGTTCGGCCAGTTCAGCCACGCTGCTACGCTGATGCATGAGAACCCAGAGTAGCGCTACTACGGTAAGCCCGATAGCAGTCACCGCTCCCCGGGAGTCCGGGAACCTCGGCACCCTCCAGGCCGCCGTCGGCGTGGTCGCCTTCTCGCTGACGTTCCCCTCGACGGCCTGGGGGCTGGAGAGCTTCGGTCCCTGGTCCCTGGTGGCGGTGCGCGGGGTCCTGGCCGCGGTCGTCGCCGGCGGCTGCCTGCTGGCCCTGCGGGTACGGCTTCCGGCCCGCCGCCACCTCACGGGTCTCGCCGTGGTCGCCGCCGGAGTGGTGCTGGGCTTCCCGATGCTGACCACGCTCGCCCTGGAGACCTCCACCACCGCACACGCGGCCGTGGTGGTGGGGCTGCTGCCGCTGACCACCGCCGTGTTCTCGGCCCTGCGCACCGGCGCCCGCCCCTCCCGCCGGTTCTGGCTGGCGGCCGTCGCCGGCGCGGCGGCCGTGATCACCTTCACCCTCGCCCAGAGCGGCGGCACGCTCACCGCCGCCGACGGTTTCCTCTTCGCGGCCCTGCTGGTGTGCGCGGCCGGCTACACCGAGGGCGGCCGGCTGGCCCGGGTCATGCCGGGCTGGCAGGTCATCGGCTGGGCGCTCGTGCTGTGCCTGCCGCTCAGCCTGCCGGCCGCCGCGCTCGCGCTGGCGTACGAGCCCGTGCACCTCACCGGGCACGGCATCGCCGGCCTGCTGTGGGTGGCGCTGGGATCGCAGTTCCTCGGCCTCGTCGTCTGGTACCGGGGAATGGCGGCCATCGGCATCCCGCGGGCCAGCCAGTTGCAGTTGGCACAGCCCCTGCTCACACTGGTGTGGTCGGCGCTGCTGCTGGGCGAGCGCTTCACGGCGGCCGCTCCGCTGACCGCCGTCGCGGTGCTCGTGTGCATCGCCGTCACACAGCGGTCGTGATCGTGAGGAGGGCCCGTCCATGCACGCATCCAAGGGCGACCGCCTTGTCCAGCACGGCAGGGTGGTCGGCCAGCACGACCAGGTCACGGAAGTCGTCGAAGTGATGGGCCAGGAGGGCAATCCGCCCTATCGGGTCCGTTTCGCGGACGGGCGGGAGGCCGTGATGTCCCCCGGCCCCGACTGCGAGGTTCGTCATCCGCAGGACCGGACACAGCAGTAGGTCCCCTCGTTCGGACCATGCCGGGCTCGCGGGGTCCGGCCTGGTCCGGACGAGAGGCTCCGGTTCAGCGCGGTGGCACCGCCGACCGCCGGTAGTGGTCGGCGACCACCCGTGCCATCGCCCCGACCGGGTCGGCCGCGACCTCGCCGGCGGCGAAGAACACGTGCCCGCGCACCTGCGGGTACCGCGCGGCGAGGGTGAGGTGCCGGGACAGCTCGACCGGGTCCTGCCAGGCCGAGGGCTGCCCGGCGGCACCCGCCTTGTACAGGGCCTCGCCGGCGTACAGCCGCGTCCTGGTGCCCCGGGCGACCTCCGCCCACCAGGCCACGAGCTCGGCGTAGTCGGCGGCGGCGAAGCCGATGTGCCAGTACAACTGCGGCACGACGTAGTCGATCCAGTTGCCGCGGACCCACTTGCGGGTGTCCGCGTACAGGTCGTCGTACGTCTGCACCCCTGCCCGCGTCTCGGAGCCGCGCGCGTCGGTCGAGGCGTTGCGCCACACCCCGAAGGGGCTGATCCCGAACCGGGTGCCGGGCCGGACGCGCCGGATGTCCGCCGCCGTCTCCCGCACCAGCTTGTCGATGTTGTCCCGCCGCCAGGCGGCCCGGCCGGGGAAGGCGCCGCCGTACCGGTCGTAGGCGTCCTCGTCGTCGAAGGTCTGGCCGGCGACCGGATAGGGGTAGAAGTAGTCGTCGAAGTGGACGGCGTCGACGGGATACCGGGCGACCGCGTCGAGGATGGCCCGCCGCACGAACGCGCGGACCTCGGGCAGGCCGGGGTTGTAGTACAGCCGGCCACCGTAGGGCACCACCCAGTCCGGGTGTCTGCGGGCCGGATGGGACGGGGCCAGCCGGCCGGGGTCGGTGTGGTTGGCGATCCGGTACGGGTTGAACCAGGCGTGCAGTTCCAGGCCCCGGGCGTGGGCCTCCCGCACGGCCGTGCCGAGGGGGTCCCAGCCGGGGTCCCTGCCCTGGGTGCCGGTCAGATACTCGGACCAGGGCTCGTACGGCGACGGCCAGAGGGCGTCGGCGGTGGGCCGCACCTGGAAGATGACCGTGTTGAGCCGGCGGCGCGCCGCGTGGTCGAGGTGGGCGATCAGCTCCTTGCGCTGGGTGCTCGCCGGGAGGCCGGGCCGCGAGGGCCAGTCCCGGTTGGCGACCGTCGCGAGCCAGACGCCGCGCATCTCGGCGGTGGCGCGCGGCAGCCGGTACGGGGCCGGGTGCGCGCCCGGCCCCGTACCGGCGGCCTCGCCCGTGTCGCCGGGCGCCGGACCCGCGGCACTCGCGGCCCCGGCCGGTGCCGTGGCCAGCGTGGACAGCGCGGCCAGCGTGAAGGCCCGCCGTGACATGCGCCCCATCCGCACACCCCCATACGCTTCGGATCCGTCTCGTCACGGATCGTCCCGCGCTCCAGAATGCCCCCACCCGGGCGATCGATCATCGATACTTGGCGGTAACGTGCACGATCGGAGCAGGCGCCGAACCCGGAGGCCTGTCGAGCGAGCCGGAGAAGCGAAGGGGACGATGTGACGGGCATCCCAGGGGGAGACATTGCGCGCGTCGGGGTCGTGGGCTGCGGCCAGATGGGCGCGGGCATCGCCGAGGTGTGCGCCCGCGCGGGACTGGACGTGAAGGTCGCCGAGACCACCGGCGAGGCCCTGGAGATCGGCCGCACCCGGCTGTTCAACTCCCTGGGCAAGGCGGCCGAACGCGGCAAGATCACCGAGGAGGACCGGGACGCCACGCAGGCGCGCCTGAGTTTCACCACCGACCTCGGCGAGTTCGCCGACCGGGATCTGGTGATCGAGGCCGTCGTCGAGAACGAGCAGGTCAAGACCGAGATCTTCCAGGTGCTCGACCAGGTGGTGACCCGGACCGACGCGATCCTGGCCTCCAACACCTCCTCCATCCCGCTGGTGAAGCTGGCGGTCACCACCTCCCGGCCGGACCACGTCGTCGGCATCCACTTCTTCAACCCGGCCCCGGTGCAGCAGCTGGTCGAGCTGATCCCCGCGCTCACCACCTCCGAGGGCACCCTCAGCCGCGCCCAGCTGTTCGCCGAGAAGGTGCTGGGCAAGCACGCCATCCGCGCCCAGGACCGCTCCGGGTTCGTGGTGAACGCGCTGCTCGTGCCCTACCTGCTGTCGGCGATCCGGATGTTCGAGTCAGGCATCGCGAGCCGCGAGGACATCGACAACGGGATGGAGATGGGCTGCGCCCATCCGATGGGTCCGCTGAAGCTGTCCGACCTGATCGGCCTGGACACCATCGTCTCCATCGCCAACTCCATGTACGCCGAGTACAAGGAGCCGCTGTACGCCGCTCCCCCGCTGCTCCAGCGCATGGTCGAGGCGGGCCGGCTGGGCCGGAAGGCCGGTTCCGGCTTCTACACCTACGGCTGATCACCGAGAGCGACGCCCTGCGGGCCCGGCACCGGATGCGGTGCCGGGCCCGTGGCTTTCACACACCGTGTGCGCGCCGGGCACGCATATGCCCGTCGCACACGCTCCCCACGCGCCCACCAGGCGAGTTGACTCTCCATGCGCATGCAAGGGAAGCGGAATCATCCATTTCGACTACCGAGAGGAACGGACCCGTGACCGTCGATCCGGAGCATCCCGTGATCCATGGAGAACTCGCGGAGTTACGGCGCCGCCTCGACGTGGCCTACGCCCGCGTCGAGGGCGGACTGGCGCTGCTGCGTCACCGTACCGAGGAGACCGCCAAGGAGCTGGACGAGCTGAACTCCCGGCTGGCCTCGCTGGAACACGCGCGCTGGCCGCTGCCCTCGCTCGCCGCACTGACCGCGCTCGGCGCGCTCGCGGCGACGATCTGGCAGGCGCTGACGGCCCATTAGCCCTGGGCGAGCCTGAGGTGGTGCAGCAGGAGTAACGCGGCCGCCATGTTGGCGGCCGGGACCTCCCCGCGGGCGATGAGGTCGGGGACGAGTTTCAGGGGGACCCATTCCCGCCGGTCCGACTCGAAGTCGTCCACGGGGTGTCCGACGTACTCGCCCCGCTCCGACCAGTAGATGTGGTGCCGGGCGTCGGTGAGGCCGTTGGACGGTTCCACGCTCATGAGGTGGTGCAGGGGCCCCGGCCGCCAGCCCGTCTCCTCCTCCAGCTCCCTGGCCGCCGCGCTCGCGACGTCCTCACCGTCCTCGACGACACCCGCGGGCAGTTCCCACCCCCAGCTGTCGGTGATGAACCGGTGCCGCCACAGCAGCAGTACCTCGTTCGCCTCGTTGACCACCGTCGCCACCGCCACGGGACGCAGCCGGATGACGAAGTGGTCGAGGTGCCGGCCGTCCGGCAACTCGACATCGGCGAGATTGACGCTGAACCAGCGGTTCTCATACACAGTTTGTTCGCTCTGTTTCGTCCACTGCACGGTTTTGCCACCTTCCGTTGAGTAAGTGGCAATATCGCAGCAGGGACGGTGCGCCCGCAGTGGGCCTACAGCGGCACGCGCAGTGCCCCGTCGATGAGTTCGGCGGCTTCGGCGGTGCCGGCGGAGCCGCAGCGCAGCAGGTGGTCACGCACCGCGCGGAGTCTGTCCCGCAGCCGCTGGGACTCCATCCCACGGGCCTGTTCGGCCATCTGCACGGCGGTGGCCGCCGCCCGGTCGGCGTTGCCCCGGCGCAGCTCGACGGTGCTCAGCATGGCCAGCCGGTGCACCCGCCCCCGGTCGTGCGCGGGGTTGTCGACGGCCGCCGCCGCGTGCTCACCGGCTCCGCTGAGGTCCCCGAGACTGAGCAGTGCCTCGGCCACCTGCACGTTGACGAGCCCCGGCTGGACGTACCCGGTCTCGGCCGGCTCGTGCCCCCGCCGGATCCGCCCGGCCGCCGTCTCCGCGCGCCGGATGCAGAACAGCGCGCCGCCGCTGTCCCCGAGGTGCGCGTACGCCTTGGCCTGCATCGCGTACAGGTCGGAGGCGAGCGCCGGGGTGATGTGCCGGCCGGCGGTGCGCAGCGCGGCCTCGGCGAAGGCGACGGCCTGCCGGTACTCCCGCATGAACAGCGACTGGTTGACCAGCAGGGCTATCACGTACGCCCCCAGTCCCCGGTCCCCGCTGGCCTTGGCCAGACGCAGCGCCTGGTGGAAGTAGCGCTGGGCGAGCCCGTGCGCGTCGGAGTCGTACGCGCAGATGCCCGCGATCGCCACCAGCCCGCCGGTCGCCCGGTGCAGCTGGCGGCCGGTGGCGTCCGTGTAGCCGCCGCGCAGCAGCGGCGCGGCCTCGGCGTTGAGGAAACCGACGACCCGGGTCCGGGTCGCGACGCCCCCCGCCTTGCGGTACATCTGCTCGTAGTGCGCGCGGGCCGCCCGGAGCATCTCGATGTCGGACACGGTGACCGCGTGCCGGCCGCCGCGCGAGACGTCGACGTCCTCGGGCGGGTTCTCCCACTCCCACACCGGCATCACGGCCGGCGTCCCGGTGACGGCGGGCGCCCCGAGCACGTGGGACCGCTGCTGTTCGTCGGACCGCCACAACGCGGTGGCCCGCTCCACGAACCCGTTGAGGGAACCGGTGTGCGGGCTGCTCGGCCCGCCGGGCACCCCGAGGCCGATGTCGTCGAGCGTGACGGGCCGGTGCAGCCGTGCTGCCAGCACCTCACAGATCAGGTCGGGCACCTGGCCGCGGGGCCGCTGCCCCTTCAGCCACCGGGCCACCGCGGTGTGTTCGTAGCGCAGCGCGAGACCGCGGGCGCGTCCCGCCTGGTTGACGTGGGCGGCGAGACCGGCGTGCGAGATCCCCGCCTCGTCCAGGATGGCGTCGAGCAGAGTGTTGGGCTGCATGGGATGCCCCCCGAGTGGCCTGGTGCCGTCAGCGTAGTGGGTCCGCCTTCACACGGGGTGTGAACACAGTGCCCGCGCCCGCGGGGCGCGCGCGCTGTCGCCGGACGGGCCGTGCCGGTTCACTGGGCTCCCTCGCGAGAGACCGGCCGGGCCGCCGGCTCCCCCTCAGACAGCGGCGGCCCGGCCGGGCGGCGCCGGACGTCAGCGGCGCGGCGTCGGCTGCGGACGCGTCGTGGCCGGGCACGCGGATCCCCGCGCTCCCGACGGGAGTCTGTCCTTCCGGTCGTTGCGCAGGACCAGGAGCGCGACGTCGTCCGTGGGTCTCCCGCCGGTGTGGTGCAGCAGCGCGCCGAAAACCGCACGCAGAACCGTCTGCGGGGAGGCCGGATGGTCGCGCACGACCTCGCTCAGCACGTCCGGCAGGGAGAAGAACCGTCCCCGGCCGTCCCGGGCGTCCTGAGCGCCGTCCGTGAAGAGGACCAGGGACTCACCCGGCAGCAGCCGGCCGCAGGGCTGGGGCACCGGCTCCGCGGGCGGCGGGAACGGGCCGAGCGGCGGCAGCGGATCCGTGCGGGTGAGCGGCTCGACGCTCGTGCCCCGCAGCACGTACGGCCACGGATGGCCGCAGTTGAGGGCGCGGAGCGTGCCGTCCCTGTCGATCTCCAGGAGCAGGACGGTGACGAACTCCTCGGCGACCGGGCTGTCGGGGGCGGGGACGCCGCACGCGGGGTGTTCGGCGCGGGCGCGTTCGCGCAGATGGCGGCCGAGGGTGCGGTCCAGCCGGTGCAGCACCCGGCCCAGTTCGGGCTCGTCGTGGGCGGCCTCGCGGAAACTGCCGAGGAGGACGGCGACGGTGCCGAGAGCGGCCAGACCGTGCCCCCGTACGTCCCCCATCACCACCCGCACCCCGTGCTCGGTGGCGATGGCCTCGTACAGGTCGCCGCCGACGCTCGCGCCCCGGTCGGCGGACAGCTGGGCGGCACCGACGTTGAGCCCGTCCAGCCAGGGCGGCAGCGGACGCAGAACGACGCTCTGCGCGGCACAGGCCGCCCGCCGGGCGAGCCGCAGCTCCCGCAGCAGGGCGCGCCGGACGTGGAAGATGAGGGCGGTGCCGACGGCGAGGAACACGGCGCTGGTGACGAGGCGCGCTGCCAGCCCGTCCTGCCGGGCGAGCGGGCAGCCGTACCTGTAGCCGACGGCCACGGCTCCCCAGAGCGTGGGCAGTACGGTTCCTCGCGCGGTGGGCGCCCGTGCCTTGATGCGGATCATGCCTCTGGTCCCCCATATGGGCCCTGACAGAGCAGACGGACCGGCCCCGTAAGGCCGGTCCGATTCTGTCGACGGCATGAGCCCGAGGGACCGGATCACCTCCGGTTCCCACCCGAACGAGTGAGATCACCCGGGCCGGCCCGCATTTATGCGGCTGACAGGGGGTTCCGCGCGCCCCCGCAGGGGGGCGGCACACGACGCGGCCGGCCACGGCGAACCCGTGGCCGGCCGGTCGGTCCGCTTGTTCAGCTGCGCAGCACCGCTCCGGTCCGCTCGCCCGCGAGGGCAACCGCCGCGTCCCGCGCGGCGGACGCCTCGTCCACGGTCAGCGTGCGGTCGGACGCCCGGAACCGCAGCGCGTACGCCAGCGACTTCCTCCCGTCGCCCAGCTGCTCGGCGTTCTCGTACACGTCGAACAGCCGGATGGACTCGAGGAGTTCGCCCGCGCCCTCACGCAGCGCGGCCTCGACGTCGGCGGCCGGTACGAACTGGTCGACCACCAGGGCGACGTCCTGCGTGGCCACCGGGAAGGCCGAGATCCGCGGCCCCTTCACCGGACCCGCGCTCGCCTCCTCCAGGGCGTCCAGGTCCAGCTCCATCGCGCAGGTGCGCGCCGGCAGGCCCAGGGCCTGCACGACCCGCGGGTGCAGCTCGCCGGCGTACCCGACGACCTTCTCGGCGCCGTCCGCCGCGACGGCCAGCTCGGCGCAGCGGCCGGGGTGCCACGGCCCGTGCTGGCCCTTGCGGACGATCAGCTCGGTGCCGGTCTCCCGGGCGGTGATCCGTGCGGCCTCGACGGCGTCGGCCCAGTCGGCCGGGCGGCCCCCGCCCCACCAGCCGGCCTGCTCGCGGGCGCCGGCGAGGACGACGGCGGCGTGCCGGGGCTGGACGGGAAGCGCCTCGGTCAGGGAAGCGATCTCCTCGGCCGTGGGACGCCGGTCGACGGGCAGCCGGACCGCGGTCCTCGCCTCGGCACGCGGATGGAACACCAGACCCGTCTCGAACAGCGCCAGGTCGTGCGACCCCCGGCCGTCGTTGCGCCGCAGCGTGGCCAGCAGGCCCGGCAGCAGCGTCGTACGGAGCGCCGGCTCCTCGTCGGAGAGCGGGTTGACCAGCCTGACGACCGCGCGCCTCGGGTCGTCCGGTTCCAGGCCCAGCCGGTCGAGGGCCTGCTCGCCGATGAAGGGATAGTTCGGCGCCTCGACGTAACCGGCACCCGCGAGCGCGCGGCCGACGCGGCGGTGCAGCCGCTGTCGCTCGGTCAGACCCCGGCCCGCGGGGGGCTTGGGCAGCGTGGAGGGCAGGTTCTCGTAACCCTCCAGGCGGATGACCTCTTCGGCCAGGTCGTTCGGGTCGGTCAGGTCGCCGCGCCAGGACGGCACGGTGACGACCAGCTCGTCCTGCCCGTGGACGTCGCAGCCGACCTCCTGGAGGCGGCGGACCACGGTCTCGCGGCCGTACTCCACGCCCGCGACCCGGTCGGGGTGGTCGGCCGGGATGGTGATGGTGCGCGGCGCGGAGGGCGCGACGACCTCGGTGACGCCCGCGTCGGCCGTGCCGCCCGCGAGGAGCACGAGCAGGTCGACGGTCCGCTGGGCGGCCGCCGCGGCGGCCTGCGGGTCGACGCCGCGCTCGTAGCGGCGGGAGGCCTCGGAGGACAGCTTGTGGCGGCGGGCGGTGCGCGCGATGGTGATCGCGTCGAAGTGCGCGGCCTCGATGACGACCTCGGTGGTGGTGCCCTCGGTGTCGTCGATCTCGGTGTGGGCGCCGCCCATGACGCCGGCGAGGCCGATGGGGCCGCGGTCGTCGGTGATGACGAGGTCCTGGGCGTCGAGGGTGCGGGTGACGCCGTCGAGCGTGGTGAGCTGCTCGCCGGCCTCGGCGCGCCGCACGCCGACGGGGCCCTGGACACGGGCGCGGTCGTACGCGTGCAGGGGCTGGCCCAGCTCCAGCATCACGTAGTTGGTGACGTCCACCGCGAGGGAGATCGGGCGCATGCCGGCCTTCTGCAGCCGGCGCTGGAGCCAGATCGGGGAGCGCGCCTCGGGGTCCAGACCGGAGACGGTGCGGGCGGTGAAGCGGTCGCAGCCGAAGGGGTCGGAGACCTGGACCGGGTAGCCGTAGGCGTTCGGCGCGGGCACGTCCAGCAGGGCCGGGTCGCGCAGCGGGAGCCCGTAGGCGATGGCGGTCTCGCGGGCCACGCCTCGCATCGACAGGCAGTAGCCGCGGTCGGGCGTGACGGCGATGTCCAGGACCTCGTCGACCAGTTCGAGCAGCTCGATGGCGTCGGTGCCCGTCTCGTACTCCGGCGGGAGCACGATGATGCCGTGCGTGCCGTCGTCACCCATGCCCAGCTCGTCCGCGGAGCAGATCATGCCGTGGGAGGTCTTGCCGTAGGTCTTGCGCGCGGAGATCGCGAAGCCGCCGGGCAGCACGGCGCCCGGGAGGACCACGACGACCTTGTCGCCGACGGAGAAGTTGCGGGCGCCGCAGACGATCTCCTGGGGCTCACCGGTGCCGTTGGCCCGGCCCACGTCGACGGTGCAGAAGCGGATCGGCTTCTTGAAGCCCTCCAGCTCCTCGATGGTGAGCACCTGGCCGACGACGAGCGGCCCCTTGAGGTCGGTGCCGAGCTGCTCGACGGTCTCGACCTCGAGGCCGACCGAGATCAGCTTCTCCTGGACGTCGCGTCCGGTCTCCGTCGCCGGCAGGTCGACGTACTCCCGCAGCCAAGAAAGCGGGACCCGCATCAGATCTCCATCCCGAACGGCCGGGTGAACCGGACGTCACCCTCGACCATGTCTCGCATGTCTTCGACGTTGTGGCGGAACATGAGCATCCGCTCGATGCCGAACCCGAAGGCGAAGCCGCTGTACCTCTCGGGGTCGACGCCGCATGCGGTGAGGACCCGCGGGTTGACCATGCCGCAGCCGCCCAGCTCGATCCAGCCCTCGCTGGAGCAGGTGCGGCAGGGCCGGTCGGGGTTGCCGACGGACTCGCCCTTGCACACGTAGCAGAGCATGTCCATCTCGGCGCTCGGCTCGGTGAAGGGGAAGTAGTTCGGGCGCAGCCGGGTCTTCATGTCCGGCCCGAAGAGTGACTGGACCATGTGGTCCAGGGTGCCCTTGAGGTCGGCCATGGTCAGGCCCTCGTCCACGGCCAGCAGCTCGATCTGGTGGAAGACCGGGGTGTGGGTCGCGTCCAGCTCGTCGGTGCGGTACACCCGGCCGGGGCAGACGACGTAGACCGGCAGCTCGCGCTCCAGCAGGGCGCGGGCCTGCACGGGCGAGGTGTGGGTGCGCAGGATGACACCGGAGTCGCCGTTCTCGCCCTTCGGGCCGTCGACGAAGAAGGTGTCCTGCATCTGCCGGGCCGGGTGGTCCGGGGTGAAGTTCAGGGCGTCGAAGTTGAACCACTCCGCCTCGACCTCGGGGCCCTCCGCGATCTCGTACCCCATGGACACGAAGACGTCCGCGACGCGCTCCATCATGGTGGTCAGCGGGTGCCGGGCGCCGGCCGGGACGCGGTCGTACGGAAGCGTGACGTCCACCGCCTCCTCGACCAGGACGCGGGCGTCCCGCTCGGCCTCCAGCTCCGCCTGGCGGGCGGCGAGGGCCTTGTTCACGGCGCCGCGGGCCATGCCGACGCGCTTGCCGGCCTCGGCCTTGGCGTGCGGGGGCAGGGCGCCGATCTCGCGGTTGGCGAGGGCCAGCGGGGAGGCCGGGCCGGTGTGGGCGACCTTCGCCTCGTGGAGCGCGTCGAGCGAGTCCGCGGCGGCGAAGGCGGCGAGCGCCTCGTCCCGCATGCGCTCGATCTCTTCCGGTTTCAACGCCTCGACCTCGACAGGGTCGTACGACTTATTCGGTGCCGACATCTCTTCCCGTACTTCCGATTGGCTGGCGGATGGTCCCCGTCACCGGCTGATGGACGGTGCGTCCGGCTTTCGGGACACAAAGGTGCCAAAGGCCGAGTCTAACGGGGTGGAGGTGTGCGGATGCGCCCGCGGGCCACTAGGCGAGATACGCCGGGGCCGCCACGGGCAGCGTAAAGCGGAACTCGGCGCCGCCGCCGGGGGCGCGGCCGACCGTGATGGTGCCGCCGTGGACCTCGACGATGCCCTTGACGATGTACAGCCCGAGGCCGGTGCCGCCGCGCTTGCTGCCCCGCCAGAAGCGGGTGAAGACGCGGTTCATGGACTCCTCCGGGATGCCGGGCCCCTCGTCGCTCACCGTGACCGACGTGGCTGCGTGCTCGCCGTCCTCGCCCTCGCGGGGGGACGCCGAGGGCGTGACATCGATGGTGACGGTTCCCGCACCGTGCCGCACGGCATTTTCGATGAGGTTGCTGAGGACCTGGTCGATCTTGTCGGGGTCGGCCCACAGGGCGGGCAGCGGCTGTTCGATGCGGAGCAGGAAGCGGTCGGCGGGCTGGCCGGCGGCCACGTAGGCCTGGATGTGCCGGGAGACGGCGGCCCCGATGTCGACCGGCTGCCGCCGCACCTCCAGGCGGCCGGAGTCGATGCGGGAGATGTCGAGCAGCTCGGCGATGAGGCGGGTGACGCGGTCGGCGTCGGCGTCGACGGTCTCCAGCATGAGCCGCTTCTGGTCGTCGGTGAAGCGTTCCCACTTGGCGAGGAGGGTGGCGGTGAAGCCCTTCACGGAGGTCAGCGGGGAGCGCAGCTCGTGCGCGACGGTGGCGATCAGCTCGGCGTGGCTGCGCTCGGTGCGGCGGCGGGCCTCGGTGTCCCGCAGGGAGACGACCACGCTGCGCACCGGCCCCAGCGGCTCGTCCCGCACGTACCGGGCGGAGACCAGCACCTCCCGGCCGCCCGGCAGCAGCAGGTTGCGCTCCGGCTGCCGGACCCGGATGGCGAGCCCGCCGTAGGGGTCGGTCAGCTGCCACCAGCGGCGGCCCTCCAGGTCCTCCAGCGGCAGCGCCTGCTCCAGCGGCCGGCCGAGGGCGGCGGCGGCCCGTACGGCGGTGATGCGGGCGGCGGCGGCGTTGAAGCAGACCACGCGGCCGTGCGCGTCGGCGACGACGAGGCCGTCGGGCAGCTGGTCGGGATCGAGATCGAGGGCCGCGTCGCGGTGCCGGGGCGCGGAGGCCTGTCGCGCGTCCCGTCCCTCCGGCGCGGTGCTCGTGCCGGCCACAGTCATCCCCGTACCCCACCTCTCAGACCGCGCACGGCCCCGAGCTGGTCACCCTACTAGCTCTGGGTGACGGATCGGCACCCTCCGGAGGCGCGCTGTGCGCGGGCCGACGCGTAGAGACATACGGCGGCGGCCGTGGCGAGGTTCAGGCTCTCGGCGCGGCCGTGGATGGGGACGCGTACGACGGCGTCGGCGAGGGCGCGGGTCTCCTCGGGGAGTCCCCAGGCCTCGTTGCCGAACACCCACGCGGTGGGGCCGCCCATGGTGCCCCGGTCCAGTTCCTCGTCCAGGTCGCGGTCTCCGGCGCCGTCGGCGGCGAGGATCCGCACCCCCGCGTCCTTCAGCCCCGCCACGGCCCGCTCGACGGGGACGCCGACGGCGACGGGCAGGTGGAAGTGGGAGCCGACCGAGGCGCGTACGGCCTTGGGGTTGTACAGGTCGACGGAGGCGTCGGTGAGGATCACGGCCTCGGCGCCCGCGGCGTCGGCGCAGCGCAGCACCGTGCCGGCGTTCCCGGGGTCCCGTACATGGGCGAGGACGGCGACGAGCCGGGGGCGGGCGGCGAGGACGTCCTCGAAGGAGGTGTCCAGGAACCGGCAGACCCCGACCAGTCCCTGCGGGGTGACGGTGGTGGAGATCTCGGCGATGACCTCCTCGGAGGCCAGGTGGAGCCGGGCGCCCGCGTCCCGCGCCTCCCCCACGATGTCGGCGTACCGCTCCGCGGCCTCGACGGTGGCGAACAGCTCGACCAGGGTGGCCTGTCCGCCGGACCGGTGGCCGGCGGCCTCCCGTACGGCCTGCGGGCCCTCCGCGAGGAACAGCCGGTCCCTCCCCCGGAAGTTCCGCTTGGCGAGCCGCCGGGCGGCGCTCACACGGGCGGACCGGGGGGAGATGAGTTCGGGGGAGACGGGGGGCATCCTCTTACCTTCGAAAACTCGTGTCCGCCGCGGCGGCGGCCGGCCGCGACGGCGGATTCAGGCGGTGCCGCACCCCGCCGCGGGGAGGGCGCGGGTGTCCCGCGCCGCGGCAGCCCCCGCCCGTGGGACGGCGCGGCTGCCCGTGGCCGCGCGGCGTCGTCGGCAACAGCAGGACCCGCAAGCCATGCAGCCTGCGGGTCCTTCGGTCACGTCGGCTGGGAGCCGGCGCGTCACGCAGCCTTCGGGGCGTTGACGTCCGACGGCAGCGCCTTCTGCGCGACCTCGACGAGCGCCGCGAAGGCACCCGCGTCGTGCACGGCCAGCTCGGCCAGGATCTTGCGGTCGACCTCGACGTTCGCGGTCTTCAGGCCCTGGATGAAGCGGTTGTACGTCATGCCGTTGGCGCGGGCAGCGGCGTTGATGCGCTGGATCCACAGCTGCCGGAAGTCGCCCTTGCGCTTCTTGCGGTCGTTGTAGTTGTAGACCAGCGAGTGGGTGACCTGCTCCTTGGCCTTGCGGTACAGGCGCGAACGCTGACCGCGGTAGCCGGAGGCCTGCTCGAGGATCGCCCGGCGCTTCTTGTGGGCGTTGACTGCCCGCTTGACGCGTGCCACTTTTTAACTCCTTGTAGCGGGGTCGTGGTGGTGCTCACACGACCCGGAAACGATTTGGTCCCGGTCCAGACGCACGGCGCTCAGGCGGCGCCGCGGCGTCACTTGCCGAGAAGCTTCTTGATCTTCGCGGCGTCGCCCGGGGCCATCTCGGCGTTGCCGGTGAGGCGACGCGTGACACGGGACGACTTGTGCTCGAGCAGGTGGCGCTTGCCGGCGCGCTCGCGCAGCACCTTGCCGGAGCCGGTGATCTTGAAGCGCTTGCTGGCACCGCTGTGCGACTTGTTCTTCGGCATAGCGCCGTTATCTCCTCGTCGGTGGCGCTCCGGTGCCCGGTCGTGAAACCGGGCACGATGGAGCGTCGCTCATTTCTGTCGGATACATCCTCGGGGACGCACGTCCCCCGGGATCACGCCTCGGCAGGTTCCTCGGTGGGCGCCTCGGCTTCGGCGAACGCCTCGCCCTCGGCGGACTCCTCGGCCTCGGCGGCGTTCTGCGACTTGCCGGGGTTCGCCTTCGCGTCGGCCTTGCGGGCCTCCTGCGCCTGACGGGCCTCGGCCATCGCCTCGGTCTTCTTCTTGTGCGGACCGAGAACCATGATCATGTTTCGGCCGTCCTGCTTCGGGTTCGACTCGATGAACCCGAGGTCCTGGACGTCCTCCGCGAGACGCTGCAGCAGTCGGTAGCCCAGCTCGGGGCGCGACTGCTCACGGCCACGGAACATGATCGTGATCTTGACCTTGTCGCCCTGCTTGAGGAACCGGACGACGTGACCCTTCTTGGTGTCATAGTCGTGCGGGTCGATCTTCGGCCGGAGCTTCATCTCCTTGATGACCGTGTGCGCCTGGTTCTTGCGCGCCTCACGGGCCTTCATGGCCGACTCGTACTTGAACTTCCCGTAGTCCATGAGCTTGCACACGGGCGGACGGGCGGTCGCCGCCACCTCGACCAGGTCCAGGTCGTACTCCTGTGCAAGCTCCAGTGCCTTCGCGAGCGGCACGATGCCGACCTGCTCGCCACTGGGACCGACAAGTCGTACCTCGGGAACGCGAATCCGGTCGTTGATGCGGGGCTCGGCGCTGATGGATCCTCCTCGGTAGCACCACGCGGCGGTCTGGCGGACGGCCGCGTTACGTCTGTGTTCGTAAGACCTGACCGCGCCGGAGCACAAAAAATGCCCCGGACGATCACATGCGGGGCTCCAAGCACTACCGGAGCACCGCCGCGATGTCGCGGGGCGCACTTTCGGGCGACTCCATCGTCCGTACGGAACGATGGTGGCCGCCTGACCGGATGACCCGCCGTCCCGGAGGATGGTCGGGTGGGAGATCGGAGCCTCCACTTGCGGGCCGGGCACAACGTGTCCGGCCGGTCGTCTTCCAGGTTAGCAGCATCACCTGGCAGGGGCTAACCGAGGGCTGCCCGGCGGGACCACCTATCGTGTGGGGCATGAGTGACACCCCTCCTGAAACCCCCGACTTCGACGCGATGACCCGGGACATCGCCGAGGTCCCCGCCGTCGAGGTGATCGTGACGGTCGCCGTCAACCTGATGAGCGCCGCCGCCGTGAAGCTCGGGCTGAGCGAGGAGGGCGAGTCGTACAAGGACCTGGACGAGGCACGCAAGCTGATCAGCGCGCTCGCCGGCCTGCTGGACGCGAGCACGACCGAGATCAGCTCCTTCCACGCGGCCCCGCTGCGCGACGGCCTGAAGTCGCTCCAGCTGGCGTTCCGCGAGGCTTCGGTCGTCCCCGACGAGCCGGGCCAGGGACCGGGCGAGAAGTACACCGGCCCCGTCTACGGCTAGGCCCTCTCGTTCGGATCATGCCGGGCTCGCGGGCCCTGGCACCGCGCCTCGCCGCGTTGTCGTCGGTTGCCATGGCTCCGCCATGGCG
>NZ_JBIBVY010000013.1:0-216966 GCF_043080665.1 Streptomyces sp. NPDC014991
CGACTGGCTGGACTGGTACAACTACCACCGACCCCACACCGGCATCGGCGGCCACACCCCAGCCAGCCGCGTCACCAACCTCTCCGGACAGCACAACTAGCGCGGCTCAAGGGGCGAACGGTGACCGTCCGTTCGCCCCTTTTCGCTCACTCCACCGTCACCGACTTCGCCAGGTTCCGGGGCTGGTCCACCTCGTTGCCCCGGGCCGTCGCCAGCTCGCACGCGAAGACCTGGAGCGGCACCGTGGCCACCAGCGGCTGGAGCAGCGTCGGCGTGGCCGGGATCCGGATCAGGTGGTCGGCGTACGGCACCACCGTCTCGTCCCCCTCCTCCGCGATCACGATCGTCCGCGCGCCCCGCGCCCGGATCTCCTGGATGTTGGACACGATCTTGTCGTGCAGGACGGACCGGCCACGCGGCGACGGCACGACCACCACCACCGGCAGGTCCTCCTCGATCAGCGCGATCGGGCCGTGCTTCAGCTCGCCCGCCGCGAAGCCCTCGGCGTGCATGTAGGCGAGTTCCTTCAGTTTGAGCGCGCCTTCCAGCGCCACCGGGTAGCCCACGTGCCGGCCGAGGAAGAGCACCGTGTTCTTCGAGGCCAGCGTGCGTGCCAGCGCGCGCACCGGCTCCATGGTCTCCAGGACCCGCTCGACCTCCACCGAGATCCGGGACAGCTCCCTGACCACCGCCTGGATCTCGTCGCCCCACTTGGTGCCGCGGACCTGGCCCAGGTACAGGGCGACCAGGTAGCAGGCGACCAGCTGGGTCAGGAACGCCTTCGTGGAGGCGACGGCGACCTCGGGGCCCGCGTGCGTGTACAGCACCGCGTCCGACTCACGGGGAATCGTCGAGCCGTTGGTGTTGCAGATCGCCAGCACCTTGGAGCCCTGCTCGCGCGCATGCCGGAGCGCCATGAGGGTGTCCATGGTCTCGCCGGACTGGGAAATGGCGATCACCAGCGACTGCGCGTCGAGGATCGGGTCCCGGTAGCGGAACTCGCTGGCCAGCTCCACCTCGCAGGGGATCCGCGTCCAGTGCTCGATGGCGTACTTGGCGATCAGGCCGGCGTGGAAGGCCGTACCGCAGGCGACGATCACCACCTTGTCGATCTCGCGCAGCTCGGAAGGGCTGATCCGCACCTCGTCCAGGGTCAGCGAGCCGGCGTGGTCGATGCGTCCGAGCAGGGTGTCGGCGACCGCCTTGGGCTGCTCGGCGATCTCCTTGAGCATGAAGTAGTCGTAGCCGCCCTTCTCGGCCGCGGAGGCGTCCCAGTCCACGTGGTAGGAGCGGACGTCGGCCGGGCGGCCGTCGAATCCGGTCACCGTGACACCGTCGCGGCGCAGCTCCACCACCTGGTCCTGGCCCAGCTCGATCGCGGAGCGCGTGTGGGCGATGAACGCGGCGACATCGGAGGCCAGGAACGCCTCGCCCTCCCCGACGCCCACCACGAGCGGGGAGTTGCGGCGTGCGCCGACGACCACGTCCGGCTCGTCGGCGTGCACCGCGACGAGCGTGAACGCGCCCTCCAGCCGCCGGCACACCAGCCGCATCGCCTCGGCCAGGTCGGCGGTCGCCGAGAACTCCTCGGCGAGGAGGTGGGCGACCACCTCGGTGTCCGTCTCGGAGGTCAGCTCGTGGCCCCGCCCGGCCAGTTCCGCCCGCAGCGCGGCGAAGTTCTCGATGATGCCGTTGTGGACCACGGCGACCCGGCCCGCGTTGTCCAGGTGCGGGTGGGCGTTGGCGTCCGTGGGGCCGCCGTGCGTGGCCCAGCGCGTGTGTCCGATGCCGGTCGAGCCCGCCGGCAGCGGCCGGTCGACCAGCTCCTTCTCCAGGTTGACCAGTTTCCCGGCTCTCTTCGCGGCGGCCAGCCCGCCGTCCGCCGGCACGGCGACACCCGCCGAGTCGTACCCCCGGTACTCCAGCCTCTTCAGCCCGGCCATCACGACGTCGAGCGCCGACTGCGTCCCTACGTATCCCACGATTCCGCACATGGGCGGCAGCCTACGGGCGGATGACGTCACGAAACCGTCAGCGCGTGCCCGTAATCGGAAATCCGCGGCGGAACGCGGGGCTGCCGGGCATCCGGGCGGGTGGTTCCCACCGGTGTGAATCGGCCATCTCCCCGCGGTCGAGGCGCGCGAACGCGGTGTTCACGCACACAGGACCCGCACAGAAATCCCACGAACGAGGGGACTCGGCGAGCTGGAGGCGCCAGGCCGGGGCATGGGTGGATTTCGGCCAGCGACCCTCCGCACCGAGGAACTCCCTGTACGAGGGCGTTCGCCTATGTCTAGGGTGGCGCGGCGTGACGGGTACCTGACCATCCCGTCTCTGCGCATGACATTTCAGCGACCGGGGGAACGCCGTCGCCTACGGGGAGGTGCGTGGTCATGCCATCGGCCCAGTCGTCCGAACGCATCGATCCAGCCACCGGCACGCCTGTCCGAGCCTTCTGAGGACACCGGCGCTTCACAGCTCTCACTCCTGCGGCTCTTGGGTGACCCGTCCGGCCACGCACCCTTGAACAAGAAAGGAATGCCTCGTTGCGTTCCAGACCATGGTTCCGCCTGCCCGGAACCCGAAGATCAGCCACGTTCACCTCCGCCGTGACCTCGGTGGCCGCGCTGGCCGTTGTGGCCGGTGTCGCGGTGCAGCCCGGTTCCGTCCGGCTGTCCGCCGATCCGGTCGGTGACTCCTCCCCCTGGTACGAGGACACCGCCGCCGAGCAGTTGCGCCAGGACCAGTGCCTGATGGCGGACGCACTGCGCCTGGGCGGGCCGTCGATGGCCAGTACCGCGCAGGACGGCCTCAACCAGCCTGCCGACAAGCTCCATGTCCTGGCGGACAGGAAGAACTGGGAGCAGACGCCGCTCGCCGTCGCGTTCAAGAAGGACCGGGACGCGGCGGACAAGCAGTTGGACGATCTCGCCGCTCTCCGGGACGGATGGGCGAAGCCCCTCAACGGCCTGTCGACGCCGGGCGGGTTCACCGTCACCGGGTTCGCGTGGCCGCCGGACGGGGAGCAGAGCTTCTACAACCAGACGGGTCTGAGCAAGTGGGTCGCCGACCGGTTCTGGCAGAGTGACGACGGCTTCTACGACGACGCCACGCCGGAGGCCGACGACAAGACGCTCAAGGCGGTCGACGACCTGGGCATCCCCCTCTACGGCAAGGATCCCGAACCGGCCGGGACGACCCAGGACGAGTGGAACCGTGCACTGGACGAGCACGACGCCTTCGAATGGATGCACGGCCGGCCCAGCGCGAACGCGGGTGCCGACGACGCCCGCATCTTCCTGACCTCCGGTGGTTTCCCGCGTACCGCGCCGCAGCCGGGCACGCCCGAGTACCGCATCGCCGTGGAGGACGTGAAGACACGGTTCGCGACCTGCGCGTGGCGTGACCCGCTCGACCCGGACCGGGTGCTGGGCGACATCACGACCACCGCGGCCGGTGAGTGGCAGCAGGAGGTCTCCTCGCAGGCCGCCCAGCGCAACCAGACCGTCGACGCGAACAAGTCCGCGGTCGACGCCCTGTCCAAGGGTGCCAAGGCCCTCAGCGACATGCTGGGCCACTCCTGGGTCGCCGACCACCTCACCCGCTGGCAGGACTACTGGTCCCCCGGCGGCATCGGTTACATCGGGGACGCCCCACTGGTCATCCAGGTCGAAGGGGCCAAGGGCAAGTGCCTCGACGTCCAGGGCGGCGGCAAGACCAACGGCACCCCGGTCCAGATCTACACCTGCAACGGCGGCTCTGCCCAGAAGTGGCAGCTGTGGGGCGCCTACGACGGCGGCTACACCCTGTGGAACGCCAACGCGCAGAAGTGCCTGGAGGTGCTGAACGGCAACAGCGCCGACGGCACGAAGATCCAGATCCGGGACTGCGGCAGCGCCACGGCCCAGCAGTGGAAGTTCGGCGTCCGTTCGGCGGGCGAGCTGCGCAACGCGGCCACCGGCAAGTGCCTGCACCTGCCGTCGTTCGACAACAGCAAGGACGCGGTGCTGTCGACCTGCAACGGGTCGAGCGGGCAGAAGTTCCGGCTCGTTCCGCAGGGGCACACCGGCGACGACAAGCTGGATTACCCGACAGCGGCCCAGTTCACCAAGGCCAAGGCGGGGCTCGCCGCCGCGCAGGCCGGCGCGAAGAGCCAGCTGGCCGTGCTCAAGGCGCAGTTGGCCGTCGCGCAGAAGGCCGCGACCGCCTCGGACACGGCCGTCCAGGCCGCCTACGGCATCGCCGACGCCAGCGGCGCGCCGCGGGGCCGTGGTCTGCTGGTCGGTCAGCAGAAGGACCAGGTCACCAAGGGCGCGGCTGCCGCGCTCGCGGCGCTGGAGAAGGCCGGTGAGACGGCGGAGGCCGCCACCCGTGCCACCGCCGGGGACAGCGCCACCATCGCGCAGCGCGCGCTCGCGCAGGCCGCGCAGTCCAAGGCGGAGTTCCGCAAGAAGGCCGCGGAGACGGCCGAGTGGCAGGCCAAGGCCGCCGCGGACGCCGCCAAGATCCACCGGGACAACGCCAAGAAGGACAAGGAGACCGCGCAGGCCAAGCTCGCCGTCGCCGTGAAGGCGGAGGGCGACGCCAAGGCCGCCGCTGCCGACGCGCACGCCAAGCGGCTCGCCGCCGAGGCCGAGGAGAAGACGGCCAAGGCGGAGAAGGAGAAGGCTGCGGCCAAGCGGGCCGAAGCCGCCGAGCACAAGAAGAACGCCGAGTCCGAGGCGACGAAGGCGAAGGACGCCAAGGACAAGGCCGAAGCGGCCGAGAAGACGGCCGACGACCGGCGCGACGACGCGGTCAAGGCCAAGGACCACGCCAAGGCCATGCGCGACGACGCCTGGGACGCCGAGCAGAAGGCCGAGGCGGCCCGCGCCAAGGCCGACGCCAAGGAGGCCTACGCCGACTCCCTGGACGCCGGGGACGCGGCCGACGCCGCACGCACCGCCGCGAACCAGGCGGACACCGCGGCCGACGACGCCGAGACCGCGGCCGGCCGTGCCCGTTCCGAGGCCGACGCGGCGACCAGGGCGGCGGCCGACGCCGACGCCGCGGCCACCCGCGCCGAGGCTGCCGCCAAGCGGGCCCGCTCCGACGCGGACGCCGCCCAGGCCGACAAGGAGAAGGCCGACGCGGCGGTGAAGACCGCGACCAGTGCGGCGGCCGACGCCATCAGCGCGGCGAAGGATGCCGCGACCGAGGCGAAGGCGGCGGTGAAGCTCGCCGACGAGGCCGAGCAGCACGCCAAGGACGCCAAGACCCAGGCGAACGCCGCCAACGCGGAGGCCGGCAAGGCCGTGGCCGCCGCGGCGAAGGCCGCCGGGTTCGCCCACGTCACCGCGCAGGCGGCCGTGGACGCCGGTGAAGCGGCCAAGAAGGTCGCCGCTCCCGCCAACGACGCGATCCAGCTCGGTTCGCCCTACGTGGACACCGACTCGGCCGCCGGCCTGGTCGTGCTGACCGGACAGGCGTCGAAGTCGATCGCGGAGCAGCAGCAGGCCGTCGCGGACGCGCACGCCAAGAACGCCGCCGCCGAGGCCGACGCCGCGAAGAACCTCGCCGACCAGGCCAAGGGTGACGCCAAGGAGGCCTACACCCACGCGGCCAACGCGGCCAAGTACGCCGCCGACGCCCGCACCTACTCCAAGGACGCCCTCGGCTACGCGGCCGACGCCGCCAAGGCAGCGGCAGCGGCACAGGCCTCACTGGCCCGCACCATCGACTACGACAAGCAGGCCACCGACGACGCCGCGGCAGCCGACAAGGCGGCCGGCAACGCCGAGGGCTACGCCAAGGACGCCCGCGACTCCGCCGACGCCGCCGAACTCGACGCCGAAGCAGCCCGCTCCGCCGCCGCCCAGGCCGAACAGGACGCCAAGGACGCCCGCGCCGCCGCCACCCGCGCCGACGCCGCCGCCACTGAAGCAGAGCAGGCCGCCAAGGACGCCGCGAAGTACGCGGAGGAAGCCCAGGAGGCGGCCGACCGGGCCGAGAAGGCGGCCAAGGCCAAGCAGATCGGCACCGGAACCGTCCCCGACGGAAGCGGCGGCTCGATCGGCAACATGTTCTACGTCATCGACCACATCGAGAAGGTCGGCGCCCCGGAGGTCACCAAGAAGTCGGAGAGCTGCGACGACTGGATCGACAAGCTCTTCTACAAGGGCGACTGCACGATCACCGCGAAGGTCCGGTACAAGG
Organism: Streptomyces sp. NPDC014991; assembly: GCF_043080665.1. Taxonomy (NCBI): domain Bacteria; kingdom Bacillati; phylum Actinomycetota; class Actinomycetes; order Kitasatosporales; family Streptomycetaceae; genus Streptomyces; species Streptomyces sp. NPDC014991. Next base: position 6,196 of record NZ_JBIBVY010000013.1, read on the forward strand.
CCGTTCTCGACCTGTACCTGTGCACCGCCGAGGGCATCGACCCGCAGAAGTACATGTGTCCCGCCGACGCGACGGTCTACCTCGGTGAGGTGAAGACCAAGGAGCTGGCCCAAGAGGTCACGCACACCATCACGATGGAGGAGTACCAGAAGAACATCGACCCGATCGACATCCTCTTCGGCAGCTGGATCAAGTGCGCCGAGAAGTTCACCCCGAGCAATGACGGAGGAAGCTGGGGAGGATGCGCCTGGGCGGCCGTGGACGTCGCGAGCCTGTTCGCGGGCAAGCTTCTCAAGCCGCTCGCGGAAGCGATACGCGCCGTGGATGCATCGATCGTCACCGGCGTCGGCATCCGGGACGCGTTCAAGGCCCTCAAGTCCCTCGAAGGCGTGGACGCGGCGGCGGTCGCCGCGATCGAGACCGAGGTCGAGCTGTACGAGGACGTGGTGACCGCGTGCACCCGGAACAGTTTCCCCGGGGGCACACAGGTGCTCATGGCGGACGGAAGCCACAAGGCGATCCGCGACATACGCGTCGGTGACGCGGTCCGTGCGACGGACCCGGAGACCGGCCGGGCGTCGGCACGTCGGGTGACCGACACCATGCGGCACGACACCCGACGGCTCCTCGACATCACGGTTGCCGGCGGACGACTGTCCAGCACGGCGGGCCACCGGTTCTTCGTCGAGGGCCGTGGCTGGACCCTGGTCTCCGCCCTGCACGTGGGTGACAGCCTGCGCACGCCGGACAGCACGTTCCGTACCGTCACCGCGGTCAGGGACCGAGCCGGCCTGGCTCCCCGCCAGGTCTACGACCTGACGGTCGACGGCATCCACACGTTCTACGTCGGCACGGAAGGTGCTCACCCGCAGAGCGTCCTGGTGCACAACTGCCAGGACATCGTCGCCGACGAGGGCGTCGACGGGGCTCACACCGTCAGCGAGCACGTGAACAAGACCGACAGGCAGATGGAGGACAAGGCTCTCGACCCGCGCACCACAGGCGGTGTGGCCACCCGTTGGGCCAGCCTCGACATCGCCCGGGAGGCAGTCGACAAGGCCGTCACCCAGTGGCTCGAGCACAGTCCGAAGCACCTGCAGGAACTCACCAAGTGGCAGACCGAGCAGTCGCAGCGAATGGGGCGCAAGCTGCCGACGAAGTTGAAGACGATCCGCTGGGAAGTCAGAGACATCGAGACCAACGGCGGTCCGCTGGGCCACAAGTGGGTGAAGACCGGCGATACTGCCCAGAAGAGCGAAGTCACGTCCAGGTGGGTCAACGTGCAGCTGAAGTACATCGGCAAGAAGAACGCACAGCACCCGCACGGCAAGTGGGTCGTGTACACCTCCTACCTGGAGGGGTGACCGAGGGGTGACCATGACGGACGAGCCCGGGAACGACAGCGAGGACGGCTTCCTCGAGGGCCTCTACACGACCGACATCGGGCTGACCTGGCTGGCCTCCCAGTGGGAGGTGCTGGAGGACGCCTACAGGACCTACGTCCAGTCCCATCCGGACGGCGGCCCCGTCATGGTGTGGCTCAGCATCGCGGAGACGTCGGTCGAGGAGTTCGACCGCTCGAAGGCCGCCCAACTGGGCCAGGACGTCCAGCGGCTGCTGGGCTCCGCGCTGCCGGACGAGACCCTCCGCACGGTCTGGCTCGCCGCCACCCACGGCGTCTTCGACCCGAGCGAGCACGGCATGAGCGCCGGCGCCTGGCTGCGGAGAGCCGGAGAGACATGGCTGGCCCGGGTACGCCGGGACGATCCGGCGTTCACCCCGCCGCCGCCACAGCCGGTGGTGAACGGGGAGCTGCGGCGGGCCGTGCTGGACGTGATCCGTCCGGTCGCGGACCAACTGAGCCACGCGGTCGGGAACCCTCCGTTCGGTACTCCCGTGACCGGCCTCGTCCCCGCACTGGAACGGGTGGTCACCGAGTCCTGCGCGGACCTCGGCTACCGGCTGTTCCTGCGTGCCATGAAGGCGTATCACGTACCGGCCGACAGACCGGCCCTCGTCGCCCTCGGCGAACGGTTCGGCTACCCGGAATGGGTCGTACCCGAGGGGCTCAACGACCGGGTCGACTGACGCCCGGACACAGGGGCGGGTGGGCGGACTGTCCACCCGCCCCTGTGGCATGTCCCGGGCCCGGCGCCCACGTGACGCACCCCACCCGCCACCCCGTTCGTACTCCGTTAACAATGGACTGTGATCTCACCGGTCTCCCCGATGCCCCGGAGCGCCCACCGGCACAGGCCGGAGGCGACTCCCTACGTCGACCTCACCCGCGCCGAGTGGAGCGCGCTGCGAAACAAGACGCCCCTGCCGCTCACCGCCGAGGAGGTGGAGAAGCTGCGCGGCCTCGGAGACGTCATCGACCTGGACGAGGTGCGGGACATCTACCTCCCGCTCTCCCGGCTCCTCAACCTCTACGTCGGCGCCACGGACGGCCTGAGAGGGGCGCTGAACACCTTCCTCGGTGAGAAGGGCTCCCAGTCCGGCACCCCGTTCGTGATAGGCGTCGCCGGCTCGGTGGCCGTGGGCAAGTCCACCGTCGCCCGGCTGCTGCAGGCCCTGCTCTCCCGCTGGCCCGAGCACCCGCGCGTGGAACTGGTGACGACCGACGGCTTCCTGCTGCCCACCCGGGAGCTGGAGGCCCGCGGCCTGATGTCGCGGAAGGGGTTCCCCGAGTCCTACGACCGCCGGGCCCTCACCCGTTTCGTCGCCGACATCAAGGCCGGCAAGGCCGAGGTGTCCGCGCCGGTCTACTCCCACCTCATCTACGACATCGTGCCGGGCGAGAAGCTCACCGTCCGCCGGCCCGACATCCTGATCGTGGAGGGCCTGAACGTCCTCCAGCCCGCGCTGCCCGGCAAGGACGGCCGTACCCGGGTCGGTCTCGCCGACTACTTCGACTTCAGCGTGTACGTCGACGCGAGCACCGAGGACATCGAGCGCTGGTACCTCAACCGCTTCAGGAAGCTGCGTCGCACGGCCTTCCAGGACCCGTCGTCGTACTTCCGCAAGTACACCCAGGTCTCCGAGGAGGAGGCCGTGGACTACGCCCGCATGCTGTGGCGGACCATCAACAAGCCGAACCTGGTGGAGAACATCGCCCCGACCCGCGGCCGGGCCGGCCTCATCCTGCGCAAGGGCGCGGACCACACGGTGCAGCGCCTGCGTCTGCGCAAGCTGTGAGCCGGCCTGTTAGATGGGGCGCATGCTGCATCTGCGTCTGATCACCCCGGAGGAACGGACCGACGAGGTGGTCCGTCTGATCGAGGAGACGGTCGGCACCACCCACCTCGTCGTACTGCCGGGTGCCGCCCGTGACCCGGCCGGGGACGTCGTCCTGTGCGACGTGGCCCGCGAGGCGGGTGACGGGCTCATCGCCGGGCTGCGGCGCCTGGGCCTGGACGACACCGGCTCGATCGCCGTCGACGACATCGACCTCTCCCTGTCCCGCCGGGCCGACGAGGCGGAGGAGGCGGCGCCGGGCGAGGGCGCGGACGCGGTGCTGTGGGAGGGCCTGACCGAGGCGACCCACGAGGAGTCGACGCTGTCGTTCACCTATGTCGCGTTCATCACACTGGCCACGATGATCGCGGCCTGCGGTGTGGTGCTGGACAACGCCATCCTGATCGTGGGCGCGATGGCGGTGGGACCGGAGTTCGGTCCGCTGGCCGGCATCTGCACGGCCCTGGTCCGGCGCCGCCCACGCCTGGCGTGGCGGTCGGTGATCGCACTGGTGGTGGGCTTCGCGGCGGCCATGGCGCTGACGAGCGCGTTCAGCCTGTTCATGGACGCGGTCGGCCTGTTCCACAAGTCCCAGCTGGAGGCCGACCGGCCCAACACCGGCTTCATCTACGCCCCGGACTGGTTCTCGTTCGTCGTGGCGGTGCTCGCCGGGATCGCCGGCACGCTGTCACTGACCTCCGCCAAGTCGGGTGCCCTGGTCGGCGTCGCCATCTCGGTGACGACCGTGCCCGCCGCCGCGAACGCGGCCGTGGCCCTGGTCTACAGCGACACCCACCAGGCGGTGCGTTCCTCGGAGCAGCTGCTGCTGAACCTGATCGGCATCATCGTCGCCGGGACGCTGACGCTGCTCGCCCAGAAGTTCTTCTGGCGACGGCGGGGCCAGCCGGCCTGAGAGGTGCCGGGGACCGCAGCCGGCGGGCGGCGGTCCCCGGCATCTCTGCCCGGCGTCAGCCCAGCGCCGACTTCACCGCGTCGGCCAGCCGCCCGGCGACCGCCCGGGCCTGGTCGATGTCCGCGGCCTCGACCATCACCCGGACCAGCGGTTCGGTGCCGGAGGGGCGCAGCAGCACCCGCCCGGTCTCCCCCAGCTCCCGCTCCGCCTCGGCGACCGCGGCGGCGAGATCCGCGGACGTCCCCACCCGCGACCTGTCCACGTCCGGCACGTTGATCAGTACCTGCGGCAGCCGCTCCATCACGGACGCCAGCTCGCGCAGCGTGCGGCCGGTCTCCGCGACCCGCGCCGCCAGCAGCAGGCCGGTCAGTGTGCCGTCGCCGGTGGTGGCGTGGTCGAGGATGATCACGTGGCCGGACTGCTCGCCGCCGAGGGCGTACCCGTGCTCCTTCATCTCCTCGAGCACGTACCGGTCGCCCACGGCCGTCTGCACGAGCCGGATGCCCGCCCGCTCCATGGCCAGCTTGAAGCCGAGGTTGGACATGACCGTGGCGACCACGGTGTCGGCGCGCAGCGTGGAGCGCTCCCGCATCGCCAGCGTGAGGACGGCGAGGATCTGGTCGCCGTCGACCTCCGCACCGGTGTGGTCCACGGCCAGGCATCGGTCGGCGTCACCGTCGTGCGCGACACCGAGGTCCGCGCCGTGGGCGACGACCGCGGCCTTCAGCTGGTCCAGGTGGGTCGAACCGCAGCCGTCGTTGATGTTGAGCCCGTCCGGCTCGGCGCCGAGGGTGACGACCTCGGCACCCGCCCGGGCGAACGCCTCGGGCGAGACCCCCGAGGCCGCGCCGTGCGCTTCGTCCAGGACGATCTTGAGTCCGTCGAGCCGGTTGGGCAGGACCGACAGCAGGTGGGCGATGTACTGCTCGGAGCCCTCCTCGTAGGACCGCACGCGGCCCACCCCGGCGCCCGTCGGCCGCTGCCAGGGCTCGCCGTGCCGGTGGGACTCGTAGACCGACTCGATCCGGTCCTCCAGCTCGTCGGCGAGTTTGTGGCCGCCGCGGGCGAAGAACTTGATGCCGTTGTCGGGCATGGCGTTGTGGCTGGCGGAGAGCATCACGCCGAGGTCGGCGCCGAGCGCGCCGGTGAGATGCGCCACCGCGGGGGTCGGGAGCACCCCGACACGCAGGACGTCCACGCCGGCACTGGCCAGGCCGGCCACGACCGCCGCCTCCAGGAACTCCCCGGACGCGCGCGGGTCACGTCCGACCACCGCCGTCGGCTTGTGGCCCTCGAAGGTGCCCGCCTCGGCCAGTACGTGCGCCGCGGCGACCGAGAGGGCGAGTGCCATCTCGGCCGTCAGATCCGCGTTGGCGACACCGCGCACGCCGTCCGTGCCGAAGAGTCGTCCCACTTGTCCTCCTGAGGAAACGTCATTGTCGGAAGCGGAGGGGTGCCGCGTCGGGTGGCAGGCGCCTCGGCATCCGATCACACAAGCCTTTGAGCGTCTTGTGTCGTTATACGCCCTTGGCTGGGATAAACGAACGCCCCGGCGGCACATATGGCGTGCCGCCGGGGCGTTCGGAGTACGCGGAGCCGAAGCCCGTACCACGTACGAGCAGGCAGCGAAGCTTAGCGCTTGCTGTACTGCGGAGCCTTACGGGCCTTCTTCAGACCGGCCTTCTTGCGCTCGACCGCACGGTCGTCACGCGTGAGGAAGCCGGCCTTCTTCAGCGGGCCGCGGTTGTTGTCGACGTCGGCCTCGTTCAGCGCACGGGCGACACCGAGACGGAGCGCACCGGCCTGACCGGAGACACCGCCACCCGCGATGCGGGCGACGACGTCGTAACGACCTTCCAGCTCGAGCACCTTGAAGGGCTCGTTGACCTCCTGCTGGTGCACCTTGTTCGGGAAGTAGTCCTCGAGGGTGCGGCCGTTGATCTTCCACTTGCCGGTGCCCGGAACGATCCGGACGCGGGCGATGGCGTTCTTGCGGCGGCCCAGGCCGGCGGCCGGCTGGGGCTCGCCGAAGCGGGAGGCCAGGGACTCCGAGGTGTACTCACCCTCGACGGGGACCTCGGACTCGGTGGTGTAGCTGTCGATGTCAAGCTCTTCGAGCGGCTGCTCGGCAGTGGTCTCGGCCACGATTCTCCTCAGATTCTCTTCGGTCTTAGGGGGTGGCCGGACTTACTGCGCGACCTGGGTGATCTCGAACGGCACCGGCTGCTGGGCAGCGTGCGGGTGCTGGTCACCCTTGTAGACCTTCAGCTTCGAGAGCATCTGACGGCCCAGAGTGTTCTTGGGGAGCATGCCCTTGACGGCCTTCTCGATGGCCTTCTCGGGGTTCTTGTCGAGCAGCTCGTCGTAACGGACGGAGCGCAGACCACCCGGGTAGCCGGAGTGGCGGTACGCCATCTTCTGGGTCCGCTTGTTGCCGGACAGGTGCACCTTGTCGGCGTTGATGATGATGACGAAGTCACCAGCGTCGACGTGCGGCGCGTAGATCGGCTTGTGCTTGCCCCGGAGAAGGGTGGCTGCGGTGGTGGCGAGACGGCCCAGGACTACGTCCTGAGCGTCGATGACGTGCCACTGGCGCGTCACATCGCCGGGCTTGGGGCTGTACGTACGCACGGTTCGTAGCCTTCGCTTCGAGTGAATGGTCCTAAACAAGGTCACCGAAACGATCACGACAGCCCTGACCGCACTGCGGTGACGCAAACCGCGTGCTGGTCGCTGGTCATCGGCCCGGTGGACCGGTGTAAGGGCCCGTCCCGTGAGAATGAGCAAGCCAATACACAACGAAGAAGTAGGTTACCGGTCGGCCCCCGGACGGGTCAAAACGAGTCCGTGCGACACCCCGCACGAAACGCCCCGGAACCGGACGGCGGACAAAGACGGCATGCCGCCCGACGCTCTCCGGCACCCCCCGCGCCCCGTCTAAGATGCGCCCCATGACTTACGGGCAGGGGGGACCCCAGTCTCAGTGGGATCCCTGGAAACCGCATTCCCAGCAGCCGTGGAACAGCGCAGCCGACGACGGGTCGCCGGACTGGGCCGCGCTCGCCGAGGCCTCGGAGACGCGGAACAAGCGCCGCAAGCTGCTGTTCACAGCCGGCGGCGCGCTCGCCACCGTCGCGATAGGCACTGCGGTCGCCATGGCCGTCGTCTCCGCGAACGGCGGTGACGACCGCGCGGGCCCCGGCAGCCTGCCCGCCAGCGCCTCGCTGCCCGGCACCGGCACCGCGACGCCGTCGTTCGCGCCCACCAGCGCCCCGCCGCCGCTGGACCCCAAGGAGTTCATCTCCAGCGCCAGGAAGGACACCGCCCCGCTCAGCCCCGACACGCTCTTCCCGGGCACCCGGCTGACCATCGGCGGCACGGTGTACAAGAAGGGCCTCACGGCGGACACCACGAGCTGTGCCACCGCCGCCGGCGCGACCCTGCCCAAGATCCTCACCGCCAACGGCTGCACCCGTCTGATGCGGGTGACCTACACCGACGGCGGCATCGGGGTCACCGTGGGTGTCGCCGTCTTCGACACCGCGGCCCAGGCCACGAAGGCCCGCTCCCAGACCGACGACAGGAGCATCGTGCGTTCGCTGTTCGGCAAGGGGGTCAAGCCGTTCTGCGACGGGGCGTTCTGCCGCTCGACCCGCAACGCCTACGGCCGCTACGCCTACTTCACGATCTCCGGCTTCACCAGCGGCAAGGACGTCACCACCAAGGACACCACGGTCTTCCGCACCGGCAACGACCTCGCCCAGTTCACCGTCAACCAGATCCACCGCCGCGGACAGGCCCAGGCGTCGGCCGCCGCCGAACGGTAGCGCCGGGCGGCAGCCGCCGGGCGCCCGGCAACGCTTCGGACGCAGCCGCAGCGGTACCACCGCCGGCTCCAGCCGGGTACGCAGGGTCGTCCTCGACACGCCCTCCGACCGCCCGGGCTCGTGGAGGGGGACCCGGCCGGCGCCGGACGCGGCGTCTCCAGAGGCGCCCGTCCACTACCCGCGTGACAGGACCAGCCACCGGCAGTGGCAGGGCGTCTTCGCGAGGGAGTACACGGACCGCGCGGGTGCCTACCACTCCGGTGACGCGGCCTACCGCACACCCGCCATCGGCGCGGCCAAAAAGCGGGCCGGAACCGACGTGCTCGAACAGCGGGACCACGGTCCCCAGGTGCACCCGCAACGTCACTGACAGATATCGCAACCCGTGGCTCGGGAGAGCGACCGCTTGTTCCGGGCCTCCTTGTTCCGGGCCGCCAGCAGCTCGTCGGCGGGATAGCCGACCTCCTCCAGGGTCAGCCCGTGCGGCCTCACGACATGAACGGCGGAGTCCCGCACCCCGGCGGCCAGCACCTTCCCCGGCCACTCCGGCCCCCGGTGCCCGTCACCCACGAACAGCAGCGCCCCGATCAGCGAACGCACCATGTTGTGGCAGAACGCGTCCGCGCGCACGGTGGCGGTGATGATCCCGTCGGCCCCCCGGACCAGGCTCAGCTCCTGGAGCGTCCGGATGGTCGTGGCCCCCTCCCGGCGCTTGCAGTAGGCGGCGAAGTCGTGCTCCCCCAGCAGCGCCCGGGCCGCCTCGTTCATGGCGTCCACGTCGAGCGGCCAGTCGTGCCACAGCACGTGGTGGCGCAGCAGCGGATCCACCCCGCCCGGCTGGTCGGTGACCCGGTACGCGTACCGCCGCCAGACCGCCGAGAACCGGGCGTCGAACCCGGCCGGGGCCTCGGACAGCCGCCACACCCGGACGTCCTTCGGCAGCCGCCCGGCGAGCCGCTTGAGCAGCTTCTCCCCGTGCTCCGCCCACAGCCCGGCCGGCAGGTCGACATGCGCCACCTGCCCGCGCGCGTGCACGCCCGCGTCGGTCCGCCCGGCCACGGTCAGGTCGTACGTCTCCTTCGACCGCGTCACCGTCCGCAGGGCGTCCTCGATCTCCCCCTGCACGGTCCGCCGGCCGCCGGCCTGCTTGGCCCAGCCGTGGAAACCGCCGCCGTCGTAGGACAGGTCTAGGCGGATGCGTACGAGTCCGGGCTGTACTTCGTCACTCACGTAGGGATCCTCTCAGGGCGGAGTCGTGGGCGGAGAACGCGAGAGCGGGCCCGCCCCGGAGGGCGGACCCGCTCACAGCGTCAGGCGGAGCCTCAGGCGTCCTTGGACTCCTCGGCCGGAGCCTCGGTGGCCTCGGCCTTGGTCTCCTCGGCCTTGGCCTCGTCGGACTCCTTGACCGCACGCTTGGTGGCGGCCTCGGCCTCACCCACGGCGTTCTGCTGCACCGTCAGCGCCTCGACCAGCTCGATGACGGCCATGGGCGCGTTGTCGCCACGGCGGTTACCGATCTTGGTGATGCGGGTGTAGCCACCCGGACGGTTCTCGTACCGCGGGCCGATCTCGGTGAAGAGCGTGTGCACGATGCTCTTGTCCGTGATGACCTGGAGCACCTGGCGGCGGTTGTGAAGGTCGCCCTTCTTCGCCTTGGTGACCAGACGCTCGGCGTACGGACGCAGCTTGCGCGCCTTCGCCTCGGTGGTGGTGATACGGCCGTGCTCGAAGAGCGCCTTCGCGAGGTTCGCGAGGAGCATCTTCTCGTGCGCGGCGCTGCCGCCCAGACGGGCACCCTTGGTGGGCTTCGGCATGGTGTCTCTCCTAGGTGTCTGCCCCGGCCGTGTCAGGTACCGGGGTCAGTGTCCGAGCGGGCGATCGCCCGTCGGAGATCCGGGCGCCTTGTGCAAGGCGCCCGGAGGGTCCGCGCCCCGAGGGGCGCGGGGGACCGTGCGACCGGCCACAGCGGGCCGGCAGCCGGAATCCGGCGGCCGAACCGGGTTCTAGTACTGCTCGGTCTCGACGAACCCGGCGTCCGCGTCGTCGTCGGCGCCGAAGGCGTCGGCGGCGGCGGTCGGGTCGAATCCGGGCGGGCTGTCCTTCAGGGCCAGGCCCATGCCGGCCAGCTTCGCCTTGACCTCGTCGATGGACTTCGCACCGAAGTTGCGGATGTCCAGCAGGTCGGCCTCGGAGCGCGCGACCAGCTCACCCACGGAGTGGATGCCCTCACGCTTGAGGCAGTTGTAGGAGCGGACCGTCAGCTCCAGCTCCTCGATCGGCAGCGCGAGGTCGGCGGCCAGGGCGGCGTCCGTCGGGGACGGACCCATGTCGATGCCCTCGGCGTCGATGTTCAGCTCGCGGGCGAGACCGAACAGCTCGACCAGCGTCTTGCCCGCGGAGGCCATGGCGTCACGCGGACGCATCGCCTGCTTGGTCTCGACGTCGACGATCAGCTTGTCGAAGTCGGTGCGCTGCTCGACACGCGTGGCCTCGACCTTGTACGTGACCTTCAGCACCGGCGAGTAGATGGAGTCGACCGGGATACGGCCGATCTCCTGGCCCACCTGCTTGTTCTGCACGGCGGAGACGTAACCGCGACCGCGCTCGACGGTCAGCTCCATCTCCAGCTTGCCCTTGCCGTTGAGCGTGGCGAGGACGAGGTCGGGGTTGTGCACCTCGACACCGGCCGGGGGCGCGATGTCGGCGGCGGTGACCAGACCCGGGCCCTGCTTGCGCAGGTACATCACGACCGGCTCGTCGTGCTCCGAGGAGACGACCAGCTGCTTGATGTTGAGGATCAGGTCGGTGACGTCCTCCTTGACACCCGGCACGGTGGTGAACTCGTGCAGCACGCCGTCGATCCGGATCGAGGTGACGGCGGCACCCGGGATCGAGGACAGGAGGGTACGGCGCAGGGAGTTGCCGAGGGTGTAGCCGAAGCCCGGCTCCAGCGGCTCGATCACGAACCGGGAGCGGAACTCGTCGACGACCTCTTCGGTCAACGAGGGACGCTGAGCGATCAGCATGAGTGGATCACCTTCATTCGTGGACGCCCGCTATTTGACGTCCGACGGAGCCGTGCGTTCTCACCGCACGGGTATGGCAAGGGTACGGGCGATACGGCCCTTTCACAGAGCCGTACCGCCCGAGAACCACAGACCGGCACGCGGCCGACGCGTCAGACGCGGCGACGCTTCGGCGGGCGGCAGCCGTTGTGCGGGGTCGGGGTGACGTCCTGGATGGAGCCGACCTCGAGACCCGTGGCCTGAAGGGAACGGATCGCGGTCTCACGACCGGCACCCGGGCCCTTGACGAACACATCGACGCGGCGCATGCCGTGCTCCTGCGCGCGGCGGGCAGCCGACTCGGCGGCCATCTGCGCGGCGAACGGCGTGGACTTCCGGGAGCCCTTGAAGCCGACGTGGCCGGCGGAGGCCCAGGAGATCACGTTGCCGGACGGGTCCGTGATGGAGACGATCGTGTTGTTGAACGTGCTCTTGATGTAGGCGTTGCCATGAGCGACGTTCTTCTTTTCCTTGCGGCGCACCTTCTTGACGGCGCCCTGACGTCCCTTGGGGGGCATCTACTTACTCCTAGGGAGGTGGTCGGTCCTACAGCGAAGACCGTGGACAGATGTCCGCTGCGGACTACTTCTTGCCCGGCTTCTTCTTGCCGGCGATGGCGCGACGCGGACCCTTGCGGGTACGAGCGTTGGTGCTGGTGCGCTGACCGCGGACGGGCAGACCGCGACGGTGACGGAGACCCTGGTAGGTACCGATCTCGACCTTGCGGCGGATGTCGGCCTGGATCTCGCGACGGAGGTCACCCTCGGTCTTGATGTTGTTGTCGACGTACTCGCGGATCGCGACCAGCTGCTCTTCGGACAGGTCACGGACGCGGGCGTTGGGGTCGACGCCGGTCGCAGCCAGCGTCTCCTTCGAGAGGGTCCGGCCGATGCCGAACACGTAGGTGAGCGCGATCTCCACGCGCTTGTCGCGCGGGATGTCGACACCGGAAACGCGTGCCATTCAATGGCTCCTGGTGAATCTTCGGAGGTCTTCCACAGGACCGGCTCCCGGCCGCCGTACCAGGTACGAACCGGGTCCCCGGCCTCCGACCGGGGGTGTCAAGCCGCTCGCGACGACTTGGGCCCTGCGTATGAACATATTCAGCTCGCGTCGCGCGAATCTCTGCGATAGCGGTGCAGAGGGTGGTGTTCCTGCGTCAGCCCTGGCGCTGCTTGTGGCGCGGGTTCTCGCAGATGACCATGACCCGGCCGTGACGGCGGATCACCCTGCACTTGTCGCAGATCTTCTTGACGCTCGGCTTGACCTTCATGGGGTGAGGTTCTCCGGGTCAGTGCCATCGCTCCGGGCGGGCCCGGGGCTCGGGCAAGATCTACTTGTACCGGTAGACGATCCGGCCACGCGTGAGGTCGTACGGAGAAAGCTCCACCACGACCCGGTCGTCAGGGAGGATGCGGATGTAGTGCATACGCATCTTGCCGCTGATGTGCGCCAGGACCTGGTGGCCGTTCTGGAGCTCGACCTTGAACATGGCGTTCGGCAGAGACTCAACGACAGTGCCCTCGATCTCGATGGCACCTTGCTTCTTGGCCACGCTTTGCCCTTCGAATCGACTACCTTGATCGACCCTCGGGCGTTCCCTGAGATTCCCTTGCGGGAGCATGCGGACATGCGGGTGCACGAGAGCCGACGAGTCAGTCTACGTCGGCGCACCCGGAAAGGCGAATCGAGGAAGTCTGCCCCATGCGGGCGATCCTTATGCGAGAGGGTCCGGAGCGGTCGTGATGCCGTACTCCGCCAGCTTCGCCCGGCCGCCGTCCGGAGCGGTCAGGACCAGCGGCCCCTGCTCGGTGAGGGCGACCGAGTGCTCCCAGTGGGAGGACCAGGTGCCGTCCGTGGTGATGACGGTCCAGTCGTCCTCGAGGACCTCGGTGCGCGGCGTGCCGAGAGAGACCATCGGCTCGATCGCCAGGCAGAAACCGGGGACCAGCTTCGGGCCCTTGCCGCGCCGGCGGTCGACGTAGTTCAGCAGGTGCGGGTCCATGTGCATCTCGGTGCCGATGCCGTGGCCGCCGTAGTCCTCGATGATCCCGTACCTGCCGCCGCCGGGCTTGGGCTGGCGGCGGATGTACGTCTCGATCGCCCGGGAGATGTCGACCAGGCGGCTGCCCGGCTTCATGGCCGCGATGCCCGCCCACATCGACTCCTCCGTCACCCGCGACAGCTCGATCAGCTCCGGCGCGTGGCCGGAGCCGACGAACGCCGTGTAGGCCGCGTCGCCGTGCCAGCCGTCGACGATCGCACCACAGTCCACGGAGATGATGTCGCCGTCCTTCAGGACGACCTCGTCGGAGGGGATGCCGTGCACGACGACGTCGTTGACGGAGGTGCAGATGGTGGCCGGGAAACCGCCGTAGCCGAGGAAGTTCGACCGCGCGCCGTGCTCGGCGAGGACCTTGCGGGCCACCTCGTCCAGGTCCTTGGTGCTGGCACCCGGCACGGCGGCCTCGCGCGTGGCCGCGTGGATGGCGGCGACGACCAGGCCCGCCGCCCGCATCCTGGCGATCTGCTCGGGGGTCTTGATCTGCACCATGGGGGGCCTGCGCTCTCCGTCACTCACGTCGACTGGGTTACCTACACAACAGTACGGCCGCGGCGCCCAGGGGGTCTCCCCGGACGGCATCCGGGAGGAGGGGGGCACCGCGGCCGGAAAGGACCGGGATCTACTGCTCGGCCTTCTCGCGCTTGAGGGCCTCCAGCGCCCGCTGCGTGATCTCGTCCACGGGGCCCAGGGCGGAGATCGTCACGACCAGGCCCTGCGCCTTGTAGTAGTCGATGATCGGCTCGGTCTGCGTGTGGTAGACCTCCAGCCGCTTGCGGACGGTCTCCTCGGAGTCGTCGTCGCGCTGGTACAGCTCACCACCGCAGACGTCGCACACGCCCTCCCGCTTCGGCGGGCTGTACGTCACGTGGAAGACGTGCGAGGAGTCGTTGCGGCAGATGCGCCGGCCGGCGATCCGCTTGACGACCTCGTCCTCGGGGACCTCCAGGTCCAGGACCGCGTCCAGCGTGATGCCCTCGGTCTCCAGCAGCTCGTCCAGGGCCTGGGCCTGCGAGACGTTGCGCGGGAAGCCGTCCAGCAGGAAACCGTCCTCGGCGTCCGGCTGCTCCATGCGGTCCTTGGCCATCGCGATGGTGACCTCGTCGGGTACGAGGTTGCCGGCGTCCATGTAGGACTTCGCGAGCTTGCCCAGCTCGGTCTGCTGGCTGATGTTGGCCCGGAACAGGTCGCCCGTGGAGATGTGCGGGATGCCCAGCTTCTCTGCGAGCCGAACAGCTTGCGTTCCCTTACCAGCACCCGGCGGCCCGACGAGGACGATACGCATCAGCGGAGGAACCCTTCGTAATTGCGCTGCTGGAGCTGGCTCTCGATCTGCTTCACCGTCTCGAGGCCGACACCCACGATGATGAGGATGCTGGTGCCGCCGAAGGGGAAGTTCTGGCTTGCCCCAAAGCCCACCAACGCCATTGTCGGTACGAGAGCGATCAGGCCCAGATACAGCGAACCCGGCCAGGTGATCCGGTTGAGCACGTAGCTGAGGTACTCAGCGGTCGGTCGGCCAGCCCGGATGCCCGGGATGAAGCCACCATACTTCTTCATGTTGTCGGCGACTTCCTCGGGGTTGAAGGAGATCGCCACATAGAAGAACGCGAAGAAAACGATCAGCAGGAAGTACGTGGTGATGTAGACCGGGTGGTCGCCCTTGGTGAGGTTCTGCTCGACCCAGGTCTTCCAGCCCGACTTGTCGTTCCCCGCGAACTGGGCCACGAGTGCCGGGATGTAGAGCAGCGACGAGGCGAAGATGACGGGGATCACACCCGCCTGGTTCACCTTGAGCGGGATGTAGGTGGACGTACCGCCGTAGGACCGGCGGCCGATCATCCGCTTCGCGTACTGCACCGGGACGCGGCGCTGGGCCTGCTCGACGAAGACGACGAGCCCGACCATGACCAGGCCCACGGCGATGACGGTGCCGAACTCGATCCAGCCGCCGGCCAGCGTGCCCTGCTTCTTGATGGCCCACAGCGCGGACGGGAACGTCGCGGCGATCGAGATGAACATCAGGATCGACATGCCGTTGCCGATACCGCGGTCGGTGACCAGTTCACCGAGCCACATCACGACGGCGGTACCCGCGGTCATGCAGATGACCATGGTGATCGTCGTGAAGATGGCCTGATCGGGAACGATGCTCGACGCGACCGAGCAGCCGCTGAAGAGAGCGCCGCTGCGGGCGGTGGCGACCAGGCCGGTGCCCTGGAGGATGGCGAGCGCCACCGTCAGGTAGCGCGTGTACTGCGTGATCTTCGCCGTGCCGGCCTGGCCCTCCTTCTTCAGGGCCTCCAGGCGTGGGATGACCACGGTCAGCAGCTGAAGGATGATGCTGGCGGTGATGTACGGCATGATGCCGAGCGCGAAGACCGTGATCTGGAGCAGCGCGCCACCGCTGAACATGTTCACGAGGCCGAACAGGCCCTGGTTGCCCGACGCCTCGTTCACACACTTCTGGACGGCCTGGTAGTTGACGCCGGGGATCGGGATGTGGGTACCGACCCGGTAGACCACGATGATGCCCAGCGTGAAGAGCAGCTTCTTGCGCAGGTCGGGCGTCCTGAACGCCCGGGCGAACGCGGTGAGCACGGTGCCTCCTGCGACCCCCGCGCAACTGCGTCAAGGGTGACGGTCTGAGGTTCGACGAATACGAAAAAGAACAGTGCAGGCCACCATACCGGCGACACTGCCTCCCTAGGAACGACCAACCGGGGATACCTCATTGTGAGGTATCCCCGGTCGGGTTCGTCTACGTCATCGAGGCGTCGCCTGAGCGACTCAGACGAGCTCGGTGACCGTACCGCCGGCGGCGGTGATCTTCTCCTTGGCGGAACCGGAGACGGCGTCGACCGTCACCTGGAGCGCCACGGAGATCTCGCCCTGGCCGAGGACCTTGACGAGGCTGTTCTTGCGAACGGCACCCTTCGCGATCAGCGACTCGACGGTGACCTCGCCACCCTCGGGGTAGAGCGCGGCCAGCTTGTCGAGGTTCACGACCTGGAACTCGGTCTTGAACGGGTTCCTGAAGCCCTTCAGCTTCGGGAGACGCATGTGGAGGGGCATCTGGCCACCCTCGAAGCGCTCCGGAACCTGGTAGCGGGCCTTGGTGCCCTTGGTACCACGACCGGCCGTCTTACCCTTCGACGCCTCACCACGACCCACACGGGTCTTCGCGGTCTTGGCGCCCGGGGCGGGACGGAGGTTGTGGATCTTGAGCGGGTTGTTCTCCGCCATGATCAGTCGACCTCCTCGACCGTCACGAGGTGGCGGACGGTGTGCACCATGCCGCGGAACTCGGGGCGGTCCTCCTTGACGACCACGGTGTTGATCCCCTTGAGACCAAGCGACCGCAGAGTGTCACGGTGGTTCTGCTTGCTGCCGATGTAGGACTTGACCTGCGTGATCCTGAGCTGAGCCATTACGCAGCACCAGCCCCGGCACGCGCACGCAGCAGAGCCGCGGGAGCGACGTCCTCGAGGGGCAGACCACGGCGAGCCGCGATCTCCTCGGGACGCTGCAGGCCCTTCAGGGCCGCCACGGTCGCGTGCACGATGTTGATCGCGTTCGACGAGCCGAGCGACTTCGACAGGATGTCGTGCACGCCGGCGCACTCGAGCACGGCACGCACCGGGCCACCGGCGATGACGCCGGTACCGGGGGAAGCCGGCTTGAGCAGGACGACGCCCGCAGCCTTCTCGCCCGTGATCGGGTGCGGGATGGTGCCCTGGATGCGGGGGACCTTGAAGAAGTGCTTCTTGGCCTCCTCAACACCCTTGGCGATGGCGGCCGGCACCTCCTTGGCCTTGCCGTATCCGACACCCACGGTGCCGTCACCGTCGCCCACCACGACCAGCGCGGTGAAGCTGAAGCGACGACCACCCTTCACAACCTTGGCGACGCGGTTGATCGCGACGACGCGCTCAACGTACGCGGTCTTCTCGGCGGCAGCTGCGCCGCCGTCACGGCCCTTCCGGTCCCGCCGCTCGCCGCCACCGGCACCGCCACCGCGGCGCTGGGGTCCAGCCATTGGAATTACCTCTCTCTGTTTCCGCTAGCTACGGAACCGGCTCAGAACTTCAGGCCGGCTTCGCGGGCGGCGTCCGCCAGAGCGGCGATGCGCCCGGCGTACTGGTTGCCACCACGGTCGAATACGACAGCCTCGACACCGGCGGCCTTGGCACGCTCGGCGACCAGGGCGCCGACCTGCTTGGCCTGCGCGGACTTGTCGCCCTCGCCACCGCGGATCGTGGTGTCCAGGGTCGACGCCGACGCCAGGGTGTGACCCTTGATGTCGTCGATGACCTGGGCCACGATGTGGCGGTTGGAGCGCGTCACGACGAGGCGCGGACGCTCAGCCGTACCCGAGATGTGCTTGCGGATCCGGATGTGGCGACGCTTGATCGCGGCGCGCTTGTAAGCGTCGCCCTTGAGGATCTTCTGTCCGTATGCCATGGCTTACTTACCCGCCTTTCCGACCTTGCGGCGGATGACTTCGCCCTCGTACTTGACGCCCTTGGCCTTGTACGGGTCGGGCTTGCGCAGCTTGCGGATGTTGGCCGCAACCTCGCCGACCTTCTGCTTGTCGATGCCCTCGACCGAGAAACGCGTAGGCGCCTCGACCTTGAAGGTGATGCCCTCGGGGGCCTCGACCACGATCGGGTGGCTGTAGCCGAGCGCGAACTCGAGGTTCGCGCCCTTGGCGGTCACACGGTAACCGACACCACTGATCTCGAGCTTCTTCACGTAACCCGTGGTCACGCCGGTGATCATGTTCGCCACCAGCGTGCGGGACAGGCCGTGGAGGGCCTTGTTCTGACGCTCGTCGTTGGGGCGGGTGACGTTCAGAACGCCGTCCTCACCCTTGACGATCTCGATCGGTGCCACGACGGTGTGGGTCAGTTCGCCCTTGGGGCCCTTGACCTTGACCGTACGGCCGTCGATGGTGACGTCCACGCCGGCGGGAACCGCGATGGGGAGCTTGCCGATGCGCGACATAGCTGTTTCCTCCGTTCCCTTCCGCTACCAGACGTAGGCGAGGACTTCCCCACCCACGCCCTTCTTGCCGGCCTGCTTGTCGGTGAGGAGACCGTGCGACGTGGAGATGATCGCCACGCCGAGGCCGCCCAGCACCTTGGGCAGGTTGGTGGACTTCGCGTACACCCGGAGACCGGGCTTGGAGATGCGCTTGATCCCCGCGATGGAGCGCTCACGGTTGGGGCCGAACTTCAGCTCCAGGACGAGGTTCTTGCCGACTTCGGCGTCCTCGACCTTCCAGCCCGTGATGAAGCCCTCCTGCTGGAGGATCTCCGCGATGTGAGACTTGATCTTCGATGCCGGCATCGTCACGGAGTCGTGGTATGCCGAGTTCGCGTTCCGCAGACGCGTAAGCATGTCTGCGATCGGATCAGTCATGGTCATGAATTGGCCTTCGGCCTCTCTCGCCGGGGTTTCCTGGTGCGCCATCCCTCTCCCCGATCCGAGACGGGACGGGTGCGGCGCGGTGGACCTACGGCGTAGTAAGTCGTACGGGCGGCAGACGCCCAACCCCGCTAGCCTACGGCATGCGGAGACGGGCCTCTGCCGACCCAGATGCTTACCGAGAGCTTCCGGAATCCCTGGAAGGGGATTACCAGGAGCTCTTGGTCACGCCCGGCAGCTCGCCACGGTGAGCCATCTCACGAAGGCACACGCGGCACAGGCCGAACTTGCGGTACACGGAGTGCGGACGGCCGCAGCGCTGGCAGCGGGTGTAGCCACGCACACCGAACTTGGGCTTGCGAGCAGCCTTAGCGATCAGAGCCTTCTTCGCCATCTCGCTCACGCCTCCTTGAAGGGGAAGCCGAGGTGACGAAGGAGCGCGCGGCCCTCAGCGTCGTTGGTCGCCGTGGTGACCACGGTGATGTCCATACCCCGGACACGGTCGATCTTGTCCTGGTCGATCTCGTGGAACATGACCTGCTCCGTGAGACCGAAGGTGTAGTTGCCACGGCCGTCGAACTGCTTGGGGGACAGACCACGGAAGTCGCGGATGCGCGGCAGCGCGAGCGACAGGGTGCGGTCCAGGAACTCCCACATGCGGTCGCCACGAAGCGTGACGTGGGCGCCGATCGGCTGACCCTCACGCAGCTTGAACTGCGCGATGGACTTGCGGGCCTTGGTGACGGCCGGCTTCTGACCGGTGATCGTGGTGAGGTCGCGGATGGCGCCCTCGATCAGCTTGGAGTCGCGGGCGGCGTCGCCCACACCCATGTTGACCACGATCTTGACGAGACCGGGGATCTGCATGACGTTCTCGTACTTGAACTCGTCACGCAGCTTGCCCGCGATCTCCTCGCGGTACTTCTGCTTCAGACGCGGAGTCGTGGTGGTAGCCATCAGATGTCCTCACCCGTCCGCTTGGCAACGCGGATCTTGTTGCCCTCGTCGTCGAAGCGGTAACCGACGCGCGTGACGACCTTGTTGCCGTCCTTCTCCACGACCAGCTGAACGTTGGACACGTGGATCGGGGCCTCGGTGGTCACGATGCCGCCGGCCTGGGAACCGCTGGCGGTCGGGCCGGCCTTGGTGTGCTTCTTGACCCGGTTGACACCCTCGACCAGGACGCGGTCCTCGCGCGGGTAAGCGGCAATGACCTTGCCCTGCTTGCCCTTGTCCTTGCCGGTGATGACCTGGACCAGGTCGCCCTTCTTGATCTTCATGCTTACAGCACCTCCGGAGCCAGCGAGATGATCTTCATGAACTTCTTCTCGCGCAGCTCGCGCCCGACCGGGCCGAAGATGCGGGTGCCGCGAGGGTCACCGTCGTTCTTCAGAATGACGGCGGCGTTCTCGTCGAAGCGGATGTACGAGCCGTCCGGACGGCGGCGCTCCTTGACGGTGCGAACGATGACCGCCTTGACGACGTCACCCTTCTTCACGTTGCCACCGGGGATCGCGTCCTTGACGGTGGCGACGATGACGTCACCGATGCCCGCGTAGCGGCGACCGGAGCCACCGAGCACACGGATGCAAAGGATTTCCTTCGCACCAGTGTTGTCGGCGACGCGCAGTCGCGACTCCTGCTGGATCACGTCTATCTCCTGATCGTCTGCCGGTTCCCGGCAGGGGCCTCAGTGACGAGGACCCCTGCCGAGCCTGGCGGAACTGACCTGCGGGTTTGCCCGCAGGAATTACTTGGCCTTCTCGAGGATCTCGACGACGCGCCAGCGCTTCGTCGCGGACAGCGGCCGGGTCTCCATGAGGAGGACACGGTCGCCGACACCCGCGGCGTTCTGCTCGTCGTGGGCCTTGAGCTTGTTCGTACGGCGGATGACCTTGCCGTACAGCGCGTGCTTGACACGGTCCTCGACGGCGACGACGACGGTCTTGTCCATCTTGTCGCTGACGACGAGACCCTCACGGGTCTTGCGGAAGCCGCGGGCCTCTGCAGTCTGCTCAGTCACGTTGCTCTCACTCATCAGGCGCTCTCCACCGTCTCGATGCCCAGCTCGCGCTCACGCATCAGGGTGTAGATCCGCGCGATGTCCTTGCGGACGGCCTTGAGCCGACCGTGGTTCTCGAGCTGACCCGTCGCCGCCTGGAAGCGGAGGTTGAACAGCTCTTCCTTGGCTTCGCGAAGCTTCGCCAGAAGCTCCTCGTCACCCAGTTCGCGCAGCTCGGACGCCTTGGTACCGGCCGACATCACGCTTCACCTGCCTCGCGCTTGACGATCCGGCACTTCATCGGCAGCTTGTGGGCTGCGCGAGTAAGCGCCTCACGGGCGATCTTCTCGTTCGGGTAGGACAGTTCGAACATCACCCGGCCCGGGTGAACGTTCGCGATCCACCACTCGGGGGAACCCTTACCGGAACCCATGCGGGTCTCGGCGGGCTTCTTGGTCAGCGGGCGGTCCGGGTAGATGTTGATCCAGACCTTGCCGCCACGCTTGATGTGGCGGGTCATCGCGATACGAGCCGCCTCGATCTGGCGGTTGGTCACGTACGCCGGCGTGAGGGCCTGAATGCCGTACTCGCCGAACGCGACCGTCGTACCACCCTTGGCCTGACCGCGGCGCTTCGGGTGGTGCTGCTTGCGGTGCTTGACCCTACGGGGGATCAGCATGTCGGTCAGGCCTCCGTTCCGGTGCTCTCAGCCGGAGCGGACGCGGGAGCCTCGGCCTTGGGGGCCTCGGCGCCGGCAGCCTGCTGCGGCTTGCGACCGCGCCGCTCGCCACCGCGGCCACCACGGGCCGGGCGGTCGGCACCGCCACGGGCCGGGCGGTTACCCGCACGGGCCGCAGCGTTCTCGGCGCGGACCTCGGCGATGTTCTTGACGTCGCCCTTGTAGATCCAGACCTTCACACCGATGCGGCCGAAGGTCGTCTTGGCCTCGAAGAAGCCGTAGTCCACGTTCGCGCGGAGCGTGTGCAGGGGCACGCGGCCCTCGCGGTAGAACTCCGAGCGGGACATCTCGGCGCCACCGAGGCGGCCACCGCACTGGATCTTGATGCCCTTGGCGCCGGCCTTCATCGTGCCCTGCATGCTCTTGCGCATGGCACGACGGAAGGAGACGCGGGAGGAGAGCTGCTCGGCGACGGCCTGGGCGACCAGCTGGGCATCGGTCTCGGGGCTCTTGACCTCGAGGATGTTCAGCTGGACCTGCTTGCCCGTGAGCTTCTCGAGGTCACCGCGGATGCGGTCGGCCTCGGCGCCACGGCGGCCGATGACGATGCCCGGACGAGCGGTGTGGATGTCCACACGCACGCGGTCACGGGTGCGCTCGATCTCCACCTTGGAGATGCCGGCGCGCTCCATGCCGGACGTCATCATCCGACGGATGGCGACGTCTTCCTTGACGTAGTCCTTGTACAGCTTGTCGGCGTACCAACGCGACTTGAAGTCGGTGGTGACACCGAGCCGGAACCCGTGCGGGTTTACCTTCTGGCCCATTACCGGGTTCCTTCCTTGCTGCTGACGACCACGGTGATGTGGCTGGTCCGCTTGCGGATCCGGTAGGCACGGCCCTGGGCACGCGGACGGAACCGCTTCAGGGTCGGGCCCTCGTCGACGTAGGCCTCGGAAATGACGAGGCTGTCGACGTCGGTGTGGTCGTAGTTGTGCGCGGCGTTGGCGATGGCGCTGTCGAGCACCTTGCCGACCGGCACGGAGGCGGCCTGCGGAGCGAATCGCAGGACGGCCTGGGCCTCCGTGGCGTCCATGCCACGGATGAGGTCCACCACGCGGCGGGCCTTCATGGGCGTGACGCGGATGTACCGCGCCTGGGCCCTGGCTTCCATGGTTGTCCCTTCAGTTACTTACGTGTCTGAATGCGATCCGCTGCTAGCGGCGCTTCGACTTCCGGTCATCCTTGACGTGGCCCCGGAAGGTGCGGGTCGGCGAGAACTCGCCGAGCTTGTGGCCGACCATCGACTCGGTGACGAACACCGGGATGTGGGTCTTGCCGTTGTGCACCGCGATCGTGTGGCCGAGCATGGCCGGGACGATCATCGAGCGACGGGACCAGGTCTTGATGACGTTCTTGGTGCCGGCTTCGTTCTGCGAGTCCACCTTCTTGATCAGGTGGTCGTCGACGAAGGGCCCCTTCTTCAAGCTACGAGGCATCTCAACCCGTCCTTAGCGCTTCTTGTTCGTCTTGCGGCGGCGGACGATGTACTTGTTCGACGCCTTCTTGGGCGAACGAGTACGGCCTTCCTTCTTGCCCCACGGGGACACGGGGTGGCGACCACCGGAGGTCCGGCCCTCACCACCACCGTGCGGGTGGTCGACCGGGTTCATGACCACACCACGGACGGTCGGGCGAACGCCCAGCCACCGCTTGCGGCCCGCCTTGCCCCAGTTGATGTTGCTCTGCTCGGCGTTGCCGACCTCACCGACGGTGGCGCGGCAGCGGACGTCGACCAGGCGGATCTCACCGGACGGCATGCGCAGGTGGGCGTAGGCGCCCTCCTTCGCGAGCAGCTGCACGGAGGCACCGGCGGAGCGGGCGAACTTGGCACCGCCACCGGGACGGAGCTCGATCGCGTGGATCGTGGTACCGACCGGGATGTTGCGGAGGGCCAGGTTGTTGCCCGGCTTGATGTCGGCCCCGGGACCGTTCTCCACGGTGTCGCCCTGCTGGAGGTTACGCGGGGCGAGGATGTAGCGCTTCTCGCCGTCCGCGTAGTGCAGCAGCGCGATACGCGCGGTGCGGTTGGGGTCGTACTCGATGTGCGCGACCTTCGCCGGCACGCCGTCCTTGTCGTGACGACGGAAGTCGATCACGCGGTAGGCGCGCTTGTGTCCGCCACCCTGGTGGCGAACGGTCACACGACCGGCGTTGTTACGGCCGCCCTTGCTGTGCAGGGGACGGACCAGCGACTTCTCCGGCGTGGACCGCGTGACCTCGACGAAGTCGGCGACGCTGGCGCCACGACGGCCCGGCGTAGTCGGCTTGTACTTGCGGATTCCCATTTCTCAGTCCTCGTCCGATATCGGACGATCCGACCGCCCTCAGGCGGTCGGACCGCCGAAGATGTCGATACGGTCGCCCTCGGCGAGGGTCACGATCGCGCGCCGGCTGCCGGCACGCTGACCGAAGCCGGTCTTCGTGCGCTTGCGCTTGCCCTGGCGGTTGATCGTGTTGACCCCGGTGACCTTGACGTCGAAGACCGCCTGGACGGCCTGCTTGATCTGGGTCTTGTTGGCGCCCGGGGCGACGATGAACGTGTACTTGTTCTCGTCGAGGAGCGCGTAGCTCTTCTCGGAGACGACCGGCTTGAGCAGCACGTCACGGGGGTCCGTGAAGGACTTGCTCAGCGGGGTCTCGACCGTGTTCTTGCCCTCGGCGGCGTGGCGACGCGCCTTGGCGACGCGCGCGGCCTTGGCGGCCTTGGCGGCCTTCGAGGCGATAGCGGGGTGACGGATGGCCATCAGACCTCGCTCCCTTCGGTGTCAGTGGCCTTCGGGCCGGACACGAAGGACTCGAAAGCGGCCTGGGTGAAGACCACGTCGTCCGAGACGAGAACGTCGTACGTGTTCAGCTGGCCCGGCTCCAGGATGTGGACCTGGGGCAGGTTGCGGGCGGACAGCCACGCGGCCTCGTCGGCGCGCTCGACGACCAGGAGCAGGTTCTTGCGCTCCGAGATCTTGCCGAACAGGCTCTTGGCGGCCTTCGTGCTGGGGTTCTCGCCCTCGATCACGCCGGAGACGACGTGGATGCGGTTGTGACGGGCCCGGTCGGTGAGGGCGTGGCGCAGGGCCGCGGCCTTCATCTTCTTCGGGGTCCGCTGCGAGTAGTCACGCGGCTGCGGGCCGTGGACGACGCCACCGCCGGCGAACTGCGGCGCACGGGTCGAACCCTGACGGGCGCGGCCGGTGCCCTTCTGGCGGTACGGCTTCTTGCCGCCACCACGGACTTCGCCGCGGGTCTTGGTCTTGTGCGTGCCCTGGCGGGCAGCGGCCAGCTGTGCGACGACGACCTGGTGGATCAGCGGAATGCTGATCTTTTCGACGTCGAAGATCTCCGCGGGGAGCTCGACCGAACCGGCCTTGTCGCCCGCCGGCGAAAGGATGTCAACAGTGCTCATCGGTTACCTCAGGCCCCCTTGGCCGCGGTGCGGACCAGGACGAGGCCGCCGTTCGGACCGGGAACCGCGCCCTTGATGAGCAGCAGACCCTTCTCCGCGTCAACGGCGTGGACGGTCAGGTTCTGGGTGGTGACCCGCTCGTTGCCCATGCGACCCGCCATGCGGAGGCCCTTGAACACGCGGCCCGGGGTGGCACAGCCACCGATGGAGCCGGGCGAGCGGTGCTTGCGCTGGGTGCCGTGTCCGGCGCCGAGGCCCTTGAAGTTGTGACGCTTCATGACACCGGCGAAACCCTTGCCCTTGCTCTTGCCGGTCACGTCGACCTTGATGCCGGCCTCGAACACCTCAGCGGTGATCTCCTGGCCGAGGGTGTACTCGCTGGCGTCAGCGGTACGGATCTCGACGAGGTGGCGGCGGGGAGTGACGTCGGCCTTGGCGAAGTGGCCCTTGAGGGGCTTGTTCACCTTGCGCGGGTCGATCTCGCCGAATGCGATCTGGACGGACTCGTAGCCGTCGACATCGTTCGTACGGACCTGGGTGACGACGTTGGGGCCGGCCTTGACGACGGTGACCGGAACAACACGGTTGTTCTCGTCCCACACCTGCGTCATGCCGAGCTTCTCGCCCAGGATGCCCTTGATCTGCTTAGCCATCTCTCAGATCACCCGGCCTCAGAGCTTGATCTCGATGTCGACACCGGCCGGGAGGTCGAGTCGCATCAGAGAGTCAACGGTCTTGGGAGTCGGGTCGAGGATGTCGATCAGGCGCTTGTGCGTGCGCATCTCGAAGTGCTCGCGCGAGTCCTTGTACTTGTGCGGCGACTTGATGACGCAGTACACGTTCTTCTCAGTGGGCAGCGGCACCGGGCCCGCGACCGACGCGCCCGTGCGCGTCACAGTCTCGACGATCTTCTTCGCCGAAGAGTCGATGACCTCGTGGTCGTAGGCCTTGAGCCGAATGCGGATCTTCTGTCCCGCCATGGCTACTCAGTAGTCCTGTCTCTTCTCACGCTCTGGAACCCGGTGGTTCCGTATCCTTTCTTCCGACCCACGAGGTCGGGCGTGTCGCGTTCCCGCTGACACGGATGTCCCTTGTTCGAACATCCCTGCGGGGGAATGCACACGGCCCTTCCGGAACCGTAGGCCGGGGGCGAAAGGCCCACCGGGTGCCTGGCCGGTGCCGCACCGCACTTCCCGAAAGATTCCCGTACGTCCGCCCCAGCGCTGCCGTGGTGGCAGTTAGGGCGACGAGTACTGTGGGACTCGCTTCCGGTCCTCCCGGCGGGAGGCGCGCAGCATCAACACTCGACCGAGCAACTCGGACAGTCTGCCATACAGGACAGGTGCTCCGCCAATCGAGCGGAAGAGATTACCCCGATAGTGACGTAGGTCAAACCCGGGGCCGTCGCGACCGCTACACCCGCCGGCTCTCCAGCGGGCCCAGGTACGACGCCGGCAGGCCTCCCGTGTCGATCAGCAGGCGCTGGAGCACCACCGTCGGGTCCACCATCCAGAATCGCAGCGGCTGGGCGCCGGCCCTCGTCACCGTGTGCCGGGTGGCCGTCGCGTTGATGTTGTCCGAGGTGTGCCGGGCCCATACCGCGTTGAGCGCGCCGTCGTCGGCTCCCGCCGTGATGTCCACGGTGCGGACGGGGCCGTCGTCGAGCGAGATGCCGTAGCGCAGGCCGGTGGTCCGGGGCAGAGCCGCGTTGCGGGGGGAGAGGTGGGCCCAGACCGTCACCTCGGTGCCGGGCTCCGCCAGGAGGGTCACCTCGTACTCCAGGTGCGGGGAGGAGCCGCCGGGGGTGCGGCGGGCCGCGGTCACCGGCCAGGGGGTCACACCCGCGCCCGTACGTCCGATGCCGTCGATACGGCGCCACGGGCCGACCGCCCGGTGGTGGTGCTCGGCGTCGATCGCCACGTATCCGCCGGCCTCCACGAATCCCCGCGGGGCCCGCGACGACGGCCGTTCCGTCACGCAGCGCACCGGCACCGACGAACCGGCCCCGGTCACGGTCAGCGTCGCCTCCGCGCGGCCCGTGGGGGCCCGCGACCAGTCCACGCCGACCTCCAGCCGGACCTGCTGTTCGACCCGGCCGCTCGGGCGGTCCACGCGCAGCCAGGGCGCCGACGTCCGCACCTCGTAGGTGAACGGCGTCCGGCCCCGGTTGAAGATCTCCACGTACTGCTGGGGGCGGGTCTGGCAGGGGCTGAACGACGGCAGCACCGCCTCCCTGCCGCCCGCGGCGCCTCCCGGCCACCACTCCCCCGCGTCCTCCGCCCCGTCGACCGACACGCCCAGCTCCGCCGCCTGCGGCACCTCGATGCGCCGGACGGCCGGGAAGAGCACGTCCGGCAGGGCGACGCCGTCCTTCTCCGGCTGCTGCCAGCCCGCGTCGGGCCCGTACCGGTCCACGTCCCCGTAGTCGATGTGCGGCTGGGTCTGGAAGCCCCGCCATTTCCCGCCCGCCACCGCGGAGCCGAAGCGTTCGGCCAGCGCGAGATCGCGGGCCAGGGCCGCTTCCGCCCGTGCCGCGAGGTCGTCGGCCGTGGACCGGCCCTGCCGGGCGTGGAGCAGGTTGGTGAACTCGGCCTCCCGGAGCTCGTACAGGTTCGCGGTCGCCGTCACCGCGTAGCCGGCCAGTTCGAACCAGGCGTCCCGCAGCCGGGCGGGCAGCCGGCGCTCGATGTCCTGCGCGCGGCGGCCCAGCTCGCGCCACTCCGCGGTGACCCGCTCCAGTTCGCGGTGCGCGAAGTAGTACGGGCTCCGCTGGTCGTCGTTGACCACCGTGCCGGCGGACTCGGTGATGCGGCGGTTGAGGAGTTCGGGCTTGCGGCGGGCCTGGAGCCGGCCGTAGGCCGCCAGGAGTGAGGCGATCCGCCGTGCCTGGGCGTCACCGAAATTCTGGCGGGCGTAGCGTTCCTCCCATGCTCCGAGGCGCTCCAGGGGCCAGGCGGCGGGGTTCCAGGCGTACGTCAGGAAGAACTCGGTGGGGAGTTCGTTGCCCTTGAGATCGCCGACGTTGGCCACCCACAGGCCGTGGTTGCCGTAGGCGTGCGCCTGGTGGAGCTGGTCCCAGACGTTCCGCAGGTTCGCCGTGTCGACCCACTTGTAGTTGCGGCCGGCGCCGACGTAGTCGAAGTGGTAGTAGAGGCCGTAGCCGCCGGCGCGGGGACCGTCCGGGTGCTTGCGGATGTTGCCCCAGTTGTCGTCGGTGAGGACCACGGTGACGTCGTCGGGCGCGCGCAGGCCCCGGTCCCAGTAACGCTGCACCTCCTTGTACAGCGTCCACACCTGCGGGGTCTCGGACGCAGGGCGTCCGGTCACCTCCTCGATGATGCGGCGCTGGTCGGCGATGATCTGCTGCATCAGTTCGATGCCGTCGCCGTCGGGGAGTCCGGTGTCGCCGTTGCCCCGCATGCCGAGGGTCACCACGCCCTCGAAGTCCTGGTCGACCATGCGCTGGATGCCGGCGCGCCAGTACCGGCGGACGGCTTCCGCGTTGCGGCGGTACGACCAAGCGCCGTTGCCCCCGTAGGGGTCCGTCCCGGAGCCGGCGTGCCGGTTCCACTCCTCGATGCCCCGCATCATCGGCGCCTCGTGGGAGGTGCCGATGACGACGCCGTACTCGGCCGCCCGCCGGTGGTTCTCCGGGTCGTCCTCCGCGAAGGCCCGGCCCCAGACCGCGGGCCACAGGTAGTTGCCCTTCAGGCGCAGCAGCACCTCGAACACCTTCGCGTAGAAGTCCGCGTTGAAGCCCCCGGGGTGGCCGGGCGCCTTCCCGGGCCCGAAGTACGCCGGCGCCCAGGTGCCGAGCGCCGGGTTCTCGTCGTTGACGAAGATCCCCCGGTACCTCACCACCGGGGTGCCCTGGGTGAAGCGGCCGGCCTTCACCCACACCGCGTCGCGCCGGGCCGGCGGCACGTCGTCCCACCAGTGCCAGGGCGAGACACCGATGCCGTACGAGACGTCGTAGGCCCCGAAGACGGTGCCCCGCAGATCGCTGCCCGCGATGACGAACGCCCGCTCCACGCCGGGCAGCGGGCGGTCCACGACCGTCTGGAGCGAGGTCTCCCACTTCCCGCGCACGCCCGTCACGTCCAGCTTCCCGGACCGGACCAGCCCGTCGATCAGCGGGCTGCGGCCGATCGTGCCGAGCAGGACCGGGAAGCGGCCGAGTGCGGCGCCCGGACGCACCCCCGTGACCCGCGCGAGGTCCTCCCGCAGGTCTCCCGCGACGCGTACGACGCCGGGGTGGTCCTCGGGGCTCACCACCACGGGGGCGCCGACGAGGGAGAACACCCCGTCCGTGAAGGAGACGTAGGCCCCCGGGTCCGTCACGAGCGGCCCCTCTCCCGCGGCGGACGCGGTCCCCGGCGTCCCCACCGGCAGCGCGGCCAGCCCGGCACCCAGGACCGTCCCGCCCACTACCGTCCTACGGCTGACGTGCGCAGAGGACATGTGTCACCCCTCCAACTCCTATTTGGTCAGTGACATGACAAATAGTGGGCGGAGGGAGCGGCGGGGGGAACGGGTCGTGCACGCCGAATAGTTTCGGGACACAAGCAGAGGAGGCCCGTACGACCGGAGTCGTACGGGCCTCCTCTGGGTCAGCTGGTGACCTGGAAGCAAGCGGAGCTTACTTCAGGATCTTGGTGACCTGGCCGGCGCCCACCGTGCGACCACCCTCACGGATGGCGAACTTCAGGCCCTCTTCCATGGCCACGGGCTGGATGAGCGCCACCGTCATCTCGGTGTTGTCACCCGGCATGACCATCTCGGTGCCCTCGGGGAGGGTCACCACGCCGGTCACGTCCGTCGTGCGGAAGTAGAACTGCGGACGGTAGTTGTTGAAGAACGGCGTGTGGCGGCCACCCTCGTCCTTGGACAGGATGTAGGCCTGCGCCTCGAACTCGGTGTGCGGGGTGACCGAGCCCGGCTTGATGATGACCTGGCCGCGCTCGACGTCCTCGCGCTTGATGCCACGGAGGAGCAGACCGACGTTCTCACCGGCCTGGCCCTCGTCGAGCAGCTTGCGGAACATCTCGATACCGGTGACCGTGGTGGTGGTCTTCTCGGTCTTGATGCCGATGATGTCGACGGTCTCGTTGACCTTCAGGACACCACGCTCGATACGGCCGGTGACGACCGTACCGCGACCGGTGATCGTGAAGACGTCCTCGATCGGCATGAGGAACGGCTTGTCGACCTCGCGCTCGGGCTGCGGGATCGACTCGTCGACGGCGTTCATCAGGTTGAGGACCGAGTCCACCCACTCCTTCTCGCCCTCAAGGGCCTTCAGAGCGGACACCTTGACGACCGGGAGGTCGTCGCCGGGGAACTCGTACTCGGAGAGGAGCTCACGAACCTCGAGCTCGACGAGCTCCAGGATCTCCTCGTCGTCCACCATGTCGGCCTTGTTCAGCGCGACGACGATGTACGGCACGCCGACCTGGCGGGCCAGGAGCACGTGCTCCTTGGTCTGCGGCATCGGGCCGTCGGTGGCGGCGACCACCAGGATCGCGCCGTCCATCTGCGCGGCACCGGTGATCATGTTCTTGATGTAGTCCGCGTGACCAGGGCAGTCGACGTGGGCGTAGTGACGCGCCTCGGTCTGGTACTCGACGTGCGCGATCGAGATGGTGATACCGCGCTGGCGCTCCTCGGGCGCCTTGTCGATGTTGTCGAACGGGGTGGCCTCGTTCAGGTCCGGGTACGCGTCGTGCAGCACCTTGGTAATGGCGGCCGTGAGGGTCGTCTTACCGTGGTCGATGTGACCGATGGTGCCGATGTTGACGTGCGGCTTAGTCCGCTCGAACTTCGCCTTCGCCACTGGGGTCCTCCTGTGGAGTGGTTCTGTACGCCTTACTTCATCGGCGCCAGGTGATCTTTGCTGTAAAGGCCCGGAACCCGGGGCGAACATCCGCGTTTTGCGGCTGTTTGCCCCATGAGGCTCCGGAGTCAAGCCTACGGCGTGTTAACGCGGTGCGTTACTCGCCCTTGGCCTTCGCGATGATCTCCTCGGCGACGTTCCGCGGAACCTCGGCGTAGGAGTCGAACTGCATCGAGTAGCTTGCGCGACCCGACGTCTTGCTGCGGAGGTCGCCGACGTAGCCGAACATCTCCGACAGGGGCACGAGGCCCTTCACGACGCGGGCACCTGCCCGCTCCTCCATGGCCTGGATCTGACCACGGCGGGAGTTGATGTCACCGATGACCTCGCCCATGTAGTCCTCGGGCGTGGTGACCTCGACGGCCATCATCGGCTCGAGCAGCACGGGGCTGGCCTTGCGCGCGGCCTCCTTGAAGGCCTGCGAACCGGCGATCTTGAAGGCGAGCTCGGAGGAGTCGACCTCGTGGTAGGCACCGTCGTGGAGGATGACGCGCACGCCGGTCATCTCGTAGCCGGCGAGGATGCCGAACTGCATGGCCTCCTGCGCACCGGCGTCCACCGAAGGGATGTACTCCTTCGGGATGCGGCCACCGGTCACCTTGTTCACGAACTCGTACGAGGTGTCGCCACCCTCGAGCGGCTCGATGCCGATCTGCACCTTCGCGAACTGACCGGTACCACCGGTCTGCTTCTTGTGGGTGTAGTCGACGCGCTCGACGGCCTTGCGGATCGTCTCACGGTAGGCCACCTGCGGCTTACCGACGTTGGCCTCGACCTTGAACTCACGGCGCATACGGTCGACCAGCACCTCGAGGTGCAGCTCGCCCATGCCGCCGATGATGGTCTGGCCGGTCTCCTCGTCCGAGTGGACCTGGAAGGACGGGTCCTCCTCGGCCAGGCGCTGGATCGCGATGCCCAGCTTCTCCTGGTCGCCCTTCGACTTGGGCTCGATGGCGACCTGGATGACCGGCGCCGGGAAGTCCATGGACTCCAGGATCACCGGCTGCTTGTCGTCGCACAGCGTCTCGCCGGTCGTGGTCTGCTTCAGACCCATGACCGCGACGATGTCGCCGGCGCCCACCGAGTCGATCTCCTCACGCTTGTTGGCGTGCATGCGGTAGATCTTGCCGATGCGCTCCTTCTTGCCCTTGACGGAGTTCAGCACCGAGGTGCCGGACTCCAGGCGGCCGGAGTACACGCGGACGAAGGTGAGCTTGCCGAGGTGCGGGTCGCTCATGATCTTGAACGCCAGCGCCGACAGCGGCTCGTCGTCGGACGGCTTGCGCTTGACGACCTTCTCCGGGTCCTTGACGTCGTGGCCCTCGATGGCCTCGATGTCGACCGGGGACGGCAGGTAGCGCACGACCGCGTCGAGCAGGGGCTGGACGCCCTTGTTCTTGAACGCGGTACCGCAGAACACCGGGGTCACCGTGGTGCCGGTGCCCTTGCCGGAGGCGATGGTGATACGACGGATCGCGGCGTACAGCTGCTCCACGGAAGGCTCCTCGCCCTCCAGGTACAGCTCCATGATCTCTTCGTCGTTCTCCGCGACGGCCTCGAGCAGCTTGCCGCGCCACTCCTCGGCAGCCTCGGTGTGCGTGGCCGGGATGTCGACGGTGTCGTACATCTCGCCCTTGGTGGCCTCGGCGGACCAGACCAGGGCCTTCATCGTCACGAGGTCGACGACGCCCTTGAAGTCGGCCTCGGCACCGATCGGGAGCTGCATGACGATCGGCTGAGCGCCGAGGCGGTCAGTGATCATGTCGACGCAGCGGTGGAACTCGGCACCGGTCCGGTCGAGCTTGTTGACGAAGCAGATGCGCGGGACGCCGTAGCGGTCCGCCTGACGCCACACGGTCTCGGACTGCGGCTCCACGCCGGCGACACCGTCGAACACCGTCACGGCACCGTCGAGCACGCGCAGCGAACGCTCCACCTCGACGGTGAAGTCGACGTGGCCCGGGGTGTCGATGATGTTGATCGTGTGGTCGACGTCCTCCAGCGGCCAGTGACAGGTGGTGGCAGCAGAGGTGATCGTGATGCCACGCTCCTGCTCCTGCTCCATCCAGTCCATGGTCGCGGCGCCGTCGTGGACCTCACCGATCTTGTACGACACACCGGTGTAGAACAGGATCCGCTCGGTGGTGGTCGTCTTGCCCGCGTCGATGTGGGCCATGATCCCGATGTTGCGGACCTTGGCCAGGTCAAGTGAAGTGGTAGCCATAAGGCTTCAGTCTTCTCTCGGTCTCGATGTGGGTAGCGACTACCAGCGGTAGTGCGCGAAGGCCTTGTTGGACTCGGCCATCTTGTGGGTGTCCTCACGCTTCTTCACAGCGGCGCCGAGGCCGTTGGACGCGTCGAGGAGCTCGTTCAGCAGACGCTCGGTCATGGTCTTCTCGCGACGGGCGCGGGAGTAACCGACGAGCCAGCGCAGCGCCAGGGTGTTGGCACGGCCGGGCTTGACCTCGACCGGGACCTGGTACGTCGCGCCACCGACACGGCGGGACTTGACCTCGAGGGTCGGCTTGATGTTCTCGAGAGCGCGCTTGAGCGTGATGACCGGGTCGTTGCTGGTCTTCTCGCGCAGACCCTCCATGGCGCCGTACACGATGCGCTCGGCGGTGGAGCGCTTGCCGTTCAGCAGCACCTTGTTGATCAGCGACGTGACAAGAGGAGAACCGTAGACCGGGTCGATGATGACCGGGCGCTTCGGGGCGGGGCCCTTACGAGGCATTCTTACTTCTCCTTCTTGGCGCCGTAGCGGCTGCGGGCCTGCTTGCGGTTCTTGACACCCTGGGTGTCGAGCGAACCGCGGATGATCTTGTAGCGAACACCGGGCAGGTCCTTCACACGGCCGCCGCGCACGAGCACGATGGAGTGCTCCTGCAGGTTGTGCCCCTCACCCGGAATGTAGGCGGTGACCTCGATCCCGCTGGTCAGACGCACACGCGCGACCTTACGCAGGGCCGAGTTCGGCTTCTTCGGGGTGGTCGTGAACACACGCGTGCAGACGCCACGCCGCTGAGGGGAACCCTCGAGTGCGGGCGTCTTGTTCTTCTCGACCTTGTCCTGCCGGCCCTTCCGGACCAGCTGCTGGATCGTAGGCACTACTTCTCCGGTTTCTGTGTGCCGATGGGTACAGCTAACCTGGAACGTCGCCGACCCACGCGGTCGGGTGTGTCGAATCCGCCAGACTCCCGCCGCGAGGCGGGAAGGACGCGGATCACGGTGGCCGCTCACGGCTCGCCATGCGGTTCACAGGCACGCACAGGAGCCAGGGCACACCCCAGGCACAAGGTATGAGCGTACCTACCTCATGGGCTGTGGTCAAAACAAATGGGGTTCGCGCCGACACGCCGGACCTTGACAATACGTCCGCGGGCACTCCCACGCGATAGCGGATCAGCGGGACGACACTCCGACCACCGCGCCGGGTCGACCTCTCGTCGCAGGTCAGACGCCGCTCAGCGGCCCTCCGGGCGCCGCCGGTCCCGTTCCGCCCGGGCGCCGGCCGTCCCGCCCACAGGGCCCCGCCCCGTACGCCGGAGGGCGGCCACCCCGTCAACAGGATGGCCGCCCTCCGGCTCATGCTCGCTTACTGGTTGTACGGACCGTAGTCGTAGTCCTCCAGCGGAACGGCCTGGCCGGAGCCCGTGCCGAACGGCGAGTAGTCGATGTCGTCGTAGCCGACGGCCGAGTACATCGCGGCCTTGGCCTCCTCGGTCGGCTCCACCCGGATGTTGCGGTAGCGGGACAGACCCGTACCGGCCGGGATGAGCTTACCGATGATGACGTTCTCCTTGAGGCCGATGAGGCTGTCGGACTTGGCGTTGATCGCCGCATCCGTCAGGACTCGGGTCGTCTCCTGGAAGGAGGCGGCCGACAGCCAGGACTCCGTCGCCAGCGAGGCCTTGGTGATACCCATCAGCTGCGGACGACCGGAGGCCGGGTGACCGCCCTCCTGGACCACACGACGGTTCTCCTGCTCGAAGCGGGAGCGCTCGACCAGCTCGCCGGGCAGCAGCTCGGCGTCGCCGGACTCGATGATCGTCACACGGCGCAGCATCTGCCGGATGATGATCTCGATGTGCTTGTCGTGGATCGACACGCCCTGCGAGTTGTACACCTTCTGGACCTCGCCGACCAGGTGGACCTGGACGGCACGCTGACCCAGGATGCGCAGCACGTCGTGCGGGTTGGTGGCACCCACGGTGAGCTGCTGGCCGACCTCGACGTGGTCGCCCTCGCGGACCAGGACCTTGGCACGCTTGGAGATCGGGTACGCCGTCTCGTCGCTGCCGTCGTCCGGGGTGACGACGAGCTTCTTCGTCTTCTCGGTCTCCTCGATCCGGACGCGGCCGGAGGCCTCGGAGACCGGGGCGACACCCTTCGGCGTACGGGCCTCGAACAGCTCGACGACACGCGGCAGACCCTGCGTGATGTCGTCACCGGCCACACCACCGGTGTGGAAGGTACGCATCGTCAGCTGGGTGCCGGGCTCACCGATGGACTGGGCGGCGATGATGCCGACCGCCTCACCGATGTCGACCAGCTTGCCGGTGGCCAGCGAACGGCCGTAGCACATCGCGCAGGTACCGACGGCGGACTCGCAGGTCAGGACCGAGCGGGTCTTGACCTCCTCGACGCCGTGCCGGACCAGCTCGTCGATGAGCACGTCGCCCAGGTCGGTGCCGGCCGGGGCCAGCACCTTGCCGTCGACGACGATGTCCTCGGCGAGGCAGCGCGCGTACACGGACGTCTCGACGTCCTCCGCCTTGCGCAGCACACCGTCCGCGCCCCGCTCCGCGATGAGGAGCTTGAGACCGCGCTCGGTGCCGCAGTCCTCCTCGCGGATGATGACGTCCTGGGAGACGTCGACCAGACGACGGGTGAGGTAACCCGAGTCGGCGGTACGCAGGGCGGTGTCCGCCAGACCCTTACGGGCACCGTGCGTGGAGATGAAGTACTCCAGCACGGACAGGCCCTCACGGAACGAGGCCTTGATCGGACGCGGGATGGTCTCGTTCTTCGCGTTCGACACCAGACCGCGCATACCCGCGATCTGCCTCATCTGCATCATGTTTCCTCGGGCACCCGAGTCGACCATCATGAAGATGGGGTTGGTCTTGGGGAAGTTCTCGTTCATCGCCTCGGCGACCTCGTTGGTCGCCTTGGTCCAGATCGCGATGAGCTCCTGCGTGCGCTCTTCCTTGGTGATCAGACCGCGCTCGTACTGCTTCTGGACCTTCTCGTCCTGCGCCTCGTAACCCTTGACGATCTCCTTCTTCGCCTCGGGAACGACGACGTCGGAGATGGCCACGGTGACACCGGAACGGGTCGCCCAGTAGAAGCCGGCCGCCTTCAGGTTGTCGAGCGTCGCCGCCACGATGACCTTCGGGTAGCGCTCGGCCAGGTCGTTGACGATCTCGGAGAGCTGCTTCTTGCCCACCGAGTAGTCGACGAACGGGTAGTCCTCGGGCAGCAGCTCGTTGAAGAGCGCGCGGCCCAGGGTCGTGCGCAGCCGGAACGAGTCACCCTGCTGCCACTCGGGCTCGCCCTCCTCGCGGACCGGCGGGGTCCAGCCGCGCGGCGGGATGGTGCCCACCGGGAAGCGGATGTCGACCTGCGACTGGAGTGCCAGCTCGCCGGCGTCGAACGCCATGATCGCCTCGGCCGTCGAGCCGAACGCACGGCCCTCGCCCTTGGTGTCACGCAGCTCGCCGTCCGTGGTGAGGAAGAACAGACCGAGGACCATGTCCTGGGTCGGCATCGTCACCGGGCGGCCGTCGGCCGGCTTGAGGATGTTGTTCGAGGACAGCATCAGGATGCGGGCCTCGGCCTGCGCCTCCGCGGACAGCGGCAGGTGCACGGCCATCTGGTCACCGTCGAAGTCCGCGTTGAACGCGGTGCAGACGAGCGGGTGGATCTGGATGGCCTTGCCCTCGACCAGCTGCGGCTCGAAGGCCTGGATGCCGAGGCGGTGCAGGGTGGGAGCACGGTTCAGCAGCACCGGGTGCTCGGCGATGACCTCTTCGAGGACGTCGTACACGACCGTGCGGCCGCGCTCCACCATGCGCTTGGCGCTCTTGATGTTCTGCGCGTGGTTCAGGTCGACCAGCCGCTTCATCACGAACGGCTTGAACAGCTCCAGCGCCATCGCCTTGGGCAGACCGCACTGGTGCAGCTTCAGCTGCGGGCCGACGACGATGACGGAACGCGCCGAGTAGTCGACTCGCTTGCCGAGCAGGTTCTGACGGAAGCGGCCCTGCTTGCCCTTCAGCATGTCGCTGAGGGACTTCAGCGGGCGGTTGCCGGGGCCCGTGACCGGGCGGCCGCGGCGGCCGTTGTCGAACAGCGCGTCGACGGCCTCCTGGAGCATGCGCTTCTCGTTGTTCACGATGATCTCGGGCGCGCCGAGGTCGAGAAGCCGCTTCAGGCGGTTGTTGCGGTTGATGACACGGCGGTACAGGTCGTTCAGGTCGGAGGTCGCGAAGCGGCCACCGTCCAGCTGCACCATCGGACGCAGGTCCGGCGGGATGACCGGGACGCAGTCCAGGACCATGCCCTTGGGGCTGTTGGACGTCTGGAGGAACGCCGAGACGACCTTCAGCCGCTTCAGGGCGCGGGTCTTCTTCTGGCCCTTGCCCGTGCGGATGATCTCGCGGAGCCTCTCGGCCTCCTCGTCGAGGTCGAAGGACTCCAGGCGCTTCTGTAGCGCCGCGGCACCCATCGAGCCGTCGAAGTACGTACCGAAGCGGTCACGCAGCTCGCGGTAGAGCAGCTCGTCGCCCTCGAGGTCCTGGACCTTGAGGTTCTTGAACCGGTTCCACACCTCGTCGAGGCGGTCGATCTCGCGCTGCGCACGGTCGCGCAGCTGCTTCATCTCACGCTCGGCACCCTCGCGCACCTTGCGGCGCACGTCGGCCTTGGCGCCCTCGGCCTCCAGCTCGGCCAGGTCGGTCTCGAGCTTCTTGGCGCGGGTCTCCAGGTCGGCGTCCCGGCGGTTCTCGATCTGCTGGCGCTCGACGGAGACGTGCGCCTCCAGGGAGGGCAGGTCGCGGGTACGGCGCTCGTCGTCGACGTACGTGATCATGTACGCCGCGAAGTAGATGACCTTCTCGAGGTCCTTGGGAGCCAGGTCGAGCAGGTAGCCCAGCCGGCTCGGGACACCCTTGAAGTACCAGATGTGCGTGACGGGGGCGGCCAGTTCGATGTGGCCCATCCGCTCACGGCGTACCTTGGCGCGGGTGACCTCGACGCCGCAGCGCTCGCAGATGATGCCCTTGAAGCGGACGCGCTTGTACTTGCCGCAGTAGCACTCCCAGTCCCGGGTCGGACCGAAGATCTTCTCGCAGAAGAGTCCGTCCTTCTCGGGCTTGAGGGTGCGGTAGTTGATCGTCTCGGGCTTCTTGACCTCGCCGTGGCTCCACTGACGGATGTCGTCAGCGGTGGCCAGGCCGATCCGGAGCTCGTCGAAGAAGTTGACGTCGAGCACTATGCGTCAATCCCTCTCAGGGTTGTAAGTCTGTGGTCTGAAACGGGGGCCTGGGGGTCGGCGGGGCCCTGTGAGCAAGGGCCCCGCCGGACTCCCGTCAGACCTCTTCGACGCTGCTCGGCTCGCGCCGCGACAGGTCGATACCGAGCTCCTCCGCTGCGCGGAAGACGTCCTCGTCGGTGTCGCGCATCTCGATGGACATGCCGTCCGAGGACAGCACCTCCACGTTGAGGCACAGGGACTGCATTTCCTTGATGAGCACCTTGAAGGACTCGGGAATGCCGGGTTCCGGGATGTTCTCGCCCTTGACGATGGCCTCGTAGACCTTCACGCGGCCGGTGACGTCGTCGGACTTGATGGTCAGCAGTTCCTGGAGGGCGTACGCGGCGCCGTAGGCCTCGAGTGCCCACACCTCCATCTCGCCGAACCGCTGGCCACCGAACTGGGCCTTACCACCCAGCGGCTGCTGGGTGATCATCGAGTACGGACCGGTCGAACGGGCGTGCAGCTTGTCGTCGACCAGGTGGTGGAGCTTCAGGATGTACATGTAGCCGACGGAGATCGGGTCCGGGAACGGCTCACCGCTGCGGCCGTCGAACAGCCGCGCCTTGCCGGTCGGCAGCACCATGCGCTCGCCGTCCCGGTTCGGGATGGTGTGCTGGAGCAGACCCGCCAGCTCGTCCTCGCGGGCACCGTCGAAGACCGGGGTGGCGACGTTGGTGCCGGGGTCGACCTGGTCGGCGCCGATGGCCTGGAGACGCTGGGCCCACTCGTCGGCGAGACCGGAGACGTCCCAGCCGCGGCTGGCGAGCCAGCCGAGGTGGATCTCCAGGACCTGTCCCGGGTTCATTCGGGACGGCACACCCAGCGGGTTGAGGATGATGTCGACCGGGGTGCCGTCCTCCAGGAACGGCATGTCCTCGATCGGCAGGATCTTGGAGATGACACCCTTGTTGCCGTGCCGGCCGGCGAGCTTGTCACCATCGGTGATCTTGCGCTTCTGCGCGACGTAGACGCGGACCAGCTGGTTCACGCCCGGCGGCAGCTCGTCGCCCTCCTCGCGGTCGAAGAGGCGCACGCCGATGACCTTGCCGATCTCGCCGTGCGGCACCTTCAGCGAGGTGTCACGGACCTCACGGGCCTTCTCGCCGAAGATCGCGCGCAGCAGGCGCTCCTCCGGGGTCAGCTCGGTCTCACCCTTGGGCGTGACCTTGCCGACGAGGATGTCGCCGGCGACGACCTCGGCACCGATGCGGATGATGCCGCGCTCGTCGAGGTCGGCGAGGACCTCCTCGGAGACGTTCGGGATGTCCCGGGTGATCTCCTCGGGGCCGAGCTTGGTGTCACGGGCGTCGACCTCGTGCTCCTCGATGTGGATCGAGGAGAGGACGTCGTCCTGCACGAGGCGCTGCGACAGGATGATCGCGTCCTCGTAGTTGTGACCCTCCCACGGCATGAACGCCACGAGCAGGTTCTTGCCGAGGGCCATCTCACCGTTCTGGGTGGCCGGACCGTCGGCGAGGACCTGGCCCTCGATGATCCGGTCGCCCTCGTTGACGATGACCTTCTGGTTGACCGAGGTGCCCTGGTTGGAGCGGGCGAACTTGGCCAGGCGGTACGTGATGTACGTGCCGTCGTCGTTGGCGGTGGTGATGTAGTCCGCGGAGACCTCCTGGACCACACCCGCCTTCTCGGCCTTGACCACGTCGCCGGCGTCGACGGCGGAGCGGTACTCCATGCCGGTGCCGACGAGCGGGGACTCGGACTTAATCAGCGGCACGGCCTGACGCATCATGTTCGCGCCCATGAGGGCACGGTTGGCGTCGTCGTGCTCGAGGAAGGGGATCATGGCGGTCGCGACCGACACCATCTGGCGCGGCGAGACGTCCATGTAGTCCACGTCCTCGGGGCCGACGTAGTCGACCTCGCCGCCACGGCGGCGGACCAGCACGCGGGCCTCGGCGAACCGCATGTCGTCACCGAGCGTGGCGTTGGCCTGCGCGATGACGAAGCGGTCCTCCTCGTCGGCGGTCAGGTAGTCGACATCGTCGGTGACCTGGCCGTCGATGACCTTGCGGTACGGGGTCTCGACGAAACCGAACGCGTTGACCCGCCCGTAGGACGCGAGCGAGCCGATCAGGCCGATGTTCGGGCCTTCCGGCGTCTCGATCGGGCACATGCGGCCGTAGTGCGAGGGGTGCACGTCACGGACCTCGAAGCCGGCCCGCTCACGGGAGAGGCCACCCGGGCCGAGCGCCGACAGACGGCGCTTGTGGGTGAGACCCGACAGCGGGTTGTTCTGGTCCATGAACTGCGACAGCTGGCTGGTGCCGAAGAACTCCTTGATGGAGGCGACGACCGGCCGGATGTTGATCAGGGTCTGCGGCGTGATCGCCTCGACGTCCTGGGTCGTCATGCGCTCGCGGACGACGCGCTCCATACGTGCCAGACCCGTACGGACCTGGTTCTGGATGAGCTCGCCGACGCTGCGCAGACGACGGTTGCCGAAGTGGTCGATGTCATCGGTCTCGACGACGATCGAGTCGCCGTTGTCACCGGTGGTCTCGGTCTCGCCGGCGTGCAGCTGCACCAGGTACTTGATCGTCGAGATGATGTCCTCGACGGTCAGGATGCCCGCGTCGAGCGGGGCGTCCGCACCCAGCTTCTTGTTGACCTTGTAGCGGCCGACCTTGGCGAGGTCGTAGCGCTTGGGGTTGAAGTAGAGGTTCTCCAGCAGCGTCTGCGCGGCCTCACGCGTGGGGGGCTCGCCCGGACGCAGCTTGCGGTAGATGTCGAGCAGCGCGTCGTCCTGGCCCTGGGTGTGGTCCTTCTCCAGGGTGGCGCGCATCGACTCGTACTCGCCGAACTCCTCGAGGATCTGCTCGGTCGTCCAGCCGAGCGCCTTGAGCAGAACGGTGACCGACTGCTTGCGCTTGCGGTCGATACGGACACCGACCATGTCGCGCTTGTCGATCTCCATCTCCAGCCAGGCGCCCCGGGAAGGGATGATCTTGGCGGAGAAGATGTCCTTGTCGGACGTCTTGTCGATGCTGGAGTCGAAGTAGACACCGGGGGATCGGACCAGCTGGGACACCACGACACGCTCGGTGCCGTTGATGACGAAGGTGCCCTTGTTCGTCATGAGCGGGAAGTCGCCCATGAAGACGGTCTGGGACTTGATCTCGCCGGTCTCGTTGTTGGTGAACTCGGCCGTGACGAAGAGCGGGGCGGCGTACGTGAAGTCGCGCTCCTTGCACTCGTCGATGGAGTTCTTGGGAGGCTCGAAGCGGTGGTCGCGGAACGTCAGCGACATCGACCCGGAGAAGTCCTCGATCGGGGAGATCTCCTCGAAGATCTCCTCGAGGCCGGACTTGGTGGGGACGTCCTGACCGGACTCCAGAGCCGCCTCGACGCGAGCCTTCCAGGCGTCGTTGCCGAGCAGCCAGTCGAAGCTCTCGGTTTGCAGCGCGAGAAGGTTCGGAACCTCGAGGGGCTCCTTGATCTTTGCAAAGGAAATGCGCAGCGGGGCGGTGCTGGCGCCGTTGTTCATATTCGCGGTCGAGGCAGTGCGCGAGGCGGCCAAGAGGGGGTCCTTCCGAGGGCTCGGACTCACTACGCGCGTACCGGTCCCTCTCGTACACAGAGACGGAAACCCCAGGTCGGGGGGCTCTGGTCGACTGTGCTCAAGAGAGGGCAGACCCCTGGTGACGGGCAGGGGGCAGCTAACAGGCAGCGCAAAGGGTCAGTGTAGCCACTTGGCACACTGATGTCCAATGCGGGTTTTCGAAGACCCTCGTTGTCGTCACCCTCGTCGTCGTCAGCGCCCTCGGCATCCTGCCCTCAACGCACGTTGATACTGCCCTCTTCGTCGTCGATCCATGCCTCGTTCCGGATCCTTGTGACGACGCGTCCTGAGAATTGCGCGCTGCGT
Source organism: Streptomyces sp. NPDC014991 (assembly GCF_043080665.1). Classification (NCBI taxonomy): domain Bacteria; kingdom Bacillati; phylum Actinomycetota; class Actinomycetes; order Kitasatosporales; family Streptomycetaceae; genus Streptomyces; species Streptomyces sp. NPDC014991. Next base: position 48,193 of record NZ_JBIBVY010000013.1, read on the forward strand.
GCGGTTCGTCAAGGCCCCCAGCCGGAAGCCGACCGTCCGGAGACACGACGAAGATCACCATACCCCCCGGCGCCGCGAGGACAAGGTAACCGCGGTCGGCTCCACCGATACGCCGAAGAGCGACCACCCGGATGGATGATCGCTCTTCGGTACGTTCGCGTTACAGCCTCCGGGGCACTGACTTCAGCGCCCCGGAAGACCGTGTGCGGCGTGTGTTCGGATCCTGCGGACCCGAAGGGTGTTACTTGACCTCGACGGAGGCGCCGGCGCCCTTGAGGGACTCGGCGGCCTTCTCGGCGGCGTCCTTGGCGACCTTCTCGAGGACGGGCTTCGGGGCGCCGTCCACGAGGTCCTTGGCCTCCTTCAGACCCAGGGAGGTCAGCTCACGCACGACCTTGATGACCTGGATCTTCTTCTCGCCGGCGCCGGTGAGGATGACGTCGAACTCGTCCTTCTCCTCCTCGGCCTCGGCAGCGGCGCCACCGGCGGCACCGCCGGCGACGACGACCGGCGCGGCAGCGGCGGCGGTGACGTCGAACTTGTCCTCGAAGGCCTTCACGAACTCAGAGAGCTCGATGAGGGTCATCTCCTCGAACTGAGCAAGCAGCTCGTCCTGGGTGAGCTTCGCCATGGTGGCGGTCCTTCCACTCAAATCGGCAGGTGCCGGATGTACTGGATAAGGCGGGCGTACGTCGGCCCGCTGCGACCCGCGCCTGTGGTGCGGGTCAGGAAGCGAGCCGAATTACTCGGCACCGCCCTGCTCGGCCTGCTTGGCGCGCAGCGCGTCCACGGTGCGGACGAGCTTCGACGGCAGCGCCTGGAAGACGGAGGCAGCCTGCGACTGCTTCGCCTTGAAGGCACCGGCCAGCTTGCTGAGCAGAACCTCGCGGGACTCGAGGTCCGCAAGCTTCTTGATCTCGTCGGCGGACAGCGCCTTGCCGTCAAGGACACCGCCCTTGATGACGAGATTCGGGTTGTCCTTGGCAAAGTCACGGAGACCCTTCGCCGACTCCACCGGGTCACCGGTGACGAAGGCGACAGCCGTCGGACCGTTGAACAGGTCGTCCAGCGTCGTGATCCCGGCCTCGTTGGCCGCAATCTTGGTCAGCGTGTTCTTCACCACGGCGTACTGGGCGTTCTCACCGAGCGACCGGCGCAGGTTCTTGAGCTGCGCCACGGTGAGACCGCGGTACTCGGTAAGCACGGCAGCGTTGGAGTTGCGGAACTGCTCCGTCAACTCGGCCACTGCGGCAGCCTTGTCGGGCCTCGCCATAGAGCCTCGGCCTCCTTCCGGGTGATTCTGACCGCGCGGACTCGAAGGAGGACTGGGAAAACGAAACGCCCCGGCGCAGGCGCACGGGGCGGGCTCGACCGGCAGCACACGCCTTCGCGTGTGTTCCAGGAGTCTTTCCACGGTCACCTGCGCGGGTCGTCCACTTGTCAGCGGATCCTTCGGCCACCGCACCCTCATTCGAGCGCACGGCAACGACCAGCGGTCTTTGGCTTCTTCAAGAGAGTACGGGACCGGGACGCCGTCGAGCAAATCGGCCCGTTCGGGGCCGGGAGCGGCCCTCGCCGGGGCGTGTGGTGCGGGGCCCTGCCGGTGCGCCGCGCGGCCGGGTGCCGGCGCGGCCCGCGGCTGCCCGCCGGGGTGCCGCTGTCCTCACCGGGCCGGTGTGCGGCGGCGACCGGGGCGCGGGCGGCCGTGGGCGGCGACGCGGGTGCCCGGGGCCGGGCCGGCGCGGAGGGCGGTGATGGTGCCTCCCACGCCCCCTGCGTCCGGGCCGGGCCCTTGTCAGACATGTGCGGCCGTACGCCGTGTGCACGGCCGCCGGCGGCCCGCCGCGGTCCGGCGCCGACCCGGCCCCGGGGCCGGGTCCGTCCTGGTGTCGCCGGTCAGGAGACGGTGCCGGTGCCGCCCGTCGCGGTGCCGGACTTCAGGATGTCGGCGAAGTCCTTGGTGTCACTCGCCGGAGGCGCCTCGGCGGTGACCTTCACGCCGTAGTCGCTGAAGAAGGTGGTGTTCGTCATGGCGCCGTTGGCCGTGTCGGCCTTCTCGGTCTTCTTGACGAGCAGGTTGTCGTCGTTGATCCACAGGTCGACGGTCTCGGTGGTGACGCCCGCCTGGGTCAGCTGCTTCTTCAGGGCCGACAGCTGCTCGGCGCTGAGGTCGCTGGTCTTGTGCGCGAGGTCGGCGACATTCACCTTGCCCGAGTAGTGCGTGGTGTGGGCACCGGAGACCGTCTCCTCGCCGACCTTCCTGACGTCGCCGGAGGCCAGCAGCATCTTCACGGACTGGTTCGGCGTCGCGTTCTGGATCTGGTCCTTCATGTACGACCCGCTGGCGCCGCCGAGCTTGGCGAGGTCGTCGTAGGAGTACCTGAGCCAGTGCTTGCCGCCGGTGTGCTGGGCGTACGCGTCGCTCATGTGCGCGTAGTAGGCGTCCGGCAGATACCGGGCCTCCATCGACGAGGTGCCGGCCTTCTTCATCATCTCGGCCATCTGGCCGCCGGTGTACGTGATGGTGAGGTTGCCCTTGAGGCCACCGGACCAGGTCAGCGCGCCGTTCGCGGTCATCGCCATGAGCTTGCCGACGGACGTGCTGGAGCGCACCTTGGCCGAGTCGGCCTTGTCGGTGGACTGCTCGGCGGTGCGCAGGGCGGCTATGGGGCTGACGTGCGTCACGCTCTTGCCGGCCGCGTCGCTCCCGTCCTTGCCCGAGTCGGAGGAGCCGCAGGCGGCCACCCCGGTCAGCGCGGCCGCGACCGCGATGGAAAGGGTCGTCCGGCGCACGGTCGTGCTGTTCATCTGGTCCCGTTCCTGTTTGGAGTTCTGTGCCTGCACCGTAACCCAGGCCACTGACAGTCGTACGAAAGGTCGCACAAAGAAAGGACGGACCCCGCACCTGGAAGGTTGCAGGGTCCGCCCTTTTCTTACGCGTACCTGACGCGGCTACCGGGCTGAGCGAGGGCTCAGACGGCCGCCGGGTCCTCCTCGACGAGGAGGTTGCGGGTGCGGTTCGGGTCGACCGGGATGCCGGGGCCGATCGTGCTGCTGATCGCGGCCTTCTTGATGTAGCGACCCTTGGCGGCGGACGGCTTCAGCCGGAGGATCTCCTCCAGCGCGGCGCCGTAGTTCTCCACCAGCTTGGTGTCGTCGAACGACGTCTTGCCGATGATGAAGTGCAGGTTCGAGTGCTTGTCGACGCGGAACTCGATCTTGCCGCCCTTGATCTCGGTCACGGCCTTGGCGGTGTCCGGGGTCACGGTGCCGGTCTTCGGGTTCGGCATCAGACCACGCGGGCCGAGGACGCGGCCGAGGCGGCCGACCTTGCCCATGAGGTCCGGGGTGGCGACGACGGCGTCGAAGTCCAGACGGCCCTTCGCCACCTCGTCGATCAGCTCGTCGGCGCCGACGATGTCGGCGCCCGCGGCACGCGCGGCCTCGGCACGGTCGCCGGTCGCGAAGACCAGGACCCGGGCGGTCTTACCGGTGCCGTGCGGGAGGTTCACGGTGCCACGGACCATCTGGTCGGCCTTGCGCGGGTCGACACCCAGACGGAAGGCGACCTCGACGGTGCCGTCGAACTTGGACGTGGAGGTCTCCTTGGCGAGACGGACGGCCTCGAGCGGGGCGTACAGCTTCTCCCGGTCGATCTTGGCGTCCGCAGCGCGGAGAGCCTTGCTGCGCTTGCTCACAACTTGCTCCTGTGTGTTCTGAAAGGAGTCGTGGTCCCTGGGCCGAGCAGGCCCTGCCACGTGCGACCGGCTACGGCCGCATGACTGCTAGGGGTGGGGTTCAGCCCTCGACCGTGATGCCCATGGAGCGGGCGGTGCCGGCGATGATCTTCGACGCGGCGTCCAGGTCGTTGGCGTTCAGGTCGGGCATCTTGGTCTGGGCGATCTCGCGGACCTGCGCCTCGGTGATCTTGGCGACCTTGGTCTTGTGCGGCTCGCCCGAGCCCTTCTCGACACCAGCGGCCTTGAGGATCATCTTCGCGGCCGGCGGCGTCTTGGTGATGAAGGTGAAGGAGCGGTCCTCGTAGACCGTGATCTCCACCGGGATCACCCAGCCACGCTGCGACTCGGTCGCGGCGTTGTAGGCCTTGCAGAACTCCATGATGTTGACGCCGTGCTGGCCCAGCGCGGGGCCGACCGGCGGAGCCGGGTTCGCCGCACCGGCGTTGATCTGGAGCTTGATAAGCCCCGTGACCTTCTTCTTCTTGGGAGGCATGCTCTCTCCGGGTCCTTGCTGAGAGGTTGACTGCCATCCGCGCACCCGGATCCATGCCGTGCACGATCCCGCAGATGGCATACCGCACAACGATAGCCGCTGTCCCCTCGGGACAAGAAATCGTCCAGCTCAGGCGGCCTGCGCGGGCTGTCCGGGCCATCGGCCGCGCAGCCGGCGCACGGCTCCGGCGGCCGGCGGGCAGCACGGGGCGGGTCGTACCGTCCGGCACGGTTTGCCGCGCGGCCAGGGGCCGGCACGCCCGGTGCCACCGGCGGGCCCGATCCGTCGCGGCTCGCCGGGTGCGGCCCGTACGTCCCCCCGCCGCGCAGCCGTCGCCGGTGCGGCTTCACGCGCGCGCCGGACGGAAAGGCCGGCCGTCACCGGCTCCGCACACGCCGAGGGCGCCCCGGCCCGGTTGTCACCGGTGGGGCGCCCTCGGGGCGATGCTCAGTTCTTCTGGATCTGGTCGAAGGACAGCTCGACCGGCGTCTCGCGGCCGAAGATCTCCACGAGGCCCTTGACCTTCTTCGAGTCGGGGTTGATCTCGTTGATGGTCGCCTGGAGCGTGGCGAACGGGCCGTCGGTGACGGTGACCGAGTCGCCGACCTCGAAGTCCAGCACCTGGACCTCGACCTTGCGCTGCGGGGCGGGCTTGCCCTCGGCCTCGGCGGCCTCGCGGGCGGCCTTCTCCTCGGCCTCCGGGGCGAGCATCTTGACGATCTCGTCCAGGGTCAGCGGGTACGGGTCGTAGGCGTTGCCGACGAATCCGGTGACGCCCGGGGTGTTGCGGACGACGCCCCAGGACTCGTTGGTGAGGTCCATGCGGACCAGGACGTAACCCGGCAGCTTGTTCTGCTTGATCGTCTTGCGGTCGCCGTTCTTGATCTGGACGACCTCCTCCTGCGGCACCTCGGCCTGGAAGATGTAGTCCTCGACGTTCAGCGAGACGGCGCGCTGCTCCAGGTTGGTCTTCACGCGGTTCTCGTAACCGGCGTAGGTGTGGATGACGTACCACTCGCCGGGCAGGGCGCGCAGCTCGTCGCGCAGCGCCTGGATCGGGTCGACGGGAGCGGCCGGCTCCTCGTCGGCAACCTCCGCGTCGGCGTCCTCGTCCGCGGGGGCGCCCTCGTCCTCGACCTCGGCGACGGGGGTCTCCTCGTCGGCGTCGTCGGCGTCGTCGCCGTCTTCGTCCTCGACGTGCAGGGCGGCCTCTTCGGCCGGCACGCCCGACTCGGCCTCGGCAGCCTCGAACTCGTCCTGTTCGTCCGCGCCCTCGACGATGTCGAGTTCGTCATCGACCGTCTTGTCCGGCTCGATGGCGTCGTTCAGGTTCGGGTCAGACACGATGGCTGCTTCTTCCTGGATACATAGGGGTGGTACATGCGAAAACGGGCGCCGGTACCACGGCGCCCTTCGCTTTTGGCTCAGCCGAAAACGTACTTGGCCGCGTGGTTGAGCCCATAGTCAATCACGGTCACCAGCGCGATCATGATGGCGACGAAGAAGATCACCACGGTGGTGTACGACGTCAGCTGGTTGCGTGACGGCCAGACGACCTTGCGGAGTTCCGCGACGATCTGGCGGTAGAAGGTGGCCAGGCGCTTCAGCGGGCCCTTCTTGGCGCGCTTGCCGCCCTTACGGGCCTTCTTGGACTCGGGCACCTCGTCCTGGGCATCAGGCGTATCGATGGAGCCCACGGCGTCCGTCATAGTCCTCACCTGATCCCGGGTCGTGGCCGTGCCGCGCCCGGTTTCTGAGCCGCACGGCGGTGCATTGCTGGACGTACATGCGCACACATCCTGGCGGTGTGTGTAGCAGGGCCGGAGGGACTTGAACCCCCAACCGCTGGTTTTGGAGACCAGTGCTCTACCAATTGAGCTACGACCCTTTGTGTGCCCACCAACGTACCGCATCCGGCCGGGTGCTCGGTGTGCACCTGCTGGAACGCGGCTGCTGAAGGCCAACGAGGTGAGAGTGTACGTGGTCCACGGCCCGGCGTCGAACAGAAAGCGCCCGTCCGGGACCCCGCGACCGAAGATCGTCCTGGCCGGTGGCCGGATTCGGACCCGTGTTCACGACTCGACCCGTAGCTGTTCAGTCTGTGAAACCCGTGTGCCGGGGACATTTCCGGTCTGGAACGATGGCCGCATGAGCGCTGCAACCCCTCCCACCGAGCGCCGGGTCTCCGCCCGCGTCGGTGCGATCTCCGAGTCCGCCACCCTCGCCGTGGACGCCAAGGCCAAGGCCCTGAAGGCCGCCGGACGTCCGGTGATCGGCTTCGGCGCCGGCGAGCCCGACTTCCCGACCCCCGACTACATCGTCGAGGCGGCCGTCGAGGCCTGCAAGAACCCCAGGTACCACCGCTACACGCCGGCCGGCGGCCTGCCCGAGCTGAAGGCCGCGATCGCCGCGAAGACGCTGCGCGACTCCGGCTGGGAGCCCGACGTCTCGCAGATCCTCGTCACCAACGGCGGCAAGCAGGCGATCTACGAGGCGTTCGCCGCCATCCTCGACCCGGGCGACGAGGTCATCGTCCCGGCGCCGTACTGGACGACGTACCCGGAGTCGATCCGTCTCGCCGGCGGTGTCCCGGTCGAGGTCGTCGCCGACGAGACGACCGGCTACCGGGTCTCGGTCGAGCAGCTGGAGGCGGCGCGCACGGAGAAGACGAAGGTCGTGCTGTTCGTCTCCCCGTCCAACCCGACCGGCGCGGTGTACTCCGAGGCCGAGACCGACGCGATCGGCCGCTGGGCCCTGGAGCACGGCCTGTGGGTGCTGACCGACGAGATCTACGAGCACCTGGTCTACGGCGACGCCGTCTCCGTGTCGCTGCCGGCACTCCTGCCCGAGCTGCGCGACAAGTGCATCGTGGTCAACGGTGTGGCGAAGACGTACGCCATGACCGGCTGGCGCGTGGGCTGGGTCATCGGCCCGAAGGACGTGGTCAAGGCCGCGACGAACCTTCAGTCGCACGCGACCTCCAACGTCTCCAACGTGGCCCAGGTGGCCGCGCTGGCCGCCGTGTCCGGCGGCCTGGAGGCCGTGGCGCGGATGCGCGAGGCCTTCGACCGGCGCCGCAGGACCGTCGTGCGGATGCTCAACGAGATCGACGGCGTGGTCTGCCCGGAGCCCGAGGGCGCCTTCTACGCCTACCCGTCGGTCAAGGGCCTGCTCGGCAAGGAGATCCGCGGCAAGCGCCCGCGGGACACCGTCGAGCTGGCCGCGCTGATCCTGGAGGAGGCCGAGGTCGCGGTCGTCCCGGGCGAGGCGTTCGGCACGCCGGGTTACCTGCGGCTGTCGTACGCGCTCGGCGACGAGGACCTGGTCGAGGGCGTGAGCCGGATGCAGAAGCTGCTGGCGGAGGCGCGGGACTAGTTCCCTCCCCTCCCCTTCCCTTCCTTTCCTTCGTGCGCGCGTGCGGGCCGTCTCCCTCCGGGGAGGCGGCCCGCTTCTGTGTGCGGGCAAGACCACGAACGGGGAAACGACTACCGGGACGGTGGGGACATACGGCAGGATCTGGGAATGGAGCGTGTACGTGATCTCTCTGAGCTGCCGAAGGCCCATCTGCACCTGCACTTCACCGGCTCGATGCGGCCGGGGACGGTTCTGGAACTGGCCGACAAGTACGGAGTACATCTGCCCGAGACGCTGACGGAGGCCCTCACCAGCGGGGAACCGCCCAGGCTGCGCGCCACCGACGAGCGGGGCTGGTTCCGTTTCCAGCGGCTGTACGACGCGGCCCGCTCCTGCGTGCGCAGTGCCGAGGACATCCAGCGGCTGGTGCGGGAGGCCGCCGAGGAGGACCTGAGGGACGGCTCGGGCTGGCTGGAGATCCAGGTGGACCCGACGTCGTACGCGCCACGGCTGGGGGGTCTGATCCCGACGCTGGAGATCATCCTGGACGCGGTGGACACGGCCTCCCGGGAGACCGGCCTCGGCATGCGCGTGCTGGTCGCCGCGAACCGCATGAAGCATCCGCTTGACGCCCGCACGCTGGCCCGCCTCGCGGTGCGGTACGCGGACCGGGGCGTGGTCGGCTTCGGGCTGTCCAACGACGAGCGGCGGGGCCTGGCGCGTGACTTCGACCGGGCCTTCCACATCGCGCGGGAGGGCGGCCTGTTGTCGGCACCGCACGGCGGCGAGCTGAGCGGCCCGGCCTCCGTCCGGGACTGCCTGGACGACCTGCACGCCACGCGGCTCGGGCACGGGGTGCGCGCCGCCGAGGACCCGCGGCTGATGAAACGGCTGGCCGACCGCGGCGTGACCTGCGAGGTGTGCCCGGCCTCGAACGTGGCGCTCGGTGTGTACGAGAAGCCGGAGGACGTCCCGTTGCGCACGCTCTTCGAGGCGGGCGTCCCGATGGCGCTCGGCGCCGACGACCCGCTGCTGTTCGGCTCCCGGCTGGCCGCCCAGTACGAGATCGCCCGCCACGCGCACGGCTTCACGGATGCCGAGATCGCGGAGCTGGCCCGGCAGTCCGTGCGGGGCTCGGCCGCCCCTGAGGAAGTCAGGGCGCGGCTGCTGGCCGGCGTGGACGACCGGCTGACCCGCCCGGCGGCCTGAGGCCGGGGTGGGCGGGTCGCCCGGCCGGCAGGGCCGGAGGCTCACGCCCACGGGCCTGAAGCGGGCCGCCGCCGGTACGGCTACAGGCTCACGCCCACCGTCACCGGCTCGTTGACCAGCGTGACGCCGAAGGCCGCGCGGACGCCGGCGACCACCTCGCGGGCGAGGGCCAGCAGGTCCTCGGTGGTGGCGTCGCCCCGGTTGGTGAGGGCGAGGGTGTGCTTGGTGGAGATGCGGGCGGGCCCGGTGCCGTAGCCCTTGGTGAAGCCCGCCTTGTCGATCAGCCAGGCCGCGGACGTCTTGGTGCGGCCCTGTCCCGCCGGGTAGGCGGGCGGCTCGACACCGTCACCCAGCCGCTCGCGCACGCGCGCGTGGAACGCGGCGAACTGCTCGTCGGTGAGGATCGGGTTGGTGAAGAAGGATCCGGCCGACCAGGTGTCGTGGTCCTCGGCGTCCAGCACCATGCCCTTGCCCGCGCGCAGCTTCAGCACGGTCTCGCGGGCGTCTGCCAGCGACACCCGGTCGCCGGGGCCGACACCGAGCGCGCGGGCCGCCTCGGCGTACTTCACCGGCGCGGACATCCCGCCGGCGTCCTCCAGCTCGAAGCGGACCCGGAGCACGACGTAGCGCTCGGGGTCGGCCTTGAAACGGCTGTGGCGGTAGGAGAACGCGCACTCCTCGTTGGCCAGCGTGACGGTCTCGCCGGCACGCCGGTCGTAGGCGATCACCTCGGTGATCGTGGAGGACACCTCCTGGCCGTAGGCGCCCACGTTCTGCACCGGCGTGGCGCCCGCGGATCCGGGGATGCCGGCCAGGCACTCGATCCCGGCGAGTTTGGCCTCGACCGTGCGGGCCACGGCGTCGGTCCACACCTCGCCGGCCGCCAGCTCCAGGGTCGTGCCGCGCAGCTCGACACCGCGCGTGGCGATGCGCAGGGCGGTGCCTTCGAAGCCCTTGTCGCCGATGACCAGGTTCGATCCGCCGCCGATCACCAGCAGCGGCGTGCCGCTCTCGTCGGCCTCGCGGACGGCGGCGATCACCTCGGCGTCTGTCGTGGCGGTCAGCAGCCGCGTCGCGGGACCGCCCAGCCGGAAGGTGGTCAGCGGGGCAAGGGGGGCGTCGTGGAGTACCTGCACGGGCCCAAGACTACGAGACGGCTCCGGCACCTCCGACAGCCCCGCACGTCGCACGCGCACGAACGGGCCGACGGAGCCGGGGCTTCTCCCCCGCGTCTCCCCGCCTGACGTGGCGGGGCCGGGACGGGCACGGGGCGGAGAACCGCACGCCCGCGCGTGGGCCTGTCGTGGCCCACGCGTGCGTGCACGCTGTTTCCTCCGCCCGGCGGTCGCGGCGGTCGGTCACCCGGCATCCGGGCGACCGCCGGGTCCCGGGTCAGCGAGAGGTGGTCTCGAGGAGCGGTGCCGAGGGCTGTCCGGCCGCCGGCGCCGACCGGCCGGCGCCGCGGCGGCCCGGGATCAGCAGGGCCGCGACCGCGGCGAGGGCGACCACCGCCGAGCCGGTGACCAGGGCCGGCCGCAGCCCGTCCACGAAGGACTGCGCGGAGTCGTAGCCGCCCTGTGCGGAGAAGATCGACGCCATGACGGCGATGCCGAGCGCACCGCCCACCTCCCGCAGGGCGTTGTTCGCCCCGGAGGCGACGCCCTGCTCCTGGGGGCTGACGCTGGACATGACCAGGGCGGCGGCCGGGGCGAAGTACAGGGCCATGCCGACGCCGCTGATGATCAGGGCGGGCAGCTGGACGGCGTAGGAGGCGTCCGTGGTGGCCACCCGGGCCATGTAGCCGAGGCCGACCGCCTGGAGGAACAGGCCCGCGGCGACGACCGGCCGGCCGCCGATGCGGTCGGAGAGGATCCCGGCGACGGGCGCGACGAGCATCGGCATGCCGGTCCACGGCAGCATCCTGAGGCCGGCCTCGGTGGGCGAGTAGCCGAGCACGCCCTGCATGTACTGGCTGAGCAGGAAGATCGAGCCGAACATGCCGACGAACATCAGCAGGCTGGCCGCGTTGATCCCGGAGAAGGCGCGGGAGCGGAACAGCCGCATGGGCAGCATGGGGGCCGCGGCGCGCGAGCTGTAGAGCACGAAGCCCGCCAGGAGCGCTCCGCCCGCCGTCAGCGCGGTCAGGACGACCGGGTCGGTCCAGCCGTCGGCGGGCCCGCGGACCAGGCCGTACACGATCCCGAAGAGCCCGCCGCTGGCGAGCAGTGTGCCGGGGACGTCGAGCCGGGTACCGGCGCCGTACGACTCGGCGAGTCGCAGCCGGGCGAGCGGCAGCGCGACCAGACCGAGCGGCACGTTCAGCCAGAAGATCCACTGCCAGGAGACGTGCTCGGTCAGGCTGCCGCCGATGAGCGGCCCGGAGGCGACGGCGAGCCCGTTGACGGCGCCCCAGATGCCGTACACGGTGCCGCGTCTGGCCGCGGGGACGGCCGCGGTCAGCAGGGTCAGCGTGAGCGGCATCATCACGGCCGCGCCGACGCCCTGGACCGCGCGGGCCGCGATCAGCGAGCCGATGCCGGGTGCCAGGGCCGCGGCGGCGGAGGCGCCGGTGAAGACGGCCAGTCCGGCGGCGAACAGCCGGCGGCGTCCGAAGCGGTCGCCGAGCGCGGCGCCGGTCATCAGCAGGACGGCGAAGGTGAGCGTGTAGGCGCTCACCGTCCACTCCAGGTCGTCCAGCGCGCCACCGAGGTCCTGGCGTATGGAGGGCAGCGCCGTGGTGACGACGAGGTTGTCCAGGGCCGCCATGAAGCCGGCGACGCTGGTGATGACGAGGGCCCACACGGCACTCGCGCGGGACGGTGTGGTCGTGCCGGGTGCTGCGGTCTTCTCTGGCATCGCTCCCCCTGAGCGTGAAATTCCGGTTAGTTATCAATGACTAACTTGTGTGGCCATGAACTGGCCACGACGGCGGTGAAGCCCGGCGGGAGGACACACGAGGCGCCCTCCCGGTCGCGCTACGCCTCCGGGTGGCCCGTGATCCGGGCGGACGGGTAGAGCCCCTCCCACACCCGGTGGCCGGGCGGAAAACCCATGGCCACGAGGCAGTTGATGAGCATGCCGCACGCCAGGAAGTCGGTCGTCTCCTCGACGTCCGCGCCGAGGACCAGCCGTACGGTGTCCCACAGCCGCATCCAGCCGGCGCGGACGCTCTCGCCGAACTCGCGGTCACCCTCCTGCTCCGCGGACGCCACGGCGACGTACATCTGCATCTGCATCATCAGCCGCTCGGGCCGTTCCGCGATGACCTTGGTGTACGCGTCCGCCATGGCGTGCAGGGCCTCCTCGCCCCGCAGCCCCTGCGATGCCTCCTCGAAGGTCCGGATGGTGTCCTCCACGCAGCGCTCGGCCGCCGCCAGGAAGATCGCCTTCTTGCCCGGGAAGAGCCGGAAGAGGTACGGCTGCGAGACACCGACCCGTCTGGCGATCGCCTCCGTGGAGGTGCCGTGGTAGCCGCCGCGCGCGAACTCGGCGGTCGCCGCACGTACGACACTCTCGCGCCGTTCCTCTGCGCTCATCCTGGGCATGCGAGTAAGTTAGTACTCAATCACTAACTTGACAAGGCCCCGCCTGCGCGCGGGCGCACGTGTGAGGGGCGCCTCCCCGAAAGGGAGGCGCCCCTCACATCCGAACCGCCCGACCGTCAGGCCAGCCGTACGACCGCCCGGGACATGCCCAGCACCTTCTGACCGCCGCTCATGGCGGTCAGGTCGACACGCACGGTGTTGTCGTCCAGCTTGGCCGCGATCTTGGCGCTGACCTCGATGAGGGCGCCCCGGTCGTCGTTCGGGACGACGACGGGCTTGGTGAAGCGGACGCCGTACTCCACGACCGCGCCGGGATCCCCGGTCCAGTCGGTGACCACCCGGATCGCTTCGGCCATGGTGAACATGCCGTGCGCGATGACGTCCGGCAGGCCCACCTCCTTGGCGAACTTCTCGTTCCAGTGGATCGGGTTGAAGTCCCCGGAGGCACCCGCGTACCGCACGAGCGTGGCGCGGGTCACGGGGAAGCTCTGCGCGGGCAGTTCGGTGCCGATCTCGACGTCGTCGTACGCGATCTTCGCCGTCATCGTGTCCTCAGGCCTCCTCGGCCGCGCGGGCCACCAGCTTGGTCCAGGCGGTCACGACGCGTTCGCCCGTCTCGTCGTGCACCTCACCGCGGACGTCCAGGATGTCGTTGCCCGCGAGGGACTTGATCGCCTCGATCGTGGAGGTGACCGTGAGCCGGTCGCCGGCGCGGACCGGGCGGGCGTAGGCGAACTTCTGGTCGCCGTGCACCACGCGGCTGTAGTCCAGTCCCAGCTGCGGGTCCTGGACGACCTGCCCGGCGGCCCGGAACGTGATGGAGAACACGAACGTGGGCGGGGCGATCACGTCGGGGTGACCCAGCGCCTTGGCGGCCTCGGGGTCCGTGTACACCGGGTTGGTCTCGCCCACCGCCTCGGCGAACTCGCGGATCTTCTCCCGGCCCACCTCGTAGGGCTCGGTGGGCGGGTACGTCCGTCCCACGAAGGACTGGTCGAGCGCCATGGCCCGCACCTCCTGATGTCTGCTGTGCTGGCCCCAAATTAGCCGGAAACCAGCCACGGTATGCGCAGGGGGCCAGGCGCGGGCGGGGCTGGACGCCGAGGTGGTGGAAAACGCCGTGAGGCCGCCCCCACGGAAGGGGACGGCCTCACGGACGAGCCTGTTTTATCGCGTTTCGCGATGCGCGGTGTGCGCATTGCAACGCGGGCAGTGCTTCTTCATCTCAAGACGATCCGGGTTGTTACGCCGGTTCTTCTTGGTGATGTAGTTCCGCTCCTTGCACTCCACGCAGGCCAGCGTGATCTTCGGGCGGACGTCGGTGGCAGCCACGTGAGTGCTCCTAAGACGAACGGATGGACTGGTTCAACGCAAGAAAGAGTAGCCGATCGAAGGACCGACCCCGCAATCGGCTACTGTCAGTAGCGGTGACCGGACTTGAACCGGTGACACAGCGATTATGAGCCGCTTGCTCTACCGACTGAGCTACACCGCTTTGATGAGATCAGCCCCCGCCTTGCGACGGGAACCTCTCACACCAGAGCCCCAAAACGGAATCGAACCGTTGACCTTCTCCTTACCATGGAGACGCTCTGCCGACTGAGCTATTGGGGCGAGCGATGAAGACATTACACGGTCCGCCGCCGTTCACCCAAATCCGTATCCCCCCGCCCACCGCGGCCCGCTTCCCCGGCCTCTCACCGGCCTCCTCGGCCTCAGGGGGGGGCGCTCGCCGGGCCGGGCACGGCGGGCGAGGGCCGTGGCGGGCGGGGCGGGAGGACCGGCACGCGCCGCGTGGGCGACGTCGCGGGTACGGACGCCTTCGTGTGCGCGTCAAGGCGCCTTCGTACGCCGGGGCGTCGTCGTGCGTCCGGGCGTCGTCGTGCGTCCGGGCGTCGTCGTGCGTGGCGCGGGCCACGCGGGTGGGCGACACCTGTACCACCTGGGGCGGACCACGCCGGTACGACTATTGCGCTCCTACCCGCCCCGCGCGGCTCGCCACCCTAGGCTCGACTCACTCTGCGTGATCTTGGGGCGTGCACGGCCCCGAGGTTTCCCACCCGGTCCGACCGAGCCCCCGGCCCCGACCCTGGAGCGCGATGCCCGACAGCCAGCCGCAGCCGCACCCGCCGTCGAACTCGCCGGGCTCATCCGGGCCGTCCGATCCGGGCGCCCTCCTGCTCAGCGGGGCCCGGCTCACCGACGGGCGGACCGTGGACGTACGGCTGGGCGGCGGGCGCATCGAGGCGGTGGGCACGACCGGCAGTCTCGCCCCGGGACCGGCCCGCACGGCCACCGCGCGCGTGGACCTGAGCGGCTACCTGCTCCTGCCGGCCCCGGCCGAGCCGCACGCCCACGGCGACACCGCCCTCACCGCCGAGCGCCCCGGCCCGGTGTCGTACGCGCCCGAGGACATCCAGCGCCGGGTGACGGAGGCGGCCCTGCTCCAGCTCGGGCACGGGGCGACGGCGGTGCGCGCGCACGTGCGCGTGGGCGACGTCCAGGGGCTCGGCGCGCTGGGCGCGGTCCTGCGGGCACGGCGGTCGCTGCGGGGGCTCGCGGAGCTGACGGCGGTGGCGATGCCGCGGCTGCTGACCGGAGTGGCCGGGGCCGACGGGCTGGCCGTGCTGCGGGACGCGGTGAAGATGGGCGCCTGTGTGGTGGGCGGTTGCCCGGACCTGGACCCGGACCCCACCGGCTACGTGGAGGCCGTCCTGGAGGTCGCTTCCGAACACGGCTGTCCCGTGGACCTGCACACGGACGCCGCCGATCCGGCCCGGCTGTCCCGGCTCGCGGCGATGGCGGGTGGCCTGCGCCCCGGCGTGGCGATCGGGCCCTGCGCCGGTCTCGCGCGCCTGCCCGTCGAGGTCGCCCGCCGGGTCGCCGACCAGCTCGCGGCGGCCGGTGTGACGGTGGTGTGCCTGCCCCAGGGCGGCTGCGGCAGCGCCGACCGGCGGGGCTCGGCTCCGGTACGGCTGCTGCGTGCGGCCGGGGTGCGGTTGGCGGCCGGCAGCGGCGCCCTGCGCGACGTCTCGAACCCCGTCGGCCGCGGTGATCCCCTGGAGGCCGCCTACCTCCTCGCCTCCGCCCACGGCCTGCGCCCGCAGGACGCCTACGACGCCGTGTGCGCCTCGGCCCGTACGGCCCTGGGCCTGCCCGAGGTCCGCGTGGAGGCGGGCTTCCCCGCCGAACTCCTCGCCGTACGCGGTGACCGTCTGGCCGGCGTCCTCTCCCTGGCCTACAGCCGGATCGTGGTGCACCGGGGCCGGGTGGTGGCCCGGACGAGCGCGGTGCGCGAGTACTGCGACTCGGCGGCGACGGCGGAGCTGGGGCTGCCGCGCCAGGGGCGCGGAGAGCCGTCCTGAGCGGCCACGCGCGCGTGCACCCCGCACGTCCCGCGCCCGCCGGTCCACTCGTGCGGCGGACGCGTCTTCTCGGGCGTACGGTCGGAATCATGCGCATTGTCATTGCTGGTGGTCATGGTCAGATCGCGTTGCGGCTGGAGCGCCTGCTCGCCGCGCGCGGAGAGCAGGTGGCGGGCATCATCCGCAAGGCCGAACAGGGCGACGATCTGCGGGCGGCCGGTGCCGAACCGGTCCTGCTGGACCTGGAGTCGGTCTCGGTGGAGGAGGTCGCGGCGCATCTCCAGGGGGCGGACGCGGCGGTCTTCGCGGCCGGCGCGGGCCCGGGCAGCGGTGTGACCCGCAAGGACACGGTGGACAGGGGCGCGGCGGTGCTGTTCGCGGACGCCGCCGTACGCGCGCGCGTACGCCGCTTCGTCGTGGTGTCCTCGATGGGCGCGGATCCGGCCCACCAGGGCGACGGGGTCTTCGACGCGTACCTGCGTGCGAAGGGCGAGGCCGACGCGTACGTCACCCGGCAGGAGTCGCTCGACTGGACGATCCTGCGCCCGGGTTCGCTGACGGACGACGCGGGCACCGGGCTGGTCCGGCTGGAGGCGCACACGGGTCGCGGCGCGGTCCCGCGGGACGACGTGGCGGCCGTTCTCGCGGAGCTGGTGGACACGCCGGCGACGACCGGGCTCACGCTGGAGCTGGTCAGCGGTTCCACGCCCGTGTCGGTCGCGGTGAAGTCGGTGGCCGGGAACTGAGAGCGGTCGCCGGCCGTTGCCGGTCCGTACCCGCTGAGCGGTGGCGAGTTGACGGGCCAACGAGTCGACGGGACGGCGGGCCGCGGCACGCATCCGCCGGGTCGTCCCGCCGCACGACGTCCCGTCAGAGTCGGCTCGCGTCAGAACAACGGCAGCTGCCCGGGAAAGTCCGGTAGGACGTACCCGTCCAACGACGGCTGGGCCGCCCCGAGTTGTGCCGGCCGCCGGGAGCCGGCACAGGAGACGAGGTCCGCGCTCTCCCGTGCCCCGGGCGGGTCGTGCCGCGCGAAGCGGCCCGCGACGACGGCGATCTCGCGGTGACACACGGGGCAGGTTCTGCGTCGGGAGGACATGCCCGCCAGTGTGCCCGGTACGGGCCGTCGGCGCGTCTGCGCCGGGGTCGGGGCGGGCCCCGGATGTGCCTGCCCGGCTCACGAAGGGTGACGGCGGCGTGGGGCAGGCCCGCGGGCCGTCACCTCATGTCCGGGTCTCCGCCTCCCACCGGTCGGGTCCCACTCCGCGCCAGTCGATCAGCGGTGAGTCGGCCACTTCCTCCGGTTCGATCTCCAGCCCAGCCCGGCGCAGGAACTCCACCAGGTCCCGCACGTTGTGTGCGAGGCCGAGGATCTCGCCGTCCACCCGGACCCGGCGACCGCCGGTCGGGGACGGCAGGTGCACGATGATCGGACGTTTCCCTGCCATGGCTCCAGCATCATCCGGACGGCTCGGGCCCGCACCCGGGCCGGTCATTCGAGAATCCCCAGCGTGGTGTCCGGCCGGCACAGCGGGCACGCGGGGACCCCTTCCTCGGTCAGGGCGCGTACCGCCTGCTCGCGGTCCACGCCTTTCGCCCGTCCCCCGGCGGCCGTACAGGCGCCGGCGTGGACGTACACCGCGCTGCGGCCGTTCAGGCCGCGCTCGACAGCCCACTCGGCGGCGGACTGCCGGGCGCTGAGCCGGCGCTGCCGTCCGGCCTCCCGGCGCTCCTCGTCCGCGATCCACCGATCCATCAGCGCAAGCTGCCGGGCAGCCTGGTGTTCGACGACACGGCGGGCGAAGCGCAGCATGTCGAGACGCGTCAGCGGACGGTCATCGTTCACACGTTCGATTCTAGTGGCGCCGGCACGGCACGCGACAGCGGGGCCCGGCTCGGGGCGGTCATGAGCCCGGCCGGACGGCCCGGACAGCACGACGACGAGGGCCCCGGGACCTGCGCTCGCGGGTCACGGGGCCGAGGACGGCAGGGCGGGTGGAGTTCGTACAACCTTCACCTAATCACGTGCGTCTAGTTGCAGACGGCATGTACCACGCCGCATGAACTCAGGAGCACCGTATGTCCAGCAGCGCGCTGATGACTTTCAAGAGCCACATCGAGGGCAAGAACGCCGACGTGGCCATCTATCACGACCGGGTCGAGTGGACCCGGGGCGGCATGAGCGCCAAGAAGCTCACGGCAGGCTTGCTGACCGGCGGCGCGTCGCTCCTGGCCACGGGGGTCCGCAGCTCCAAGGCGGGCAGCGAGATGATCCCGGTCAAGAGCATCTCCAGCGTAGTGACCAAGCGGGACGGCCTGCTGTACACCAAGGTCGTCGTGGTGGCTTCGGGTAACACGATCGACTTCCGAGTGCCGCACGACTCGGCTCCCGGCATCAAGGCACTGCTCACCGACCTGGTACTCGGGAAGATCCCCGCCCCGAACCAGGCCCCTCCTGCCGCTCGCCCTGTTCAGGCCGCGGCCCCCGCACCGCAGGCGAGCACGCCTGTCGAGCAGTTGCGACAGCTGGCGGAACTGCTCGACGCGGGCATCCTCTCGGAGGAGGAGTTCACGGCCAAGAAGGCGGAGATCCTCGCCCGCATGTGATGCGCGCCTCGCTCACCGCACGCGCCCGCGCCCGGGCTCCTGAGCCAGTACGTCGCGTTCTGGGGCTCACTGTGGAGGAGAAGTACTCCGCCCTCCACAGTGAGCCCGCCCGTCGCCATGGAGTGGAACGAGCCGGAGTGACAGCACGCTCCCCCGGGGTACACCTGGGGGACACGCGCTGATCGGTGCCGGGACACGGACGGTACGAAGTGAGACACGTCCGGCTGGTGGGAGAGGTCTTCCCCGGCGCGGCGGCGCCAGGAAGCGAACCTGGGAAGGCCGAGCCGGCAGATGGGCAGACCGCGCGGAGGACGACCGCCGAGCTGCGGTTCCCCAGCCGCCCGCGACGGTCACCCCACGCCTGCCCCACCGGAAGGTGACTGTGGTGGGCCGTCGCACCGGTCGACCAGGATCATCGCCACATCGTCGGCCAGGGCACCGCCGGTGTGACGGATCAACCCCTGGTGCAGTTGCTCCAGGAATCCCGGCGGGCTCAGGTTGACACCCATCCGCTCCACGGCCTCCGGCAGAGCGAAGAACGTGCCGTCGCGGTCGCGGGCCTCGATCACACCATCGGTGTACATCAACAGGCGGTCACCGGGGACGAACGCATAGCTCTCAGGCTTCCCGGGAAGGTCGGTGATGAGATCCTCGAGGCCGAGGGGCGGCGACGGCAGGCTCGGCATGAGTGGTGACGCCCTGCCCCGGTGCAGCAGCAGCGGTGGTGGGTGTCCACGGTTGACCAGCTGCACCACGGGTTCGTCCGGCACCTGTGCGATGAGAGCCGTGGTGAACCCTTCCAGCAGAACCTCCTGACCGTACGCACCCGGGACGGCGAGCTCCCGTCGCAGCGCAGCCGCGCAGCGGTTCATGACCTCCACCAGGTCGTCCTCGTAGTGAACGGCCTCCCGGAACGCGCCCAGTGCCACTGCGACGGCCCGCACCGCGGACAGCCCTTTGCCCCGGACGTCTCCGACGATCATCCGGACGCCGTACCGCGTCTGCACGGCCTCGTACAGATCACCGCCCACCCGTGCGCCCGTCCCAGCCACGAGGCACAAGCTGCCCGCCCGCAGTGGGCCCAGGTCCGGGGCCACGGGCCGCAGCACGACGTCCTGGGCCGCCACGGCGATGCGGCCGACCTGGTCGAGCTCTCTCTGCCTGCGCTCCTGCATGGCGCGGCTGGTGATGAACCCAGCCACGGAAACCAGGATCAGGGCCAGGAAGTTGCTGTAGACCTGCAGGGTGCCCCACGCCCCGTTGTGCGTCGCGGTGGTCACACTGATCGCCAACGCGAGGGCCGCCGCCGCGGTCGTGCCCTTGGGCCCCAACGTCACTGCGGCCAGCGCCGGCACCGCGGTGAGAAAGGGGCCGGTGTAGATGAAGTGCGCAGGCGTGAGCTCGATGACCAGTACGGCCAGGGCGATCAAGAAGGGCACGCACTGCATCAGCGTGAAGAGGACCCGGTTATGACCGCCCGCTCCCGGCACCGGGGGTGAGCGCAAGAGCGACCTCATGCACCAAGCCTGCCTCGCTGGATCCCACGGCTCCAACCCAGTCCGCCGCGGTCACCCGGTTCATCCTGCACCGGGGACTCCCGATGGCGGCCGGCCCAAGTGCTGGCTCCTCGTGCCGGCCATCATCGGTGGGGTCGCAGGACACGTGATCGCGGAGCCCGTCCGGCAGAGGCGCGGGCGCCGGTGCGCTGCCTGTCCTCATTCGGACATGGCCCAGGGGCCGCGGAATCAGCTTCGCAGAAGACCCGCGACCGCCCCTTTCGACCAGTGGCCCGCCGCGCCCGGGCAAGCCGCGACGTACGCAGCGACCGTTTCCACGTCCCACGCCTCCGCCGAGAGCAACCCGGCCGCCAGGTAGCGCACATAAGCGGCTGACGGGGGGTTCCATGGAACATCGTGCAGCTTCCAGGGGGCGGTGAAGGTCAGCAGGGGTCGCCCGTCCACTTGGCCGGCACATACCAATGTCTCGTAGCGCCCGTCACCCAAGACCGCCGCGCCCCGCGTCAGCACTTCGGTGAGGTCGATCCCTTCACCTGGCTCCCGGTACATCTCCTGGGCCGCGATATCCGAGAACTGCCCCGCCGTGACCAGATGCGCTCGCGCGAGAACCCGCCCTTCTGCCTTCGGGTCGTAGAAGGCTCTTCCGCCGCCCCATACCGGCGACTCGGTCGCGAAGTACATGGCGCCGCACAGTTCGACCGGGATCGAACGGGTGGGCATCCGTGGATCTCTGCACCCGGGACACACCTTCGCGGTTCCGGGTAGCCGGCCGCCCCGGATGTAGAACGCGAGACGATCCAGGTGCATGTTGGAGCCGTACGAGGCGTACCAGACGCACTCGGGGTGGAGATCGCCCGGCGGTGTCGGGTCGATGCTTCGTAGCGCGTTCACGGGTGGTGACTCCTGGAGAACGTCTTCACTCGGCGGATACGTCGTACCCGATGCGTGACGGTCTGTGCGCCGAACCCGGACAAGCGGCCGAGCTCTGGGCGCCGTGCGGGACCGAAGTCCGCGCGGTCGTCTCTTGCTGAAGCACCGGCCACGTAGGGCGGTCCGCCACGTTCCGGTCCCGCCCGAGTCGGTCCACTCGGCTGGAGCGACGCCGATGACGTACCGAAGATCCCGTCCACGCCCCGTCCACACGCATCGGATGGAACGTCCGAACGCTGGACAGCGTGAGACAGTCCTTCGCTCGCCAGGGGGAGCATGACGAAGGGCCCGTGACCTGCTGTGCAAGCAGGCCACGGGCCCTTCGTTCTCAGCGTGGCGGCGCCAGGATTCGAACCTGGGAAGGCTGAGCCGGCAGATTTACAGTCTGCGCACCTAGTGGCACGTGAGCAGCGTGTTTACGCGGGCACTACCCACCCGTCCCACATCGACCCCACAACGGGATCGCCTGGCGCACGGTCTTCCCCTCAGTGAGAGTCGCTGTGATCAAGAGGACCGCTACTTCCATGCGTGTCTTCGTTGGACGTGCTGTGGTTTGCGACCGATCGCTCTCGCTGGTTGGTCCATCGGCCCCTAAGGAGGGGAACTGATGCAGCGAGGACAGCAGCGGCTGTACTTACCGGTGCCGCAAGGTACGGGTAGATGCACGCTGCCGGGATTACTCCGAGCGCCAGCACGATGGGCACGTAGATCGTCAATCGTGTACGGCAGCCCTGTGTTCGCACGGCGCGACCGCGTAAGGTCATGACAACACCTTCTTCCTCGCATGCTTTGGGATGGGTGTGACGAGCGGCCTCCCGATGGCGCGGGGGGCCGCTCCCTGCTTGCTGCTAGTGCGATGCGAGTGCGTCCAGTCCTGTAGTCGCCGCATCGTCGGCATGGCCTTGGCGTCAACCATGCGATCACGAGCGTCGCACTCACGCCCCGAGTATGGAAGCGCGCCTTATTTCAGTGGCCAAGCCCCGTAGGGTGTGCAGGGCGTCCACCCCGTTTCCCGAGCAGGTCAGGATGCACATAGGGGGTGGTTGGGCCACGGGAAGCCCGGGTTTGGAAGGTTGGCCGGAAAGAGCCATCCAATCGGTGCATAACAGGTCGCGCCACCCGCCTTATATCGCAGGTTGGAACCGGTGCCGCGTGTCTGGCCGGCTTCTCGTCGTGATTCACTCGTTTTGACTGACAGGCATTCACTGGGCTCCTAATGGCCCCAAAGGGGCAGCCTGTCGTGGGCAGTCGCATTGGCCGCGCGGCACAACTGCCGTCACACCTGGAGCCTGTGAAGTGCGCCGCTGCCGGACCCCTTAGAGCCGCGCTGCGCGGCAGAGCCACTTTGGGTCCGCCCCGCGTGCCGACATATTCACACGACCAGCAGGCGGCAAAGCGGCAGCTTTACAGACCGCGCAGGAGACATCCTCCTAGCTGCTCTCCAGCCGCACGGTTGAATCTCTGCCCCACGCCTTCCTCAAATGAAGCCGATTCAAGGTGTGCCGGCAGCCCACCGCATCCCACTGCGAGCACAGCCGGTCGACCACCACAGGCTGACGTCCTCTACCGCATGGGTCAGTCCGCCACGGAAACTCGACGGATGGACTGGACGGCACCAGTGAGCGCTGTGATCGGCGGCCTAGTCGCCGTCGTCGCTACCTACCTCACAGACCGCAGGCGCTGGCGCCGCGAGGAACAGGCGCGGGTCAGAGATCGCCAAGAGGTTGCCTACGCGGCGTTCCTGACTGCCCTGTTCGGTGCACGGGAGCGAATCTTTGCCGCGAGCCGATGGCCGCGGAGCGCGTCCGCGCGCAGGAACATGGCAGCCATGGCGGTCCGCGAGCACGACGTCTACGCCTGCCGCTATCAAATGGAGCTGATAGCAAGCCATCTCGTGCGAGAAGCTACGCGAACCGCCCTCGCCGCCTTGCTCGACTACCGGAAGGAGGTCGCATCCGGAAGCCGCTGGGACACACCGGGATGCGAGGCTCGACGGGAGAGGTTCCGTGCCTGCCAGCAGAGCCTGTTAGAAGCTATGCGCGCTGACCTGGGTACTAGCAATTGGACGCAAGCGCCCTGACGCAGCGGCAGCTTTACAGTCCGCGCGACAGACGGCGTGTGGCCTGCACCTCTGGCCGCTTCAGGCTCGACTACCCCGACGATGCCCCACGGTTGGTTACACCCGGTGGTTCAGCGTCCAGCCGAGCTACCGTGGTCGCTGCTCGGCATCCGCGACTGCTACTCAGCAGTCCTTCGGGAGTTCGGGAATGGGCCACACCCTGAGCATCTGCAGTTTCGCAGTAGCGCGCTGCAGGCCGCCACAGGCGTACAGTCTCACCTCACGTTACTCCCTTAGCTGCCACGGCCCTAAAGAGCGCCGAGACTTGTTCCGGCGCAACAGGCTCCCGAATAGCCGTCCCCGCAGGTTCAGCCGGGTGAGGCGCGAAGATCATTGGTCCGGGGGAACCGGGGGGATCGTCTTGTGTAACAAGCAAGGTGGCGACGGGCGCTCGAACAATAACGGTCTCGTGAATCGATCGGGCTGGGATTTCATACATCTCACCAGCCGTCACGTATCGGCGACCGGTCTCCTGCAGGACCACTCTACCTTCGTGAGCGAACTCGTTCACTTTCCCATATGTTACGCGGATCGCGTCATGAGAGCCTTGCGGATCAGGAACTGCCCTGAATGCGATATCGGCCAGCTGACCAAGTAAAACCATACTGCTGAGGCGCCACATGTGATCGTGAACTAGCCCGAGTGCGTCACCGCTCGAAGTGGCCTCGGTCCAAACATGCACGCGCACCCTAGTGCCGCGCGGTAGCCCACCCGCAAGAGCGGTGAGTTCAGCGTGCACAAACCCCAGAGGGTGCTGGAAAGCAGTAAAGCTGTCCGATTCATCGGCGAGAAACCGTAGAAGCTCCGGACCATCAGGAAAATCCTGGTCACTCAGTGGAGCTGTGCGAAAAATATCAACGGCATGCCGGAGTGGGTTCATGTTAGCTGGACCTCCCCATAAAGGGCATGCTTGCGATCTTCTCAAAATCTAGATTCGAGCTGTCGGCCCACCCTGTCAGCAAAGAGTGACTTGGCTGGGCAGAGAGCCTGCTGGGTCGGACCCTAACAGCTTCCAAAGCTTCCCTTACGTGAGGCGCGCGAACATCTCTCCACTGCTGCGGAAACATGCCCTGACCCGACGGCAGTACGACAGCTGGGAGCGCCTTGCTTGCCTGATCCATCTCATCCCGAACCGAAGTGCAGTACCAACCGCCGGCCGGAGCGTAGATGGCCCGCTCCTGCATGTCGGGCACGGTGACGATAAGCCCCGCATCACTCAAGTCGTAGCGTAGCGGGCTGTAGCTGTGAAGGAATGACACTTCAGCCTTGATGCGAGTTCGCTCATTATACCAGGATACCGCGTAGAGAAGAGCAAGTAGCTCATCGCGCACATTCTCAGGACCTGTAGTTCCGGTCCGCTGTCCCGCACTTGCACGATAACTTGCATATCGACGACACAGATCCTCGTCGGCCGGATTCAAGATATGCATAGAATATGCAATATCTCGATTCGTAACGGTCGACAGAGAAGGAAGCGCGGTGCTTCGCTGCCAGCCGCCCAAGCCTCCACGAAAATGCCAAGAATGCGTTGAACTCAAAAGCCCATCAAAGCGGCCACCGATTTCCTCTTGTGGGATCTCAATGACATGAGCCCCCACTCCTCGGATTTCAATATCTCGCCTGATGATGCTTAGGTCAGTTACGACGCCATGCAGCACTTGTTTCTGCTCGACAGCATCCTTCCGGCTAGCCAGCAGAGTCATTAGGAATGCGCTCAGCACCACAATCGCCGCTCCGGACAGGAACTCCTGACTAAGGGAAATTACCTCGAACATGTCGAGCAGTGTGACTGCAACGACTGCCGCAACCGTAAGGTATGTAACAGCATCACCGGGAGACTCTTTTACCGCGTTGAGAATGTGCCTGAATCGAGAGGACGCCATGTTGAGATCATAGCCACCGCCCGGCAACACTGCTGATGAATCTGCATCGAAGCACCTTTAGGCCCTTGCCCGGGGTGCGGTTGTAACCGCAGTAGGTGAAGGTGCCGGTCTCGGTGTCCAGGTGATCCGGCTAGTCCACCGCTCCGCCGCTGGTATACAGCACTGCCAGGCGCCCCGTCCCCTTCACCGGGGACCCGGCATAGGGGAACCCTCCCTGGTTCCCGGTACCAGGCAGCAGCTTGCCGATGGGGTCATCACCGGAGTGCCCGAGGGTCCCACCGGCGTAGACAGCGTCGACCACCAAGTCAGCTTCACCAAGGTCCGCGAACGGGATGTCTAGTGGGGCTGAGCGAGATGTAGGGATCATGGGCTACGTCTACCGCGCATCCACGAGAAGCAGGGTCACGCCCTGCGCAACCAGCTCGCCAAATGGGCCGACACCGTCCGCGACCAGGTCGCCCAAACCTGGCCCGCCATGCCCGACGGAGTCACCGACCGGCCGGCCGACGTGTGGGAACCCCTGCTTGCCGTCGCGGACGCGACGCACGCCGTCCGAGCTGGACGCCCGCCGCGTCCGCCGGGCTCACCGCCGCGTGCTCAGCGCCCGCCGGGACCTGGCCACCGCGGTGAGGGTGGCCCACAGCGGGAAGCCGTGCCGGCTGCGCAGGTTCGGGCGGACCGAGCGCAGCAGCGGAGACCGTGGTCTACCGCGAGCAGAGCACCGGCCGCACCCGGGTGCTGAACGCGTTCACCACGTTCAAACGGGGCTGCCCGTTTCGGAGCTGCGCGCGAAGCAGGGCTCCGTCACCTGGTACGAACACAGCCGGGCCTACGTCGACCGCAAGTGGGCGCCGGCCCCGGCGAAGTCGCGGAAGAACTACGCCGATGCGCTTGCCACGATCACGCCCGCGCTCGTGCGGACGAAGTCGGGCATGCCCGATGCCGCCCTCATGCGGCGGGCGCTCTACGGGTGGGCGTACAACCGAAACCGGTGGGACGAGACCCCACCGGAGGATGTGGCCCGCGCTCTCGCCTGGATTGCCAAGAACTCCATGCCGGTGTCTGCGCTGGAAGATCCTGCGACCGTGCGCCTGGCCCTGGACGCCCTGTCGCTGCGCCTGGACGGAAAGGCTGCTTCCCCGCGCACCGCGAAGAGGAAGCGCGCGTGTCTGAGCGACGTTCTGGGCCTCGCCGTGGAGGAGAAGTACTTCGCCCTTCCAGTCAACCCGCTCACAGCTGTGAAATGGGCCGCGCCCAAGTCGGTGGAACAGGTCGACCCTGAGAGTGTCGCCAACCCCCGTCAGGTGCGTGCGCTGCTGGCCGGAGTCCGAGAGCAGGGGCCCCGCGGGCAGCACTTGGAGGCATTCTTCGGCTGCCTGTACTACGCGGCCATGCGGCCGGCTGAAGCCACTGGGCTGCGCGTGGCCCAGTGCCACCTCCCTGAATCCGGGTGGGGCATGCTCACCCTGCGGCAAGGTGTCGTCCGGGCAGGTCGGGGCTGGACGGATGACGGCACGGCGCACGAGCTGCGGCACCTCAAAGCCCGCGCTGAGAAGGATTCCCGACCGGTCCCCATCCCGCCGCATTTCGTCCGCATGCTGCGGCAGCACATCGCCGTGCACGGGACGGCTCCGGACGGCCGGCTGTTCCGGACCAACCGCAACGGCCTGCTCCAGGAGACGGGATATGGGGAGGTGTGGACGCGGGCCCGCCGGGACGTGCTGAGCGAAGCGGAGACGGTTTCACTGCTGGCCCGCCGCCCTTACGACCTGCGGCACGCCGGGGTGTCGTTCTGGCTCAGCTCGGGTGTGGACGCGATGGAGTGCGCGCGCCGCGCCGGTCACAGCATCGCGGTGCTGCACAAGGTGTACGCGAAGGTGCTGGACCAGACCCGGGAGCGTGCGAACAACCGGATCGATGCGGCTCTGCGGGAGTGGAACGAGCCGGAGTAATCGCCCGCTCCCCCGGGGGACACCTGGGGGACACGCGCTGATCCATGCCGGGATACGGGCGATATGAAGTGAGACACGTCCGCGTCTCGACCACGACGAATCGAACGGACGCCGGTAACGAGAAACCCCCTCTCACCTGCCGTTATGGCTGATGAGAGGGGGTCTTCCCCAATGTGGCGGCGCCAGGATTCGAACCTGGGAAGGCTGAGCCGGCAGATTTACAGTCTGCTCCCTTTGGCCGCTCGGGCACACCGCCGGGGTTGTGCTGCCGTTCGCACCCGCTTTCGGCGGTGCTCCCCGGCAACGACGTAAACAATACCCGATGCCCAGGGGTGCTTCGCCACCCGATTGATCGCCACGTCTCGGGCCACGGGGTGGCTAGGCTGGTGCGGATGCGGCCCGGTGCCCACCGGGCCCGGCGGCTGCCGCCGCGCACGCCGGTACGCATCCGATACGCACCCCGATACAAGGAGCCACAGGACATGGCCGACTCCAGTTTCGACATCGTCTCGAAGGTCGAGCGGCAGGAGGTCGACAACGCCCTCAACCAGGCCGCCAAGGAAATCTCGCAGCGCTACGACTTCAAGGGTGTGGGCGCCTCGATCTCGTGGTCGGGTGACAAGATCCTCATGGAGGCGAACTCCGAGGACCGGGTGAAGGCCGTCCTCGACGTCTTCCAGTCCAAGCTGGTCAAGCGCGGCATCTCCCTGAAGGCCCTGGAGGCGGGCGAGCCGCAGCTCTCCGGCAAGGAGTACAAGATCTTCGCGTCGATCGAGGAGGGCATCTCCCAGGACAACGCGAAGAAGGTGGCGAAGATCATCCGCGACGAGGGCCCGAAGGGCGTGAAGGCCCAGGTCCAGGGGGAGGAGCTGCGGGTCAGCTCCAAGAGCCGCGACGACCTCCAGACCGTGATCGCCCTCCTGAAGGGCAAGGACTTCGACTTCGCGCTCCAGTTCGTGAACTACCGGTAGGCGGACGCCGAAGAGGAAGGGCGGGCACCCGGTGGTGCCCGCCCTTCCGTGCTGTCGTGCCGTGCTCAGTCCCGCGAGTTGCCGAACAGCAGGCGGTAGACGATCAGCAGCACCAGGGAGCCGCCGATCGCCGCCACCCAGGTGGGGCCGTCGTAGAAGTGCTTGCTGATCGGGTGGTCGAGCCAGCGGGAGGAGATCCAGCCTCCGATGAAGGCGCCCGCGATGCCGATGAGGGTCGTACCGATGAAGCCGCCGGGGTCGCGGCCCGGCAGGAGGACCTTGGCGATGGCTCCGGCCAGCAGTCCGAGGATGATCCAACCGATGATGCCCATGCCGTGAACCTGCCCTTCCGCGCTCTGTCCGCACGGCCCGGTTCCCGGGTTTCCCGCGAGGACCGCCGCGCGTCGCGCGCGTGTTCGTGCCGTGTCGGTGAGGAGGACGTCGCGGGACCGTCCGGCGGTTGCCGCGATCAGTAGGGTCTGGCACATGACAAGTACCGGGACCGGTCTGCGCCGCACTCTGGGCGTGCGGGACGCCGTGGTCGTGGGCCTCGGCGCCATGGTCGGCGCCGGAGTCTTCACGGCTCTGGGGCCCGCCGCGCGCGCGGCGGGCCCGGGGCTGCTGCCCGGGCTGGCCGTGGCCGCCGTGGTGGCCTACTGCAACGCCATGTCCTCGGCCCGGCTCGCCGCCCGCCATCCGGCGTCGGGCGGGACGTACGTGTACGGCAGGGAGCAGCTGGGCGCCTTCTGGGGGTATCTGGCCGGCTGGGCCTTCGTGGTCGGCAAGACGGCCTCCTGCGCGGCCATGGCGCTCACCGTGGGCGTGTACGTCTGGCCGGGGCAGGCACACGTGGTGGCGGTCGTGGCCGTGGTGGCCCTGACGGCCGTGAACTACGGCGGTGTCCAGAAGTCGGCGTGGCTGACGCGGCTGATCGTGACGGTCGTGCTCGCCGTGCTCGCGGCCGTGGTCGTCGTGTGCCTCACCTCCGGCCGGGCCGACGCCGGCCGGCCGGCCCTCGGTCTCCCGTCGGGGGCCGGCGGGGTGCTCCAGGCGGCCGGGCTGCTGTTCTTCGCGTTCGCCGGGTACGCGCGGATCGCCACGCTCGGGGAGGAGGTGCGCGATCCGGCGCGCACGATCCCGCGGGCGGTCCCGACGGCCCTCGGGATCGCACTGGCCGTGTACGCGTGCGTGGCCGTCGCGGTGCTCGCCGTCCTCGGTGCGGGCCGGCTCGGGCAGGCGGCGGCGCCGCTGGCCGACGCGGTGCGGGCGGCCGGGGTGCCGGGGCTCGTCCCGGTGGTCCGGGCCGGGGCGGCGCTCGCCGCGCTGGGCTCGCTGCTCTCGCTGGTGCTCGGCGTGTCCCGTACGACGCTCGCCATGGCCCGGGACGGGCACCTGCCGGGCGCGCTGGCGGCCGTGCACCCGCGCTTCCAGGTCCCGCACCGGGCGGAGACGGCCGTGGGCGCGGTGGTGGCCGTACTGGCCGCGACGGTGGACGTGCGCGGTGCGATCGGCTTCTCGTCCTTCGGTGTGCTGGCCTACTACGCCGTCGCCAACGCCTCGGCCTGGACGCTGAGCCGGGCCCCGCTGTCGCGCGTGGTGCCGGCGGCGGGTCTGCTGGGCTGCGCGCTCCTGGCGTGCGCGCTGCCCGTGGCGTCGGTGGCCGTGGGCACCGGGGTGCTCCTGGCGGGTGCGGCGGCCTACGGCGTACGGCGGTGGTGGGCGGCCGGACGCGGGTCGTGACGCGTCGTCAGCGGGTCCGCGGGGGTTGCGGCGTCGGCGTGGTCAGCGGGTCGCGAACGGCTCGTCGGTGCGGACGATGTCGCGGCCCAGCGGCAGCAGGGAGACCGGGATCAGCTTGAAGTTGGCGATGCCGAACGGGATGCCGATGATGGTGACGCACAGGGCGATGCCGGTGGCGATGTGGGCGAGGGCCAGCCACCAGCCGGCCAGGAGCAGCCACAGGACGTTGCCGACGCAGGAGGGGGCGCCCGCGTCGCGGCGCTCGACCGTGGTGTACCCGAACGGCCACAGGGCGTAGACGCCGATGCGGAACGCGGCGACACCGAAGGGGATGCCGATCACCGTGACGCACAGCAGGACGCCGGCGAGCACGTAGCCGAGGAACAGCCAGAAGCCGCTCAGCACGAGCCAGATGAGGTTCAGGACGGTTTTCACTGACGGCCTGCCAACTTCTCGAGCCGGGAGATGCGCTCCGCCATCGGGGGATGCGTGGAGAACATCTTGGACAGCCCCTGGCCCGGGCGGAACGGGTTGGCGATCATCATGTGGCTCGCCGTCTCGATCCGGGGCTCGGGGGGCAGCGGAAGCTGCTGGGTACCGGTCTCCAGCTTGCGCAGGGCGCGGGCGAGCGCGAGCGGGTCACCGGTCAGCCGGGCGCCCGAGGCGTCCGCCTCGTACTCCCGGGAGCGGCTGACGGCCAGCTGGATCAGGGTGGCGGCGAGGGGGCCGAGGATCATGATCAGCAGCATGCCGAGCAGGCCGGGACCGTCGTCGTCGTCCGACCGGCCGATCGGGATCAGCCAGGCGAAGTTCACCAGGAACATGATCACCGAGGCGAGGGCGCCGGCGACCGAGGAGATGAGGATGTCCCGGTTGTAGACGTGGCTCAGTTCGTGGCCGATGACGCCACGCAGTTCACGCTCGTCCAGCAGGCGCAGGATGCCGTCGGTGCAGCACACGGCCGCGTTGCGCGGGTTGCGGCCGGTCGCGAAGGCGTTGGGGGCTTCCGTCGGCGAGATGTACAGCCGGGGCATGGGCCGGCGGGCCTGCGTGGACAGCTCGCGCACCATCCGGTACAGCGCCGGGGCCTCGAACTCGCTGACCGGGCGGGCACGCATCGCGCGGAGCGCCAGCTTGTCGCTGTTCCAGTACGCGTACGCGTTCGTACCCAGGGCGACGAGGACCGCGACGATCAGTCCGGCGCGTCCGAAGAAGCTGCCGATGACGATGATGAGTGCGGACAGCCCCCCGAGGAGTACGGCGGTCCTGAGCCCGTTGTGCCGGCGGTGCACGGTGCGCCCTCCAAGTCGTGCAGCTGGGGAACACTCTGATCCAGTGGACCCTCCCGCTGGTGACAACGCCGGGCGGCTGTCGCGAGTTCCCCGGTGCCCGCGGTGGCGCGCGTCGGCCGTACGGGTGGCGGGCCGGTACGGCGTGGCGCGCGCGGGGCGGCACGAGTGCCCCGCGCGCGTGGCGACTCCTCAGAAAAGTCCGGTGGCCGCGAAACGGAGGACCAGCTGCGGTGCTCCGGACAGGGCGACGCCGAGCACCCCGGTGAGGGCGATGGCAGCCGTGAGGGGGGCCGGGACGCGGTGCCGGGCGGGCTCGCCCTCGGGGGCGCGGAACAGCGCGGCCGTCCACTGGAGGTAGTAGAAGAGGGCGATGACGACGTTGACGGCCATGACGACGGCGAGCCAGCCGAGGCCCGCGTCGACGGCCGCCGAGAACACGGTGACCTTGGCGAACAGGCCGATGACACCCGGCGGCAGGCCGGCCAGGCACAGCAGGAAGAAGGCCAGGAGCAGCGCGGTGAGCGGGTTGGTGGCGTACAGGCCCCGGTAGTCGCTGATCCGGTTCAGGACGCGCTCGCGGCCCACCAGGGCGGCCACCGCGAAGGCACCCAGGTTCACGGCGGCGTACATCAGGGCGTAGGCGACCGTGGAGCCGATCGCCTTCTCGGCGTCCTCGGTGTATCCGGCGGCGGCGATCGGCACCAGCAGGTAGCCGGCCTGGCCGACGGAGGACCAGGCGAGGAGCCGTACCGCGCTGTGCGCGCGCTTGGCCTGCTGGCGCAGGGCGGCGACGTTGCCGACGGTCATGGTGAGGGCGGCCAGCACGGCCAGAGCGGGCCCCCAGACGTCGGCGTACGACGGGAACGCGATGACGGTGACGAGGATGAGGCCGGAGAAGCCGACCGCCTTGCCGACGACCGACAGGTAGGCGGCGACGGGCAGCGGGGCGCCCACGTAGGTGTCGGGCACCCAGAAGTGGAAGGGGACGGCGGCCGTCTTGAAGGCGAAGCCGACGAGGGTGAGGACGACGCCGGTCTGGGCGAGGGTGTGCAGCTGCCCGTCGACGTGCGGCAGCCGCTGCGCGATCCGGGTGAGGTAGAGGGTGCCGGTGGAGGCGTAGACGAAGCTGACGCCCATCAGGCTGACCGCGGTGGCGGTGACCGAGGACAGGAAGAACTTCAGGGCGGCCTCGGAGGACCGCTTGTCGCCGTGCCGGATGCCGACGAGGGCGAAGGCGGGCAGGGAGGCGACCTCCAGGGCGACGATCAGGGTGGCCAGGTCGCGGGAGGCGGGCAGCAGGGCGGCGCCGGCGGCGGAGGACAGCAGCAGGAACCAGAACTCGCCCGGCGGGACGCGCCGCCGCTCGTCGTCCAGATGGGTGACGGAGAGCAGGGCCGCGAGCAGGGCGCCGCCGAGGACGAGGAACTGGATGACGAGGGTGAAGTGGTCGGCGGTGTAGCTGCACGCGCGCGCGTGGCCGTCCGTGCAGAAGGTGCCGCGGTCACCGTCCCGGAGGGGCAGGAGCAGCAGGGCCGCCGCGCCGAGTCCGGCGACGGAGGCCCAGCCGAGGACGGCCTTGCGGGACTCGGGCAGGAACAGGTCGGCGACGAGGACGCCGAGGGCGACGGCCGCGGTGACGACGGGCGGGGCGACGGCGAGCCAGTCGACGGACTGGACCACCGACTGGGCGAGCGGCTGGGCCAGGGCGCTCATCGGGTGCCTCCTGCGAGGAGCTGCTGCACGGCCGGGTCGGTGAGGCCGAGCAGGGCCCTCGGCCACAGTCCGGCGACGACGGTGAGGGTGACGAGCGGGGTCCAGGCGGCGAACTCGTACCCGTGGACGTCGGCGAGCCGCGGGACTTCCCGTTCGGCGCCGCCCATGCAGACGCGGCGGACCACGATCAGCATGTACGCGGCGGTGAGCAGGGTGCCGAACGCGCCGATCGCCATGAAGGTGAGGAAGGCCGGCCGGCTGAGGCCGGCGGCGGGCCGGAACGACCCGAACAGCGCGAGCATCTCGCCCCAGAACCCGGCGAGGCCGGGCAGGCCGAGGGAGGCCACCGCGCCGAAGGCCAGCAGACCGCCCAGGCGCGGTGCCCTGCCGTACAGCGCGCCGCCGGTCCCCTGGGCGAGGGTGTCGAGGTCGGTGGTGCCGGTGCGGTCCTTCAGCCCGCCGACCAGGAAGAACAGCAGACCGGTGATGAGGCCGTGGGCGATGTTGGCGAACAGGGCGCCGTTCACTCCGGTCGGGGTCATGGTGGCGATGCCGAGCAGGACGAAGCCCATGTGGCCGACGGAGGAGTAGGCGATGAGTCGCTTGAGGTCGCCCCTCGCGCCCCGTCGGGCGAGGGCCAGGCAGGCCAGGGATCCGTAGATGATCCCGACGACGGCGAACGCGGCGAGGTACGGCGCGAAGGTGTGGAAGCCGTGCGGGGCCACCGGCAGGAGAATCCGGACGAACCCGTACGTGCCCATCTTCAGCAGGACGCCGGCCAGCAGGACGGAGCCGACGGTCGGCGCGGCGGTGTGGGCGTCGGGCAGCCAGCTGTGCAGCGGCCACATCGGCGTCTTCACCGCGAGCCCGAGCCCGATTGCCAGAACGGCGATGACCTGCACGGACGCGGTCAGCGACCGGCCGTTGTCAGTGGCGAGTGCCACCATGTCGAATGTGCCCGCCTTGATCCCGATCAGGAGCAGGCCGAGCAGCATGACCACGGAACCGAGCAGTGTGAACAGGATGAACTTCCACGCGGCCCGGGTCCGGCCCTCGCCGCCCCAGCGGGCGATGAGGAAGTACATGGGGATGAGCACCATCTCGAACGCGAGGAAGAACAACAGCAGGTCGAGGACGGCGAAGGTCGCGAGGGTGCCGGACTCGAGCAGGAGCAGCAGCGCGACGTACGCCTTCGGGGACGGACCCGACGGCGGCCTGGAGTAGGAGTACAGCGCGCAGAGGAAGGTCAGCAGCGCGGTCAGGACCAGGAGGGGGAGGGAGATGCCGTCGGTGCCGAGGTGGATGCGCACGTCGAGCGCGGGGATCCAGCTGATGTCGGTCGTGGCCTGCATCTTCGACGGGTGGTCGTGGTCGAAGCCGAGCGCGAGGACGACCGCGGCGATGAGGATCACGCCGGTGACGGTCACGCCGTGCCGGAGCACGGCCTGCTCGGGGGACTTCCCCTTCAGCCCGGGCGGGGCCGGGAGGAGGGCGGCGACGGCGCCGAGGAGCGGGCCGGCGACCATGAATGCCAGAAGGAACTGCATCACGGACTCGTTGATATCGAACACGCCTGCTCACACTCCCGAGGCGACGAGGAGGACGGCGACCGCCAGGACGACGGTGCCGGCGAGCAGCGCGCTCACGTAGGTCTGCACATTGCCCGTCTGGGCGCGCCGTACGGCGGACCCGAGCAGCCGGGGCAGGGCGGCGGCGCCGCGTACGTAGGTGTCGACGACCTCGCGGTCGAGGAACCGGACGAGACGCGCCCCGGCCTGCACCGGACGGACGAACAGCGCTGTGTACACGGCGTCCAGGTGGAAGCCGTCGGCCGCGTGCCGGTGCAGCGGGCCGAGCAGCAGCCGCCCGGGGTCGGCCGGGTCCGGGGCGTGGGCGATGTCGCCGTAGGCCGGTTCGTGGGTGGCGATGGCCTCGGCCTCGACCAGCCCGGCGTCGCCCCCGGGGTGGGCGGCGACGGCGCCCATCGGAGTGCGGGCGGCGAGCGGGGCGGTGCGCTGCCAGGCGCCGTAGGTGAGCAGTCCGCCGACCAGTGCGAGGCCGGTGCCGAGGACGGAGGTGAGGAAGGTCGGGGTCAGGTCCCGGCCGTCGAACCAGTCGGGCAGCGCCCGGTAGGCGAGCCCGCCGAAGGCGAGGGAGGGGATCGCGAGGACCCACAGCACCACGGTCATCGTCAGGGGCTGGCGGCCGTGGTCGGGGGCCTCGGCGCCCCGGCCGCGGAAGGCCAGCAGCCACAGCCGGGTGGCGTAGGCCGCGGTCAGCAGGGCGGTCAGCAGGCCGGCGACGAGGACGATCCAGCCGGCGGCGGCGGGGGCGTGCCCGGTGTGGCCGGCCGTCACGTGCTCCGCGGCGCCGAGGACGGACTCCTTGGAGAAGAAGCCGCTGAAGGGCGGGATCGCGGCGAGCGCGAGCAGCGCCACGGTCATCGTCCAGTAGGCGTCCGGGACGCGGTCGCGCAGGCCGTGCATGCGGGACATCGCGGCGAGCGAGTTGGTGCCGGCGGCGTGGATGACCACGCCGGCCGCGAGGAACAGCAGCGCCTTGAAGGCGCCGTGCGCGAGGAGGTGGAAGACGGCGGCACCGCGCTCACCGACGGCGAGCGCGCCGGTCATGTAGCCGAGCTGGCCGATCGTCGAGTAGGCGAGGACGCGCTTGATGTCGTCCTGGGCGAGCGCGGCGAGACCGGAGCCGGTCATCGTGACGGCGGCCATGACGGCGAGGACCACCATCGCGGCCTGCGAGGCCTCGAAGACGGGGAGGAGACGGGCGACGAAGTAGACACCGGCGGCGACCATCGTCGCGGCGTGGATCAGCGCGGAGACGGGTGTCGGGCCCGCCATCGCGTCCGGCAGCCAGGTGTGCAGCGGGAACTGCGCCGACTTGCCCGCCACGCCGGCGAGCAGCAGCAGCGCGATCACGGTCGGGTGGCCGAGGCCCCCGCTCGCGACGGTGCCGAGGACACGGGTGATGCGGAACGATCCGGCGTCGGTGGCCAGCGCGAACAGGCCGATGAGGAACGGCACGTCACCGAGCTTGGTGACCAGGAAGGCCTTCAGGGAGGCGGCGCGGGCCTCGGGCGTCTCCCAGTAGTGGCCCACCAGGAAGTAGGAGCAGATGCCCATGACTTCCCAGCCGACCAGCAGCACGATCAGGTCGCCGGAGTAGACGACGAGGAGCATCGCGGAGGTGAACAGGGAGACCAGCGCGGCGTACGAGGGGTAGCGCGGGTCGTCACGCAGGTAGCCCGTCGAGTACGTCTGCACGCAGGCCGCGACGAACGCGACCAGGACGGCGACGAGTGCGGCGAAGCCGTCGATGTGCAGGCCCAGCTCGATGGGGACGGACCCGGTGGGCGTCAGTTCGGTGTGGCCGTCGACGGCCGCCCCGCCGCCCTGGCGCACGGCCACCAGCGCGGCCAGCACGAGGGAGGCCAGCGTCGGCAGTACCGCCAGCGGGCGCACGAAGCCGGGGGCCGTGCGGCCGGACAGCAGGCCGGCCGCGGCACCCAGGAACGGCAGGAGGGGGACGAGTACGGCGAGAGTGTTCGTGGTCACGCGGCGGCCTCGGCCTTCTCGCCCGCCGAGCCGCCGGGGCCCCTGGTGCCGGGGCCTTCCGTCTCGGGGCCCTCGGCGGTGTCGCGGAGCTTGTCGATGTCGGAGGTGCCGCGGTTGCGGTACACGGCCAGCACGATGGCCAGGCCGATGCCGATCTCGGCGGCGGCGACGGCGACGGTGAACAGGGTCAGCGCCTGGCCGGAGTGCAGGGTGTCCCGCGCCGTCCGGCTGAGCCAGACGTCGAAGGCCACCAGGTTGAGGTTGACGGCGTTGAGCATCAGCTCGACCGACATCAGGACCAGGATGGCGTTGCGGCGGGCGAGGACGCCGTAGAGGCCGGTGCAGAAGAGGAGGGCGGAGAGCACGGCGGGGTAGGCGAGGTGCATCAGCGGGCGCCTTCCTTGCCTGGGGCCGCGGGTGCGGCGGTTCCGTCCCCGGGGGCCGCGGGTTCGGCGGCTTCGTCCGCGTCCGCCTTGCGGGAGAGGACGATCGCGCCGACCAGGGCCGCGAGGAGCAGCACGGACAGGGCCTCGAAGGGCAGCACCCAGTGCCGGAACAGGCTGGAGCCGGTCACCCGGGTGGTTCCGGCGGCCGGGCCGTCCAGGTCGATCCAGGTCGTGCGGAAGGCGTCCACGACGACCCACACCAGGGCGACGGCGGCGGCGACCGCGACGGCCAGGGCGGCCCAGCGGTTGCCGGAGTCGGCGTCCGGGGAGCGGCCGATGGGGGCCCTGGTGAGCATCAGGCCGAACAGGAGGAGGACGACGACGGAACCGACGTAGATCAGGACCTGCACCCAGGCGATGAACTCGGCCGTCAGCAGCAGGTACTCCACGGCGAGGCCGCCGAGCGCGACCACCAGCCACAGGGCGGCGTGCACCAGTTGCCGGGTGGTGACGGTGACGAACGCGGCGCCCAGGGTGACCAGGCCGACGAGCAGGAAGGCGATCTCGACGCCGGTCGGCGACAGGAAGCCGTGCCCGGCCGCGGCGAGGTGCGCGCTCTGTCCGGCCGCCGCGAGGGTGGCTGCGGCGAGGATCACGACCCACCTCCCTGCGGCTGCTCCGGTGCGGCCTGCGAGGCGGCCAGTTTCTCGGCGGTCTTGCGGGCGGCGGCGATCTCCTTGGGCTCCTCCGCGCCGGGGTCCAGGGCGGGCGGGGCCGGGACGGTCCACATCCACTCGCGGAGCTTGTCCCGCTCGTGGGTGAGGTCGCGGATGTCGGTCTCGGCGTACTCGAACTCCGGGGACCAGAACAGCGCGTCGAAAGGACACACCTCGATGCAGATACCGCAGTACATGCACAGGGCGAAGTCGATCGCGAACCGGTCGAGGACGTTGCGGCTGCGCTCGCGGCCGCCGGGGGCGGCCGGCGGGACCGTCTCCTTGTGGGAGTCGATGTAGATGCACCAGTCCGGGCACTCGCGGGCGCACAGCATGCAGACCGTGCAGTTCTCCTCGAACAGTCCGATCACTCCGCGGGTGCGGGGCGGCAGCTCGGGCAGGGCGTCCGGGTACTGCTCGGTGACCGTCTTCCTGGTCATCGTGCGCAGGGTGACGGCCAGGCCCTTGGCGAGGCCGGAGCCGGGAATGGGGGCCATGGTTAGCTGATCACCACCTTGACGACGCCGGTGAGGGCGATCTGGGCGAGGGAGAGGGGGACGAGGAGGGTCCAGGAGAGCTTCTGGAGCTGGTCCTCGCGCAGCCTCGGGTAGGTGACGCGGAGCCAGATGACCAGGAAGGCCAGGACCGCCGTCTTCAGCAGGGTCCAGACCCAGCCCAGGCCGTCGGCGCCCCAGGGGCCGTGCCAGCCGCCCAGGAAGAGCACGGTGGTGAGACCGCACAGGACGACGATGCCGGCGTACTCGGCGAGCAGGAACAGGGCGAAGCGCAGACCGGTGTACTCGGTGTACGCGCCGAAGATGATCTCCGAGTCGGCGACGGGCATGTCGAACGGCGGGCGTTGCAGCTCGGCGAGCCCGGCGACGAAGAAGACGACCGCGCCGACGATCTGCCAGGGCACCCACCACCAGTGGAACGAGTGCAGGATGCCCGGCAGGGAGACCGTGCCGGCCGCCATCGCGACCGAGGCCGCCGCCAGCAGCATCGGCAGTTCGTAGGCGAGCAGCTGGGCGGCCGTGCGCAGGCCGCCGAGCAGGGAGAACTTGTTCGCGCTGGCCCAGCCGGCCATCAGCGAGCCGAGCACGCCGACGCCCATCACGGCGAGCACGAAGAAGACGCCCGCGTCCAGGACCTGGCCGACGGCGCCCTCGCTCGGGCCGATCGGGATGGCGAGCAGCACGAGGAGGTACGGCAGCAGGGCCACGGCGGGGGCCAGCTGGAAGACGCGGCGGTCGGCGCCCGCCGGGACCACGTCCTCCTTCTGCGCGAACTTCACGCCGTCGGCGATCAGCTGGGCCCAGCCGTGGAAGCCGCCCGCGTACATCGGGCCGAGGCGGCCCTGCATGTGGGCCATCACCTTGTGCTCGGTCTGGCCGATGATCAGGGGGAAGGTGAGGAAGACGACGAAGACGACCAGAAGTCGCAGCGCGACGTCCGAGGCGCCGTTCACTGCGGACCTCCTGCGGGGTGGTCGGGGGTGTGCGGATCCGGGTCCGGGTCGCGGGGGGCGTCCGAGGTGTCCGGGCCCTCGGGCTCCCCGGGGTCGTGGGGCTCCCCGGCGTGCGGGTCCGGCTCCGGCCGCGGATCGGGCTGCGGCCGCGGATCGGGCTGCGGCCGCGGATCGGGCTGCGGCCGCGGATCAGGAGTCCGGTCGGGCTCAGCGGCCTGTTCGGGCTCCTCGAACGCCGGGCGGGCGTGATGCCAGGGCGCGTCCGAACTGCGCGGCGCCGCGCCGCGGCCGGCGGGGCGTGCGGCGGCGTCCGGTTCCGTCGGCGTCGGCTCGGTGCCCGCCGGTTCCGGGGTCCGGGCACGCTGTGTGGCCGAGCCCTCCGAGGCGCTGCGAGCGCGGCGCGGCCGTGCTGGTGGCGGCACCGGACCGGGCTCGTATGCCACCGACGCCTCGGCGGCCGGACCTTCCGCCGGGCTCTTGGCCGCCGCCTGGGTGGCGTCACCCTGGGCCGCGGCCTCCTTGCGCGTCGCCGCGTCCCCGGCCTGCGCCGCGTCCTTGGTCCGTGCCGCCTGTGCCGACTCCTCGGCCCCCGTCGTCCGGCCGGTCCCCGCGGCCTGGCTGGCCGATCCCTCCGATGCCGAGCGGGTGCGCCGGGGCGGGCGTTCGCCCGCGGCGCGGGCCGGGCGCTCCGCGGCCGCGCGGCCCGCGGCGCGGGCCGGGCGGGCCGGGGCAGGGGGGAGCTGGCCCTTGAGGGGGCCCCACTCGTTCGGGTCGGGGACGCCCGGGGGCAGCATCTGGCGCCGTTTGGGGCCGCCGTGTTCGGACTCGCCGGGTTCCTTCGCGCCCGGCCAGGCCTTGGCGACGCGGGCGGCGAGGACGAAGTCCTTGCGAAGCGGGTGGCCCTCGAAGTTCTCGGGGAGCAGCAGGTGGTCGAGGCCCGGGTGGTCCTCGAAGACGACCCCGAACATCTCGTGGGTCTCCCGCTCGTGCCAGGCGGCGCCCGCGTAGACGCCGATCGCGGAGGGGAGGGCCGGGGCGTCGTGCGGGACCGTCGTGCGCACGAGGAGACGGCGGACCGGGTTCAGGGCGACGACGTGCGCGGCGACGCGGAAGCCCGTGCCGGGTTCGTCGACCGCGCTGAGCCAGTCGAAGTAGGTGCACGACAGGGTCGTACGGGCCGTCTCCAGGGCGGTGAGCCAGGAGGACGGCGGGACGTCCACGGTCAGGAGGTCGTACGACTCCTCGGCCGTGGCGTCCGTACCGAAGAGTTCCCCGGCGGGGGCGGGCAGCCAGCCGGCCGTGCTCATCGGGCCTCCCCCTCGGGGGCCGGAGCCGGGGGCCGGACCAGGTCGCTCTGGAGGGCGGCGGCCGACGGCCGGGCGGGCCCGGTGCCGTACCGCTCCCCCAGCGACTCGCGGGCGATCTTCTCCTGGAGCTTGAGGATGCCCTGGAGCAGCGCCTCGGGGCGCGGCGGGCAGCCGGGGACGTAGACGTCCACCGGGATGATCTGGTCGACGCCCTTGGTGACGGAGTAGGAGTCCCAGTAGGGGCCGCCGCAGTTGGAGCAGGCGCCGAAGGAGATGACGTACTTCGGCTCGGGCATCTGCTCGTACAGGCGCTTGACGGCAGGTGCCATCTTGTCCGTGACCGTGCCGGAGACGACCATCAGGTCGGCCTGGCGGGGGCCCGGCGCGAAGGGGATGACGCCGAGGCGGATGAAGTCGTGCCGGGCCATCGACGCGGCGATGAACTCGATCGCGCAGCAGGCGAGGCCGAAGTTGAAGACCCAGAGCGAGTAGCGGCGGCCCCAGTTCAGGACGACCTTCATCGGTTCGGGGGCGAGCCGGGCGAGCGTGCCGAGCCGCTTCGGCTCCGGCAGCGGCACGGGCTCCGGGACAGTCGGGTTCACGTCCATGTCAGGACGCCCTTCTTGTATGCGTAC
The DNA here is from genome assembly GCF_043080665.1 of Streptomyces sp. NPDC014991. NCBI lineage: Bacteria > Bacillati > Actinomycetota > Actinomycetes > Kitasatosporales > Streptomycetaceae > Streptomyces > Streptomyces sp. NPDC014991. The sequence goes on from NZ_JBIBVY010000013.1 coordinate 88,707, forward strand.
AGCAGGCCCACGGTGAGGAAGCCGAGGAAGACGAACATCTCCACGAGGGTCGTCGCGCCGTAGCCGGGGGCGGCGAAGACCGTCGCCCAGGGGAACAGGAAGACCGAGTCCACCGCGAAGATCACGTAGAGGAAGGCGTAGACGTAGTAGCGGACCTGGGTGTGGGCCCAGCCCTCGCCGACGGGGTCGACGCCGCACTCGTAGGTCAGGAGTTTCTCCGGTGTCGGCACGACCGGGCGCAGCAGGCGGCCGGCGCCGAAGGCGACCGCGACGAACAGCACGCCGACGAGGGCGAGCAGTCCGACCACCGAGTAGGACCGGAAGTAGCCGGCCGCGACGACGTTCGCCGCGGCGGTCGTCGAGTCCCCCAACGTCTCCCGCACGTCCGTCCCTCGCTCCCTGACCTCGTGATCTGAGTGAACTCTGTGATGCAACGTGATTCGAGGATCTGTACGCACGGGAGTCTAGGCCCTGATAAAGAACCGGTAAGCAGCCCGTCACGCCATGGGACAGCCGGACCCGCCGGGGGGTGGGGTTTTCCCCCGGCGGCGGAGGGCGGCGTACCGCATGGCGTGAGCGGTGCCGCGCACGGCAGGCTGGCCACCATGACCGCTCCCAGCCCCGCCGCCGGCCGGACCGACGGCACCGACGGCACCGACAGACGTGACGGACGTGACGGACCTGACGGACGTGACGGCACCGGCGTACGTGACCGGCACGACGGCCTCGACCGGCTGCCTCCGCCCCGGCCGGCCTACGACGCGCACACCTGGAAGGAGATCGTGTATCTCCTGCTGAACCTGCCGGTGGCGGTGTTCGGGTTCACGTACGCGTTCACGGTGCTGGTGGCCGGCGGCACCCTCACCCTCACCGTGGTCGGCCTCCCGCTGCTCGCGCTCTGCCTGCTGGGCGCCCGGCAGCTGGGGAAGCTGGAGCGGGCCCGGGCCCGGAAACTGCTCGGGGTGCGGGTGGAGGAGCCGACGCCGCTGCCGCTCTCCAGGGGCGGGGGGCCGGTGCAGCGGTTGTGGCTGGCGCTGAAGGACCCGGTGGGCTGGCGCACGCTGCTGTACGACGCGATCCGGCTGCCCTGGGGCGTTGTCACCTTCTGCACCGTGCTGGTCTCGCTGTTCGTGCTGTGGCCGGTGCTGCCGTATCTGGCACGGTTCCTCGCCAACGCCGACCGGGCGATGGTGCGCGGCCTGCTGTCGCCGTCGGACGAGCTGGAGCGCCGGATCGCCGAACTGGAGTCCGACCGCGGGATCGTGGTCGACACGGCGGCGGCGGACCTGCGCCGGATCGAGCGGGACCTGCACGACGGCGCCCAGGCGCGGCTGGTCAATCTGGCCATGGGGCTCGGCCTGGCCAAGGAGAAGCTGCTGGAGGACCCGGACACGGCCGCCTCGATGGTGGCGGAGGCGCACGGCGAGGTGAAACTGGCCCTTCAGGAACTGCGTGACCTGGCCCGGGGCATCCATCCGGCCGTGCTCACCGACCGCGGCCTGGACGCGGCCCTGTCCTCGGTCGCCTCCCGCTGCACGGTGCCGGTGGCGGTGACCGTGGACCTGCCGGCCCGGCCCGCGGCCGCCATCGAGGGGATCGCCTACTTCACCGTCTCGGAGCTGCTCCAGAACATCAGCAAGCACAGCCGGGCCCGGACCGCCTCCGTCGACGTCTGGCGCGCGGACGACCGGCTGCTCGTCCAGGTCCGCGACGACGGCAGGGGCGGCGCGCGGCTGGACGCCGGCAGCGGTATGCGGGGCCTGGCGGACCGGCTCGGCGCGGTGGACGGCCTCCTCGTCGTCGACTCGCCGGACGGCGGCCCGACGGTGGTCACCGCGGAGCTGCCGTGGCGCGACCGGCAGGAGTGACCGGCCGCAGTGCGGCACACACACGCGCGGGACGGCCGGAGTGCTGACGGCCGCCCCGCGCGTCCGCGCGCGTGCGGCCCGCCCGGGCGACCACGCACGCCCGCGTGCACTGCCCGGACGCGGCCACCCCCGCGCCGTCGTCGCCCGCCGTCCCTCCCGGCACGCCCCCGGGCGCACCGGGAGGGTGGGGAAAACCCCCCGGTCAAGACGCCGACGGACGCCATGGCCCGGGAGCACGGGGCGGGCGACCCTGGTGGTGCGGCTGAGGCGCCGCTCGGACGAGGAGAACGGGACGGCATTCGATGGCCACGGAGTACGGGCGGGAGTACGGACAGGGTTACGGGCGGGGGCGCCGTGCCGGAGGCGGGTACCGGCTGCCCGGCGCGCTGCGGGCGCCCGTCGAGGGGCGCACCTGGCGTGAGCTGGGCTACGTCCTGCTGGGCCTGCCGGTGTCCCTGGTGCTGTTCACCTGGACGGTGACGCTGGTGACGCTCGGCGCGGGTCTGCTGGTCACCTTCCTCGGCATCCCGGTGCTGGCGGCGGCACTCGCGGGCTGCCGGGGATTCGCCGTGCTGGAGCGGGCGCGGGCGCGCGCGCTGCTCGGCCTGGACGTGGCCGGCCCGGAACCGCTGCGGGTGCGCAAGCCGGGTGCGGCGGCCTGGATGGCGGCGGTCCTCAAGAGCGGCACCTCCTGGCGGAACGCGCTGTACGCGCTGGTGCAGCTGCCGTGGGCGGTGTTCACCTTCTCGGTGGCGGTCGCCTTCTGGACGCTCGGCTGGGCCCTGCTGACCTACCCGCTGTGGTTCTGGGCGTTCCCGGCGTACGCCGGCCAGGGCGGCCTCCGGCTGTACGGCGACAACCACCACCGCATCTACCTCGACAACCCGTTCGAGATCACGGTGACCGCGCTGGTCGGGCTGGTGTTCACGCTGGTGACGCCGTGGCTCGTCCGGGCTCTGACGACGGTGGACGGGCTGCTCGTGCGCGGGCTGCTCGGGCCGTCGCCGCTGTCGGCACGGGTGGTGGAGCTGGAGTCGGACCGCGGGACCGTGGTCGACACGGCCGCCGCCGACCTGCGGCGTATCGAGCGGGACCTGCACGACGGCGCCCAGGCCCGGCTGGTCGGCCTGGCGATGGATCTGGGGCTGGCGAAGGAGAAGCTGCGGGAGGATCCGCAGGCGGCGGCGCGGATGGTGGAGGAGGCGCACGGCGAGGTGAAGACGGCCCTCCAGGAGCTGCGTGACCTCGCCCGGGGCATCCACCCGGCCGTGCTCACCGACCGCGGCCTGGACGCGGCCCTGTCCTCGGTCGCCTCCCGCTGCACGGTGCCGGTGACGGTGGACGTCGACCTGCCGGCCCGGCCCGCGGCCGCCATCGAGGGCATCGCCTACTTCACCGTCTCGGAACTGCTCCAGAACATCAGCAAGCACAGCCGGGCCCGGACCGCCTCCATCGACGTCTGGCGCGCGGACGACCGGCTGATGGTGCAGGTGAGCGACGACGGGGTGGGCGGAGCCGGTCTCGCCGGCGGTTCCGGACTGGCCGGGCTCGCCGCCCGCCTGGACGCGGTGGACGGCGTCCTGGTGATCGACTCCCCCGCCGGTGGCCCCACCCGGGTGATCGCGGAACTGCCCTGGCGGCCCTGAGGACGGACGCCGGGCCCGGTATTCGCCCAGGACGGCGGCGGCCCGGCAGGAATGCTGGAATGCTGGACCTCCTTAGGACGTCACGGACGCACGTCACCGCCCATCACCGGGGCGGGCGTGGTCGCCGGACCGGGCTGTGGGGGGCCGAAGGATCGTGGAGGACAGGGTGCGGGTGGTCATCGCCGAGGACTCAGTGCTGCTCAGGGAGGGCCTGACCCGGCTGCTGACCGACCGCGGGCACGAGGTCGTGGCCGGTGTCGGGGACGCGGACGCGCTGGTGAAGACGATCTCGGGGCTGGACGAGCAGGGGCAGCTGCCCGACGTGGTCGTGGCCGACGTACGGATGCCGCCGACGCACACCGACGAGGGGGTACGGGCGGCCGTACTGCTGCGCCGGCTGCACCCGGGGCTGGGGGTGCTGGTGCTGTCGCAGTACGTGGAGGAGCGTTATGCCACCGAGCTGCTGGCCGGATCCAGCCGCGGCGTGGGCTATCTGCTGAAGGACCGGGTCGCGGACGTACGGGACTTCGTGGACGCGGTGGTGCGGGTCGCCGAGGGCGGTACGGCGCTGGACCCGGAGGTGGTGGCCCAGTTGCTCGGCCGCAGCCGCAAGCAGGACGTGCTGGTGGGGCTGACCCCGCGGGAGCGCGAGGTGCTCGGGCTGATGGCGGAGGGGCGGACGAACTCGGCGATCGCCCGGCAGCTGGTGGTCAGCGACGGGGCCGTGGAGAAGCACGTCAGCAACATCTTCCTGAAGCTCGGTCTGGCCCCGAGCGTCGGGGACCACCGTCGGGTTCTGGCCGTTCTCACGTACCTGAACTCCTGACCCGGACGGCCCGGCGTCAGCACCGTGTCAGCGCGCCGTCAGTGCGCCCCGCTTCCGTTGGAGGCGGGCGCCCGGAGGGAGGGCCGGAAGGAAGCCCCCGAGCGGTACCCGGGAAACGCGCGGCCGGACCGGAATCCCGGAGAGGGAGACCGAGGACGCGCGGCCGGGTGAAAGGTCCGGAGGAGAACCGGGAACGCGCGGGGAGCGCCGTTGCCGACGGTGCGGCGACGCGGGACATGATGTGACTCAGCGCGACAGGCCGTCTCGAAATGTCGTCCGATTCAAGGAAGACCTCGGGAAGGCGACCCTAACCGACGTAGGGTTGATCCGGGATGGTCCGTGGGACGACCGCGCCCCGGACAGCCGCCTCGAAGGAGGTCCAGTTCAGTGACCAGCCAGGTCAGCAGCCCAGCGGAGCAGGCCGACGACGGATCTGTCGTGGGAGAACAGCGCAAACCGGGCGGCGCGAAGGACGTGCGGCGCCTGGACCGGGTGATCATCCGGTTCGCGGGGGACTCGGGTGACGGCATGCAGCTCACCGGTGACAGGTTCACCTCGGAGACCGCCACCTTCGGCAACGACCTCTCCACCCTGCCGAACTTCCCCGCCGAGATCCGCGCCCCCGCCGGCACCCTGCCGGGTGTCTCGTCCTTCCAGCTGCACTTCGCCGACCACGACATCCTCACCCCGGGAGACGCGCCGAACGTCCTGGTCGCGATGAACCCGGCCGCCCTGAAGGCCAACATCGGCGACCTTCCGCGCGGGGCCGAGATCATCGTCAACACCGACGAGTTCACCAAGCGGGCCCTCCAGAAGGTCGGCTATGCCGGCTCTCCGCTGGAGGACGGCTCGCTCGACGGCTACAGCCTTCACCCGGTGCCGCTGACCACGCTCACGGTCGAGGCGCTGAAGGAGTTCGCCCTCTCCCGCAAGGAGGCCGAGCGCAGCAAGAACATGTTCGCGCTGGGCCTGCTGAGCTGGATGTACCACCGGCCCACCGAGGGCACGGAGGCGTTCCTGCGGAGCAAGTTCGCGAAGAAGCCGGACATCGCCGCCGCGAACATCGCCGCGTTCCGGGCGGGCTGGAACTTCGGCGAGACGACGGAGGACTTCGCGGTCTCCTACGAGGTCGCCCCGGCCGCCCGGGCGTTCCCGGTCGGCACCTACCGGAACATCTCCGGGAACCTCGCCCTGGCCTACGGCCTGATCGCCGCGTCGCGGCAGGCGGATCTGCCCCTGTTCCTGGGGTCGTACCCGATCACGCCGGCCTCGGACATCCTGCACGAGCTGAGCCGGCACAAGAACTTCGGCGTGCGCACCTTCCAGGCCGAGGACGAGATCGCGGGCATCGGCGCGGCGCTGGGCGCGGCGTTCGGCGGTTCGCTGGCGGTGACGACGACGTCGGGCCCGGGTGTGGCGCTGAAGTCGGAGACGATCGGTCTCGCGGTGTCGCTGGAGCTGCCGCTGCTGGTCGTCGACATCCAGCGCGGCGGCCCGTCCACCGGTCTGCCTACCAAGACCGAGCAGGCCGACCTGTTGCAGGCGATGTACGGCCGCAACGGCGAGGCGCCGGTGCCGGTGGTCGCGCCGAGGACCCCGGCCGACTGTTTCGACGCCGCCGTGGAGGCGGCCCGGATCGCGCTGACGTACCGCACGCCGGTGATGCTGCTGTCGGACGGCTACCTGGCCAACGGTTCCGAGCCGTGGCGCATCCCCGAGATCGACGAACTGCCCGACCTGCGGGTGCAGTTCGCCTCCGGCCCGAACCACACGCTGCAGGACGGCACGGAGGTCTTCCAGCCCTACAAGCGGGACCCGCGGACCCTGGCCCGGCCCTGGGCGGTGCCGGGCACTCCGGGCCTGGAGCACCGGATCGGCGGCATCGAGAAGCAGGACGGCACGGGCAACATCTCCTACGACCCGGCCAACCACGACTTCATGGTCCGCACCCGGCAGGCCAAGATCGACGGCATCGACGTCCCCGACGTGGAGGTGGACGACCCGCACGGCGCCCGGACCCTGGTCCTGGGCTGGGGTTCCACCTACGGGCCGATCACGGCGGCGGTACGGCGGCTGCGGACGGCCGGGGAGCCGATCGCGCAGGCCCATCTGCGCCACCTCAACCCCTTCCCCCGCAACCTCGGCACGGTCCTGAGGAGCTACGACAAGATCGTGATCCCCGAGATGAACCTCGGGCAGCTCGCCACTCTGGTCCGGGCCAGATACCTGGTCGACGCCCACTCCTACAACCAGGTCAACGGCATGCCGTTCAAGGCGGAACAGCTCGCCACGGCGCTGAAGGAGGCCATCGATGACTGACGCCGGCAACGGACTGCTGCACCTGGTCCCCAAGGCCGAGGCCAAGCAGTCGATGAAGGACTTCAAGTCGGACCAGGAGGTGCGCTGGTGCCCGGGCTGCGGTGACTACGCGATCCTCGCGGCCGTGCAGGGCTTCATGCCGGAGCTGGGCCTGGCGCGCGAGAACATCGTCTTCGTCTCCGGTATCGGCTGCTCCTCCCGCTTCCCGTACTACATGAACACCTACGGGATGCACTCCATCCACGGGCGTGCCCCGGCCATCGCGACCGGCCTGGCCGCCTCCCGCCGTGACCTGAGCGTGTGGGTCGTCACCGGTGACGGCGACGCGCTGTCCATCGGCGGCAATCATCTGATCCACGCCCTGCGCCGCAACGTCAACCTGAAGATCCTGCTGTTCAACAACCGGATCTACGGCCTGACCAAGGGCCAGTACTCGCCGACCTCCGAGGTCGGCAAGATCACCAAGTCGACGCCGATGGGCTCGCTCGACGCCCCCTTCAACCCCGTCTCGCTCGCCATCGGCGCGGAGGCGTCGTTCGTGGCGCGCACCATCGACTCCGACCGCAAGCACCTCACGGAGGTGCTCCGGCAGGCCGCCGCCCACCCGGGCACGGCCCTGATCGAGATCTACCAGAACTGCAACATCTTCAACGACGGCGCCTTCGACGCCCTGAAGGACAAGCAGCGGGCCGAGGAGGCGCTGATCCGGCTGGAGCACGGGCAGCCGATCCGCTTCGGTGCCGACGGGGCGAGAGGCGTGGTACGGGACCCGCGGACCGGTGATCTGAGGGTGGTGACGGTGACCGCGGAGAACGAGGCGGACATCGTGGTGCACGACGCCCACGCCGCGTCGCCCACCACCGCGTTCGCCCTGTCCCGGCTGGCCGACCCGGACACCCTGCACCACACTCCGGTCGGCGTGTTCCGCTCCGTCGAGCGGCCGGTCTACGACACCCAGATGGCCGACCAGCTCGACACGGCCGTCGAGCAGCGCGGCAAGGGCGACCTGGGCGCGCTGCTGGCCGGCGGGGACACCTGGACGGTCGTCGGCTGACCCGTCCGCCGGTTCACGAGGCCCGGGGCGGGATGCCCCGGGCCTCTTCGTTCGCGCGCCGCCGCTCGTCGTAGGCCCGGCGGGCCCTCTCCACCTCGTCCATGCGGTGCCGCGTCCAGCCGGCGAGGGCGCGCACCTGTTCCGCCGCCTCGCGGCCGAGGCCGGTGAGCGAGTAGTCGACGCGGGGCGGGATGACCGGTTTGGCGTCGCGGTGCACCAGGCCGTCGCGTTCGAGGGTCTGGAGGGTCTGGGTGAGCATCTTCTCGCTGACGTCCCGGCCCCCGGTCCGGCTGATCGTCCGGCGCAGCTCGCTGAAGCGGTACGGCCGCTCTAGCAGTTCCACGAGGACGAGGACGCCCCAGCGGCTGGTGACGTGTTCCAGGACGAGCCGGTAGGGGCAGAGCGTCTCGGCGTCCAGGGTCCGCCTGCTTACTGTCATGCCAGTACCTTACTTCAAAGTGGGTACTTTCCATTTGATAGCGCCATCCCTACGGTGAGTGTCAGCGAGAGCGAGACCCCCGAGAACCCACAGGAGCGCTGAACCATGAGCATCATCGTCACCGGAGCCACCGGACAGCTCGGCCGTCATGTCGTGGAGCAGCTGCTGAAGAAGGTCCCGGCGGAACAGATCACCGCCGTCGTGCGCGACGAGGCGAAGGGCGCCGGCCTCGCGGCCCGGGGCGTGCGCCTGGCCGTCGCCGACTACAACGCCCCCGAGACCTTCGACGGCCTGTTCGCCGCCGGCGACAAGGTCCTGCTGATCTCCGGCAACGAGTTCGACAAGGGCCGGGCGCGCCAGCACGGCGTGGTCATCGACGCCGCCAAGGCCGCCGGGGTGGCGCTGCTGGCCTACACCAGCGCCCCGGGCGCCCTGACGGCCGCGCTGGCCGACGACCACCGGGCCACCGAAGAGGTGCTGCTCGCCTCCGGTCTGCCCTACAGCCTGCTGCGCAACGGCTGGTACCACGAGAACTACACCGAGCACCTGGCCCCGGTCCTGGAGCACCGGGCGGTCGTGGCCGCCGCCGGCGACGGCCGGGTCTCCTCGGCCGCCCGCGCCGACTACGCCGCCGCCGCGGTCGCGGTGCTGACCGGCGAGGGGCACGAGAACACGACGTACGAGCTGGGCGGCGACGAGGCGTGGAGCTTCGCCGAGTACGCGGCCGAGCTGAGCCGGCGGACCGGCCTGGAGATCGCCTACACCCCGGTCACGGTCGAGGCCCTCACCGGCATCCTGACCGGCGCCGGGCTGCCCGCGCCGGTGGCCGGGATCCTGGCCGGAGTGGATGCCTCGATCGAGAAGGGGGAGCTGGTCGTCTCCTCCGGCGACCTGTCCCGGCTCATCGGCCGGCCGGCCACTCCGCTCGCCGCGGCAGTCGCCGCCGCGCTCGAGGGCTGACCCCGGCGTCTCCCCGACTGTCATGACCGTATGGCGATACGGGCATGACAGTCGAGGGTGCCCGGCGTTACCTTCGTTCTCGCGTGCGTACGCCGGGTGCGCGGGCGGAAGGAGGGGACGTGGCCGGGACGTCCGAGGGTGAGCACCGCACAGGCCTGCTGAACGGCTTCGCCGCGTACGGGATGTGGGGGCTGGTCCCCCTGTTCTGGCCCCTGCTCAAGCCGGCCGGGGCCGCGGAGATCCTGGCCCACCGCATGGTGTGGTCCCTCGCGTTCGTGGCCGTCGCGCTGCTCTTCGTCCGCCGCTGGGCCTGGGCCGGCGAGCTGCTGCGCCGCCCCCGACAGCTCGGCCTCATCACCGTGGCGGCCGCCGTCATCACCGTGAACTGGGGCGTCTACATCTGGGCGGTGAACGCCGGCCACGTCGTGGAGGCCTCGCTCGGCTACTTCATCAACCCGCTGGTCACCATCGCGATAGGCGTGCTCGTCCTGAAGGAACGGCTGCGGCCCGTGCAGTGGGCCGCGGTCGCGGTCGGCCTGACCGCCGTCGTCGTCCTGACCGTCGGCTACGGCCACCCGCCGTGGATCTCCCTCTGCCTCGCCTTCTCCTTCGCCACGTACGGGCTGGTGAAGAAGAAGGTCGGCCTCGGCGGCGTCGAGTCGCTGGCCGCCGAGACCGCGGTCCAGTTCGTCCCGGCGCTCGGCTATCTGGTGTGGCTGACCACGCGCGGCGAGTGCACCTTCGTGACCGGGGGGACCGGCCACGCCGCCCTGCTCGCCTCGACCGGTGTCGTCACCGCACTCCCCCTGGTCTGCTTCGGCGCGGCGGCGATCCGGGTGCCCCTGTCGACGCTGGGCCTGTTGCAGTACCTGGCCCCCGTCTTCCAGTTCCTGCTCGGCGTCGTCTACTTCCACGAGGCCATGCCGGCCGAGCGGTGGGCCGGGTTCGCGCTGGTCTGGCTGGCGCTGATCCTGCTCACGGGCGACGCGCTGCGCACCGCGCGGCGGACGGCACGGTACGCCGTACCGGCGCCGGCCGGCGCCACGGCTCCCGCGTCGGCGCCCACGTCGGCTCAGGCGTCGACTCCCGCCGACGCCTGACCGGCGCGGAACGGATCCTTCCGCGCCGGGTCCGGTTATAAGTGGGAGCCATGACCACACAGGCGCCCGCCCCGCTGCACTGGAAGCTCGTCGTCGACGCGGCCGACCCGCACACCCAGGCCGATTTCTGGGCCGCCGCGCTGCACTACACGGCCGAGGACAACAGCGCCCTCGTCGAACAGCTGCTGTCCCTGGGCGCGCTGTCGGGCGAGGCCACCGTCGAGTACCACGGGCGGCTCGCCTTCCGGGACCTGATCGCCGTACGGCACCCCGACGACCCGTACGACCCGCAGAGCGGCACCGGGCTCGGACGGCGGCTGCTGTTCCAGCGCGTTCCGGAACCGAAGACCGGCAAGAACCGGCTCCACCTCGACCTGCACCCCGGCCCGGACCGGCGCGCACAGGAGGTGGCACGGCTGGAGGCGCTGGGCGCGCGGGTGCTGCGGGAGATGGCGGAGCCCGCCGGCCAGTGGGTGGTGATGGCCGATCCGGAGGACAACGAGTTCTGCGTCCACTAGGGTCTTTCGTTCGGATCAGGCCGGAGAGGGCCCAGGGGTGCGGCCGGGGCCGGCAGGGGTGCGGTGACGGTGGGCGGCGGGGTCAGGGCCGGGCGGCGCGGGCCGCGCGGTCGGACAGGCGGACCATGCGGGCGCGAGCGGACTCCAGGGGGCGCGGATCGTCGGCTGCGGGGCCGGGCTCGGCGCTGAGGTCCGTCCACAGGTCGATCAGGTCGCGCCCCAGCCGCAGGCCCTCCTCGGGGTCGCGCACCGCGCGCCAGGCCGTCGCCGCGCTCTGCACGTTGCCGTAGGCGGCCTCCCCATCCCGTGCGCTGCGGCGCAGCCGGGCCAGGTCCAGGGACAGCCGGAAGGCGCGGACCGGGTCGCCCGCCAGGTAGGCGATGTAGGCGGACAGTTCCCGCAGGTGCAGCACCTCGGCGTGGTGGGTGCCGAGCACGGCGGTGGCCTCGGCGAGCGTACGGTCGACCAGTTCCGCCGCCGCGTCGATACGGCCCGCCCGTACGGCCTCGTTGATGCGGGTCATCGGCTCGGTGAGCAGCTCGGCCCCCTCGGCGGTCTCGGTCAGGGGCCCGTCTCCGAGCACCTCCTCGGCGACGGCGTCGAACCCGCGGGCCGGAGTGGGGGCGACAGCCTCCCGCGACACGGCGAGGACGGCCTCCGGCGGTATGGCGGCGACGGACCTCGCCGGTACGGCGGTGGCGGCATCCGTACGGACGGCGGTGGCGGTGGCTGCCTCCGTACGCACGGCGGCGGCCCGCGGTACGGCGGCGGCCCGCGGCACGGCGGCGGCGGTCCTCGTCGGTGTGCCCGCGCCCGGTTGCGGAGGCGCCGGCACCCGGACCGGCTCCCCCGTCGTCCGGCTGGAGCCGTCCGTCGCGACCTCCAGGGGGACCACCCAGCCCGTGCGGTCGTCGCGGACCGTGGCGCGTATGGGGGCGCCGACGCTGATGGCCAGGCGCTGGAGGTGGTTCAGGACGGCCTGCTGGATCTCCTCGCCCGGTGCCGCGACGACCGGGGCCCCGTCCACCGCCGCGTCCCCCGTGCCGAACACCTGGACGGACGCCGCCGCCGGATGCGCCACGGGCTGAAGCGCCCGCTTCTTCTCGAAGCTGACTCGAGCCATCGGTTGCCCCTCACTCCCCAGGCGCCGCGATCCGGTCGTACGCGTCCCGCCACCCAGTCTGTCGGGTAGGCCGGGTTCCCGCGTCACCGCGACGTCACAGCCTCGCACCAGCCACACTCTGGTCAAATTTACATGCACGTGCATAAGATGCACGTGCCTTGATTCGCGGTACGACCTCACCCACCTGGGGGACCCATGACCCGCCGCTTCCTCTTCGTCCTGGGCAGCGCCCGCGCCGGGGGCAACACCGAGATGCTGGCCCGCGCGGCAGCCGAGCAGCTGCCCGAGGACGTCGAGCAGCGCTGGATCCGGCTCGCCGACCACCCCCTGCCCGACTTCGTGGACCTGCGGCACGACAGCGACCACGTCCGGCCGTCGCCGGACACCCCCGCCGGCCTGCTGCTGGACGCCACGCTCGCGGCGACCGACATCGTGATCGCCTCACCGCTGTACTGGTACTCGGTGTCCAGCCTCACCAAGCGCTACCTCGACTACTGGTCGGCCTGGCTGCGCACCCCCGGCGTCGACTTCAGGGGCACGATGGCCGGCCGTACGCTCTGGGGCGTCGCCGCCCTCGCGGCCGACGAGCCGTCGGTCGCCGCCCCCTACGCCGGCACGCTCACCCACTCGGCCGCCTACCTGAGGATGCGTTTCGGCGGGGTCCTGCTCGGCAACGGCAGCGCGCCCGGTGACGTACGCGGGGACACGGACGCGCTCGCGCGCGCGAAGACGTTCTTCGCGCAGGACGCTCCGCTCGCGCGCTTCCCGCACGAGACGGCCGGCGTCCGAGCCGCGTGGCCCGAGGTCACGCGCTGATGTCCCTCGTCGTGAACCGCGCCCAGGCCGCCGAGCCGAACACGGCCGCGTACAACGCCTGCAGGCCGAGGTCGCGCGTCAGGCCGTCCCAGTAGACGGGGTCGCGCATCAGGTCGGCGAAGGACAGCCAGTAGTGCGGGAACAGATACGGCTGGAGCGCGTGCAGCTGGGGTATCTGGTCGACGATCTGGACGGTGATGAGCAGGCCGACCGTGGTCGCCATGGCCGCGATGCCGCTCTGGGTGAGCGTCGACACGAACAGGCCGACGGCCGCCACCCCGACCAGCGAGGCCGCCACGACCAGGGCGATGAGCAGGGCCCGGCCGAGCCCCTCGGCGAGGCTGATCCGGGTGCCGGAGATCGTGGTCAGGTCGCCCAGCGGGAAGAGCAGCGCCCCGACGGCCAGCGCGGAGACCGCGACGACCAGGGTGGCGAGCAGGCAGAAAACCAGCACCGTCGCGTACTTGGTGAGCAGCAGCCTGGTGCGGCCGGCCGGAGCGACCAGCAGATAGCGCAGGGTGCCGCCGCCCGCCTCCCCCGCGATCGCGTCGCCCGCGACGACGGCGACGGCCATCGGCAGGAAGAACGGCAGGGTGGCGGCCAGCGCGGTGAAGACCAGGAACAGTCCGTTGTTGGTGACCTGCGTGAGGAACGCCGGGCCCGCGCCGTTGCCGCCCGCCCGGGCGCCGTCGCGCGTCTCGATCCGCACCGCGATCCCGATCAGTACCGGCACCGCCGCCAGCACCCCGAGCAGGGCGAGCGTGCGCCAGCGGCGGACGGTGGTGACCAGCTCGCTGCGCAGCAGTCCGAACGTCCACAGCGGGTTCGGCCGGCGCACGGCGTCCGTTCGGGGCGGGTCAGCGCGCGACATCGAAGCCCTCCCCCGTCAGCGCGACGAACGCGTCCTCCAGCGAGGCCCGTTCGACGGTGAGACCCCGGACGCGGACGCCCGCGGTGACGAGGGCGGCGGTCACCTCGGCGAGGTCCCGGGCGGGGGGTTCGCCGGTGACCCGGTCGCCGTCGGCGGTCACGTCCCCGACGCCCTGCTCCTTGAGCACCCGGGCCGCCTCGGCCGCGTCCGGGGTGCTCACCACCAGCCGGCCGCGCGCTCCGGCCGCCAGGTCGGCCACCGGCCCCTGGGTGACGAGCCGGCCCCGCGTCATGACCGCCGCGTGCGTGCACACCTGCTCGATCTCGTCGAGGAGATGGGAGGAGAGGAAGACGGTCGTGCCGTCGGCGGCCAGCTCCCGGATCAGGCTGCGGATCTCCCGCATGCCCTGCGGGTCGAGGCCGTTGGTGGGCTCGTCCAGGACCAGCAGCCTGCGGGGCCGGAGCAGCGCGGCAGCCAGCCCGAGGCGCTGTTTCATGCCCAGCGAGTACGCCTTCGCCTTCTTCCCGGCGGCGGCCGTGAGACCGACCCGGTCCAGTGCGGCCGCGACGCGGGCGCGCCGGGTGCGCGGGTCGGCGGCCGGGTCGGCGGCGTCGTAGCGCAGCAGGTTGTCCCGGCCGGAGAGGAAGCCGTACAGGGCGGGGCCCTCGATGAGCGCGCCGACCTGCGGAAGGACCGTGCGGGCGGCCCGGGGCATGGGCCGGTCCAGGACCCGGACCGTGCCCGCGGTCGGTTCGATCAGGCCCATGAGCATGCGGATGGTGGTGGTCTTGCCGGAGCCGTTGGGGCCGAGGAAGCCGAAGACGCTGCCCGCCGGGACGGTCAGGTCGAGACCGTCGACGGCGAGCTGTCCGCCGCGGTAGCGCTTGGTGAGCCCGCGCGTGGCGATGACGCTCGCCCGCGCCACCGCCGGCCCGGGATCCGGCGTGTGCCCCGGGCCGGGTCTCGCGGCGGACGGTTCGTCCATCGGCTCCCCTCCCCCTCGCTTCGTCGTGCCCGGACGGGCTACTTCGCCGCGTCGGCCGCCTTCACCAGGGCGTCCTTGGTGACCGCGCCGGCGTAGACCTTGCCGTCGTCGGTGATCAGGGCGTTGACCAGACGGGTGGAGAAGACCGTGCCCTTGCCGAAGGCGCCGGAGACCGGCTCGCCGAGCGAGCCGAGGAAGCCGCCGAGGTCACCGCCCTCGGCGCCGGTGGGCAGGCCGCCCTTGGCGCCGGTGTCGAAGGCGGCGACGGACGTCCAGCCCTTGCCGAGGACCGTGGCCCCGCCCAGTCCCTTGGCGAACTCCCCGCCGTCCCGCGGGGCGTGCCCCCGCGCCGGGGACCCGTCCCTGAACTTCCCGCCGTTCCCCGGGGCGTGCTCCCGTCCCGGGGACCCGTCCTTCTCCTCGGTGACCTTCGCGCCCTTGGGCGGGGTGAAGTCGAAGGTGGAGGCGGCCGGTTCGGCGAAGGAGACCCGGGTGAAGCCGGCGTCGACGACGGCGGCACCGCCGCCGCTCGGGGTCAGCGTGAACTTCAGCGGCAGGCCCGTCCGCGCGTCCACGGCGATGCTGATCGCGCCGACGGTGGTACCGGACTGCCTGGGCTTGATCAGCAGCTTGTAGGCGTCGCGCCCGGCGACCTGGGCGGTGCCGTCGACGGTGACGGACGTGGTGTCGTCGACCGATTTCAGGGCCTTGTCGGCGAAGTCCTTCGGCATCGCCGGCGGTTCGGCCCCGTGGCCCCCAGAGCCGGCCGCGGTGGAGTGGTGGACCTCGTTGCTCTTGCTGTCGTAGCCCCAGACGTCCTTGCCGTCGTGGATCAGGCTGTACTCGGCGCCGCTCTCCAGCAGCGACAGCTTCTGCCGGTCGGGGCCGTCGGCTGCGACGCGCAGGGTGTGCGTGCCGGAGACCAGCTCGGTGAGCCTGGTCCGCGGGTCGGCGGAGGAGCCGTCGCCGGAGCCCTTGTCCGCCCCGGAGAGCAGGCTGTTCTCCAGGCCGCCGAGTTCGGGCAGCCCGAGGTCGGTGCTGATCTTCACGGTGCCGGACAGCTGCTGCACGTCCGACCTGGCGATCTTCTCGACGAGCTGTTGTGCGCTGATCTTCGGCAGGTCGGGGTCACCGGAGTCGGCGAGCGCCGGGACGAGGCCGATCGTGACCGCGGCCACCCCCACCACCGCGACCGGGACGGCGTACCGGGCGGCCTTGCGCCGGCCGGAACGCGGGTCCTCGTCGCGCGCGGCGTCCACTGCGTCGTCGGATGCGTACGGTGCCATGTGTGCCTTACCTCCGTCGTCGGCGGCGGCTGTCCTCGCGCTGGTCCACCTGAGCCGCCATTCTCACCCGAATCGGTGAGGAGTGGTGTTTTCCGTAGTGACCATCTGACCAAATCGGCCGCACGGAAGCGTCAGCCCTCGGGGCCAACTCCGTGTACGCCTGCGGTATGACATACGAAGGCGGCATCTCCCCCGACCCGTAGGGGTCGTACGGAAGACGCCGCCCGAAGGGGTGCCGGGCCGGTTCAGCCGGCGCGGTGCACCACCGCGTCGCACAGCTCCAGCAGCGCCGCCTTGGCGTCGCACTCGCGCAGCGGCGCCAGCGCGGCCCGCGCCTCCTCCGCGTACCGCACGGTGTCCCGGCGGGCCTGTTCCAGCGCGGGATGCGCGCGCAGCGCGGTCAGCGCCTCGGCGTGCCGGGCGTCGTCGCTGAGGTCGGAGTCCAGCAGCTCGCACAGCGCGAGGTCCTCGGACCGGCCCAGCCGGGCGGCCCGCTCGCGCAGCCGGAGCACGGGGAGGGTGGGGATGCCCTCGCGCAGGTCGGTGCCCGGGGTCTTGCCGGACTCGTGGGAGTCGGAGGCGATGTCCAGGACGTCGTCGGCGAGCTGGAAGGCGACGCCCAGCCGTTCGCCGTACTGGGTGAGCACGTCGACGACCCTCTCGTCGGCGCCGGACATCATCGCGCCGAACCGGCACGACACCGCCACCAGGGAGCCCGTCTTGCCGCCGAGCACGTCCAGGTAGTGCTCGACCGGGTCGCGGCCGTCCGAGGGGCCCGCGGTCTCCAGAATCTGGCCGGTTACCAGTCGTTCGAACGCCAGGGCCTGCACCCGGACCGCCTCGGGCCCGAGGTCGGCGAGGATCTGGGAGGCGCGGGCGAAGAGGAAGTCGCCGGTGAGGACCGCGACGGAGTTGCCCCAGCGCGTGTTGGCGCTGGCCACGCCGCGCCGCACGGCCGCCTCGTCCATCACGTCGTCGTGGTACAGCGTGGCCAGATGGGTCAGCTCCACGACCACGGCGGAGGGTACGACACCCGGCGCGTAGGGGTCGCCGAACTGTGCCGCGAGCATCACGAGCAGCGGCCTGAACCGCTTCCCACCGGCCCGTACGAGGTGCTGCGCGGCCTCCGTGATGAACGGGACCTCGCTCTTGGTGGCCTCGAGCAAGCCTTCCTCGACAGCCGTCAATCCGGCCTGGACATCGGCTTCCAGAGCCTGGTCCCGCACGCTCAGCCCAAACGGCCCGACGACGGTCACGAGGGGTCTCCTGTCTGCTGCTGTCTGCTGGCGATCACACGGTTTGTCGATAGGTCGCTGCCCTCACTCAACTCAGCGTATCCGGTCCTCTTTCGATCACCGATAGCGCCCACCGGTCCAGCCTGGGCGGTATCAGATCAGAGCGGGCAGGAGTGTGATCGGGTGGTAAGAAGGGACATTTATCGACTTAACGGTAATTTGCCTACGGTGTCGTAATGTCTCCACTTCTTCCGCCCGCCCCCTTTCGGCCAACCGCCCGCACCCGCGGCAATGACGTGCGCCCGATCCCGGTTCCCCCGCCACCGGACTTCAGGACCGGAACGCCCCGATTCCCTTCTTGTCCGTTTTGGAGCGATTTGCTATTTCGTGAATTGGGTCACGCGCCGGTCCGGCCGATCCGCACGCCCACACCCTCCCGAGCCCCTGCGCCATAGGCGAGTTGAGGGTTGGCAGCCGCAAAGGATCAAGTGCCCCATACAGCGTCGATCAAGGTCAAATAGTGCGTTGTGTGATTCCGGCACTTGTTCCCGACATGTGCTCTCGCATACGTTCCCGGCCGTCGGGCGGACGCCTAATCCTGCCGCCGCCCACATCACCCATCCACGAACTCATTCGTACGGCAGGAGCGGGGGACCCAGGTAAGCCGCCGTTCCGGCACGGCACACGCCGCGCCGGAACGGCTAGGGGTGAAGCCGTGCCTTCTCCAGGGCGCGGCCGGGCGCCTCCCCGCCCGAACCCGACAGCTCACCTCGCAGGCGTCGGAGAGGAACACCCATGTCTGCCGCCGTTCAGTACCGCCGCCACCGCAACAGCCGCCTCGTCCGCGCCCTCGCCGCCGCGGGCACCGGCGCCGCCCTCCTCGCACTGCCGCTCGTCGGCGCCACCAGCGCCGCCGCGGCCACCACCACCGCCGTGACGGCCGCCGGCACCCCCGCCGGCTACCCGAACACCCTCGACGGCTGGATCCGCGAGTCGCTCGCGATCATGGCTCAGAAGGGCATCCCGGGCACCTACAACGGCATCTACCGCAACATCATCCGCGAGTCGTCGGGCAACCCGGCCGCCATCAACCTGTGGGACTCCAACGCGGCCGCGGGCATCCCGTCCAAGGGCCTGCTCCAGGTCATCGACCCCACCTTCAAGGCCTACCACGTGGCCGGAACGTCGTTCGACATCTACGACCCGGTCGCGAACATCACCGCCGCCTGCAACTACGCGGCCGCGCGGTACGGCTCGATCGACAACGTGTTCGGCGCGTACTGACCGGCACCGGCGGCGGGCGCTGCTGACATCCCGGTCAGTCGGCCGGGAACAGTCTCTCGAGGACGACGGCGATGCCGTCGTCCTCGTTGGACGAGGTGACCTCGTCCGCGACCGCCCTGAGCTCGGCGTGGGCGTTGGCCATCGCGACGCCGTGGCCGGCCCACTCGAACATCGGGATGTCGTTGGGCATGTCACCGAAGGCGAGGGCCCGTCCGGCCCCGATCCCCAGCCGCTCGGCGGCCAGCGCCAGCCCCGTCGCCTTGGTCACCCCGCTCGGCTGGAGCTCCACGGTCCCCGGCCCCGACATCGTGACCGTCGCCAGCGAGCCCACCACCGCACGCGCCACGGCCGCCAGGTCGTCGTCGGACAGGGCGGCATGACGCAGCAGCACCTTGCTGATGGGCGCGCGCCACAGGTCGTCCCGCCGGCGGACCCGCAGCGCGGGCAGCGTCGGATGGGGCATCCGGTAGCCGGGCTCGATGAGCGTGAGGCCGTCCACGCCGTCCTGGTCGACCGCCGCGAAGACCTGCCCCACCTCCGCCTCGATCTTGCCGAGCGCGGTCTCCGCCAGCTCCCGGTCCAGCCGGACCGACCACAGCAGGCGGCCGGTCCCGGCGTCGTAGAGCTGCGCGCCCTGCCCGCACACCGCGAGCCCCGTGCAGCCGAGGTGCGCAAGGAGCGGCCGTACCCGCGGGGCGGGACGGCCCGTCACCACCAGGTGACGGGCACCGGCCCGCGCCACCCGCGCGAGCGCGGCGAGCGACCGGTCGGAGACGGTGTCGTCGCCGCGCAGCAGCGTCCCGTCCAGGTCGGTGGCGATCAGGGCGTACGCGGGGGTGGGTGCCATGATCAGAGAATACGGACACCGCACCCCGCCGACTCACCTGTCCCTACTGGCACTTACGTGCTGACCGGCCCCAACCGGCCGGTTCCGGCTGGTCCCTGCGGGCCCCTGGACGGTGGGCCCCGGCGGCTTCGGCACCGGCTGCCCGGACGGAGGCGGAACGGGTGACGGGCCCGGACGCAACGCCTCACCCGTGGGCCGCCGCCAGGTGCCTCGCCAGACGCGGGGAGGCGAACTCCGTACCGCAGACGAAGCGCATCACCGGCCCGTACGAGGACGCCGCCGGCAGGCCGGTGAAGTACAGACCCGGTACGGAGGAGACGTAACCGGGGCCGAGTCGGGGCGTGCCGCGGCTCACCGCCAGCCGGGTGCGCAGTCCGTGGCCGAGGAAGTCCATCGCCGCGAGATCGACGCGGTAGCCGGTGGCGGCGATGACGTGGTCGGCGGTGAGCCGCTCGGTCCGCCCGGCGTGGGTGCGGACGGTGAGCACGGGGCTGCCGTCCGGGGCCTCGGCGCCCACCACCCGCTCGACGTCCCGCACCCGCACACCGCTCTCGAAACGTTCGCGCAGCCACCAGGCGCCGAGCGGGCCGAGGACCCGGCGGACCAGGTAGTGGCGGGCGGCCTCGGGCAGGAAGCGGTACGGGTGCGGGTGGTGGCTGAGCGCCCACAGCGACCAGGCGCGGCCGAACGGGGAGCGCGGCCGGAACGCCGGCTGCTGCCAGGGCGGACTGCCGAAGGCGACCCGCCCGCGTCCGCGCGCGACCACGCGCACGCGCGCACCCGCTTCGGCCGCGAGCGTCGCCGTCTCCAGCGCGGACTGCCCGGCGCCGATGACGATCAGTTCCCGGCCGGCGAACCGGCCGAGGTCGTGGTGCTGGGAGCTGTGCGAGACGGGACCGGACGGGGACGGTCCGCCGGTCGCCGCTCCCGCCAGCTCCGGCGGCAGGTGGGCGAGCCCGGCCAGACCGGTGGCGACGACGACCGCGCGCGCGGTGAACACCTCCCCGGAGTCCAGCCCGAGGGTGAAACCGCCGCCCGGGTCCCGGTCGGCCGAGACGACACGCACCCGCTCCAGGCCGGGGACCAGCCTCTGCTGGAACCACTCGCCGTAGGCGGTGAACGTCTCCACCGGGATGATGTCCTCGTCGCTCACCAGGCGGCGGACGCCGGCCGCGTCGCAGTAGTCGGCGAGGGTGTGGCCGGGCTGGGGGCAGTCGAGGTTCGAGGCGGCGGGCGTCGACTTGAGGAGCATGCCCTCCGGCATGTGCTCACGCCAGCTGACCATGGGCTCGCCGAAGACGCGGACGGGGATGCCGCGTGCCCGCAGATGCGCGGCGGTGGACAGGCCGAACGGCCCCGCCCCGATGACTGCAACCGGTCGAATCACGAAGTCCCTCCCCAGGACGCGGTGCGCCACACCGTCGTGGCCTTGCCTACTTCGTGGCCGTACTTCCGCGGCGGTGGGTCCGCCACAGTTGACCAAGGTGCTTCGCGCCCGGGCGCACGAAGCGGGCGAGCATCGTGAGGAACGGCAGCGGGTCGTCACCCGCGAACCAGGCCAGCTCCGTCCCGCTCGCCCGCACCGGTGCGTGCGGTGTCGTGTAACCGCTGCGGTGGTAGGCGAGGAGGGCGGGGAGGTCGATGTTCTCCACGATGTAGCGGTGGCCGGAGCGCTGTTCCCCCTGCGGGACGGCGCGGCCGGTCAGGTGCAGGTGCAGCGCGCGCACGACGTCCACGCCCGACTCGTTCTCGAAGAGCCGGAACTGGGCGCCCACGCGCGGGTTGAAGTCGAGGAGCTTGTACCGTCCGTCGCGCCGGTCGAAGCGCAGGTCGAGGTCGATGACGCCGCTGAAGCCGATCTGCTTGACGAAACGCGCGGCGAGCCCGGCGAGTTCCGGGTTGTCGACGACGTACGCGTTCGCCGTCATGCCGGCGTGCGGCGGCCAGGAGCGCACCTTGACGCCGGTGAACAGGGCGAGCGGGCTGGAGTCCTGGTCGAAGCAGGCGTGCACGATCCAGTCCTCCGCGTCCTCGCGCGGCAGGTACTCCTGGAGGATGACGCCGGGCTCCCCGCCCCAGCCGCGGGCCAGGCTGAGCAGTCCCTCGCGCGTACCGATCCTCGTGGTGCCGTTCACCGCGGGCTGCCTGCGCCGCACGAACGCCTCACGGTTCTTGGCCACCACCGGGAAACGTGTGCGGTCCGCGAAGGCGACGACGTCCTGGTACGACCGTGGGAACGCGGCCGTGGGGCTCGCGACGCCGTGCTCCGCGCACAGTTCGTGCAGCCCCTGCTTGCTGGCCAGCCGGCGCGGCAGCACCGGGTCCACGCGCGGGAAGAGGAAGGAGCCGGCCAGGTGGTCCTGGTGCTCGGCGATCAGGACGGCGGCCTCCTCGTCCGTCGGGATCAGGACGGCCGGGCGGCCGATCCGGCGGCCGATCCGCAACAGGCCCTCCACCAGGTGGCCCGGGTCCTCCGCACCGGTCGTCGGCCACACGAACGCCTTCCTCAGGTACCGGGAGGAGGCCGCCGGCGTGTACGGGTCCTCGGTGATCGCGTACATGGGCACACCCAGGCGGCCCAGGCTGCGGATCACACCGACGCCGCCGTGGTGCAGCGGATAGTGGCCGAACTTGACGATCAGGCCCGGCACGTCGCGGTCGGCCGTCCACGGCGTGCCGGCGGCGTCTTCGGCCACGGGTCCCCCCACGTGTCCCCCTCGTCGGAACGGATCCGCCCCGTCCGCGTCCCGAAAGGACGCTAAGCCGGAACTACCGCCTCCGACAAGATTTATCCGGACATTGCGAACTCTTTAGACACTGAGCGGGCAACCTCCCAGGCGCCTTGGAAGGCACTGCCCAAGACACGTGGATCGGCCGTAACGTGTGGCGCGACCACATGGAACGCAGCGCCATGCATGGCCTGGATGAGAGCGAGGCAGCACCCCATGCCCCCCTTCGACGTCCCCGAGGGCGACCCCTTCGGCCCGCACAACCTTCCCTACGGCGTGTTCTCGCCCGCCGGCAGCACCGAGCGGACGATCGGAGTCCGGCTCGGGGACCACGTCCTCGACGTGGGCGGCGCCGCCGCGGTACTCGGCTCGCCCCACCGCTCGCTGCTCGACGGGCCCACCCTCAACCCGCTGCTGGCCGCCGGCCGGGACACCTGGTCGGACGTACGGCGCGACCTCGTCTCCTGGGTGACGGACCCCGCGCACCGCGCCACGGTCGAGCCGCTGTTCCGCCCCCTGTCCGAGGTGACCCTGCACCTGCCCTTCGAGGTGGCGGACTACGTCGACTTCTACGCCTCGGAGCACCACGCCCGCAACGCCGGCCGGATCTTCCGCCCGGACGCCGCGGACTCCCTCATGCCCAACTGGAAGCACCTCCCGGTCGGTTACCACGGGCGCGCCGGCACGGTGGTGGTCTCGGGCACGGACGTCGTGCGGCCGTCCGGACAGCGCAAGGGCCCGGGCGACCCGGCGCCCGTCTTCGGCCCGTCGGTACGGCTGGACATCGAGGCCGAGGTCGGCTTCGTCGTGGGCGCTCCCTCGCAGCCGGGCCGTCCGGTCGGGCTCGGTGACTTCCGGGAGCATGTCTTCGGGCTGTGCCTGCTGAACGACTGGTCCGCGCGGGACATCCAGGCCTGGGAGTACGTCCCCCTCGGCCCCTTCCTCGCCAAGTCCTTCGCCACCTCGGTGTCGGCGTGGATCACCCCGCTGGAAGCACTGGAGCACGCGCGCGTGGCACCCCCGGAGCGCACGCACCCCCTGCTGCCCTACCTGGACGACACGGCGCCCGGCGTGGATCCCGGCGGTTACGACCTGCGCATCTCCGTCGCGATCAACGACCACGTGGTCTCGGAGCCGCCGTTCTCCACCATGTACTGGACCGCCGCCCAGCAGCTCGCCCACATGACGGTCAACGGCGCCCCGCTGCGCACCGGCGACCTGTACGGCTCCGGCACGGTGAGCGGGCCGGCCGAGCACCAGCGCGGCTCACTGCTGGAGCTGACCTGGAACGGCCGTGACCCCCTCGAACTGCCGGACGGCAAGCGGACGTTCCTGGAGGACGGCGACGTGGTGACGTTCACGGCATGGGCTCCCGGCGCGGACGGACGCCGGGTGGGACTGGGCGAGGTCACCGGACGGGTCGTGACGGCGTGACACCCGGGTCAGCGGCCCCGGGCGGCTGACCCCGTACACCGGCCCCACCGCGCTGTGCCGACGCTCGGCCTCCTCGCCGTCCTCCCGGCCCGGGCGCCCGGCCGTCGCGCGGCCTTGCCGGCCGTCGTCGCGGCCTTCGGCCGACCGGGCCCGCATCGCTGCCGGGCGCCGCCTCCACGGCGTCCGGCACGGCGCGGGCTCGCGCGCGTGACACCGCGGAAGCCGCCCACGCGCGCGGGCGCGGTCCGGCCGGATCGGCGCCGACACCTGACTCCGAGCGCCCGTCTTCGTCATACTGGCAGGGACATGCACCCCACGCGGCGCGCAGCCGCCCGCCGCGTGCCCGGCACCACCGACACCCGCACGCCTCTCCGACCGAGAACCGGAGCCCCGGCATGACCGTCTGCCTGCTCCTGCTGAGCGTCGTCGCCCTGACGGCCGCCGTGCCGGCACCGCGCGCGCTGACCCGCGCCGCCTGGCCCGAGCGGGACCCCGTGGTCGCGTTGTGGGTGTGGCAGTGCCTGGTCGCCACCGTCCTGCTGTGCTGCCTGACCGCGCTGGTCCTCGGCACGGCGGCCGTCTTCCACACCGTCCGCGACCGTGTGTTCGCACCCGCGCCGCCCGCCGTCACCGCCGCGTACGACCTGTCCGCCGCGCCGGCGTGGGCCGCCGCGCTCACCATGCTGCTGGCCTGCGGGGCCGCCTGGACGACGGCCATGCTGGGCCGGGAACTCGTCGAGGCCCGCCGCAGCCGCGGCCGGACCAGGGCGCAACTGCGGGAACGCGCCCCCGACCTGCCGGCCGGACTGCCGGCGGCGCGCGGGCCGATGCTGGTACTGGAGGACGAGTACCCGGACGCCTGGTGGCTGCCCGGACACCCGCCGCAGCTGGTCGTCACCACGGGGGCGCTGCACCGCCTCACCGACCACCAGCTGGACGCCGTCCTCACCCACGAACGCGGCCACGCCCGCGCCCACCACGACTGGCTGCTGCACCTGTCCGCCGCGCTGGCCACGGGCTTCCCGCGCGTGCCGCTCTTCGCCCACTTCTGCGACCAGACGCACCGCCTGGTCGAACTGGCCGCCGACGACACGGCGTCCCGGCGCTGCGGGCACCTCACCACGGCCCTGGCGCTGATCGAGCTGAACCAGCACCGGGGTGTCCTGTCCTGCGACTCCAGCCGCCGTCTGCTCGGCGAACGCGTGGACCGCCTGCTGGAGCCGCCACCACGGCTGCTGCGCCGGCACCGGGCCCTGACGTCGGCGGTGGCCGCGCTGGTGCCGCTGGTGCCGCTGCTGATCACTTTCGCGCCGGGTCTGACGGCACTGTCCTGACCGTCTGCCGGGTGGCGGAGCCTGCCCGGCGACCAGCGACAGCCGGCATCCGGCGCGGGTCCGCCGGGCTCGGGGCCCGTACCGGCTACATCCAGTCGTCGGGCTCCGGCTCGTCCCCCGGCTCGGGCCAGTCGTCGTCCGGGGACGGGGCGCCCCCCGCGGTGGCGGCGGCCGGGGCGGTGGCGCCCGGGGCCGACCCGTTCAGAGAGGCCAGGACCTCCAGTACGCCTTCCCCGTACGTCACCAGCTTCTTCTCGCCGACGCCGTTCACCGTGCCCAGTTCACGCACCGAAGCCGGCCGCTGGGTGACGATCTCCCGCAGGGTGGCGTCGTGGAAGATGACGTACGCCGGGACGCCCTGTTCCCGGGCCTGTTCGGCCCGCCAGGCCCGCAGGGCCTCGAAGGCGGGGAGCAGTTCCCCGGGCAGCTCGGCCGCGGCGGCTCTGGCCCTGCGGTCGCCACCGGAGGCGCTGCCCGACCGCGACCGGGCGACGGCCGGCTTCTTCGGCTCCTTGCGCAGCGGCACCTCGCGCTCCCGCCGCAGCACCGAACCGCTCGCCTCGGTGAGCGTCAGGGTGCCGTACTCCCCCTCGACCGCGAGCAGGCCCTGGGCGAGCAACTGGCGGACCACGCCCCGCCATTCGCCCTCGGTGAGGTCCTGGCCGATGCCGAAGACGGACAGCTGGTCGTGATCGAACTGGATCACCTTGGCGGTGCGCTTGCCGAGCAGGATGTCGATGATCTGGACCGCGCCGAACTTCTGTCCGCGCTCCCGCTGCAGCCGCACGACGGTGGACAGCACCTTCTGCGCGGCGACGGTGCCGTCCCAGGTCTCCGGCGGGGTCAGGCAGGTGTCGCAGTTGCCGCAGGCCACCGGCTCGGGGTCCTGGCCGAAGTAGGCGAGCAACTGGCTGCGGCGGCACTGGGCCGTCTCGCACAGGGCGAGCATGGCGTCGAGGTGGGCGGCGGCGCGGCGGCGGAACGCCTCGTCGCCCTCGCCGGACTGGATGAGCTTGCGCTGCTGTATGACGTCGTTGAGGCCGTACGCCATCCACGCCGTGGACGGCAGTCCGTCGCGGCCCGCGCGGCCGGTCTCCTGGTAGTAACCCTCGATGGACTTGGGCAGGTCCAGATGCGCGACGAAGCGGACGTCCGGCTTGTCGATGCCCATGCCGAAGGCGATGGTCGCCACCACCACCAGGCCGTCCTCGCGCAGGAACCGCGACTGGTGGTCGGCGCGGACCCGGGCGTCCAGGCCCGCGTGGTAGGGCACCGCCGCGATGCCGTTGGCGGTCAGGAACTCCGCCGTGCGCTCGACCGAGTTGCGCGAGAGGCAGTACACGATGCCGGCGTCGCCCGGGTGCTCCTCCCGGAGGAAGGTCAGCAGCTGTTTCCTGGGGTCGGCCTTGGGCACGATCCGGTACTGGATGTTGGGCCGGTCGAAGCTGGCGACGAAGTGGCGGGCCGCCGGCAGGTTCAGCCGCTCGGTGATCTCCTGGTGGGTGGCCCGGGTGGCCGTGGCGGTGAGGGCGATCCTCGGGACGTCCGGCCAGCGCTCGCCGAGCAGGGAGAGGGAGAGGTAGTCGGGGCGGAAGTCGTGGCCCCACTGGGCCACGCAGTGTGCCTCGTCGATGGCGAAGACGGAGATCTTGCCGCGGGAGAGCAGGTCCAGCGTGGCGTCCAGGCGCAGCCGCTCCGGCGCCAGGTACAGCAGGTCCAGCTCACCGGCGAGGAACTCGGCCTCGACCGTGCGCCGCTCGTCGAAGTCCTGGGTGGAGTTCATGAATCCGGCGCGGACACCGAGGGCGCGCAGGGCGTCCACCTGGTCCTGCATGAGGGCGATCAGCGGGGAGACCACCACGCCGGTGCCGGGCCGGACCAGGGCCGGGATCTGGTAGCACAGCGACTTGCCGCCGCCGGTCGGCATGAGGACGAGGGCGTCGCCGCCCGCGACCACGTGCTCGATGACGGCCTGCTGCTCGCCCCGGAAGGCGCCGTATCCGAAGACCCGGTGCAGCGTGGCCAGTGCCTCGCTGTCGGTGGCCAGCGCCTCGCTGTCGGCCGTGCCCGGCCCCTCGGTCACCTGTGGCATCTCACTGATCCCGCCCGTCGCGCGCATCGTCCTGGCCCCCGTCGGTCCCCCGTGTGTCGTCTCTCGACCGCTGCCTCAACCATAGGGGCCCGGACCGACAGCGCCGGAGTTATCCACAGCCTCGGCCCCGGAATGGTGATCCGCGGTGATCCGCACGTGCCGCTGCCCGGCGCCCTCGGAGCGAGGGTGCCGGGCAGCGGCGGGCACGGGCCGGGGATCAGCGGACGAAGACTCCGGCCTGGCCGGCCAGGTCCAGGAAGTACTGCGGAGCCACACCGAGGACCAGGGTCACCGCCACTCCCATGCCGATCGCGACCATGGTCAGCGGTGACGGCACGGCGACGGTGGGGCCGTCGGGCCGGGGCTCGCTGAAGAACATCAGGACGATCACCCGGATGTAGAAGAAGGCGGCGATCGCCGAGGAGATCACACCGACCACGACCAGCGGGGCCGCCCCGCCGTCCGCCGCCGCCTTGAACACGGCGAACTTCCCGGCGAAGCCCGAGGTCAGCGGGATGCCGGCGAAGGCCAGCAGGAACACCGCGAAGACGGCCGCCACCAGCGGTGAGCGGCGGCCCAGCCCCGCCCACTTGGACAGGTGGGTCGCCTCGCCGCCCGCGTCGCGGACGAGCGTGACCACGGCGAACGCGCCGATCGTCACGAAGGAGTAGCCGGCCAGGTAGAAGAGGACGGACGACACCCCCTCCTTCGACGTGGCGATGACGCCCGCGAGGATGAAGCCGGCGTGCGCGATGGACGAGTACGCCAGCAGCCGCTTGATGTCGGTCTGGGTGATGGCGACGATCGCACCGCCCAGCATGGTGATGACGGCCACGGCCCACATGACCGGCCGCCAGTCCCAGCGCAGCCCGGGCAGGACGACGTACAGCAGACGCAGGAGCGCGCCGAACGCGGCCACCTTCGTCGCCGCCGCCATGAAGCCGGTCACGGGGGTGGGCGCGCCCTGGTAGACGTCGGGCGTCCACATGTGGAACGGCACCGCGCCCACCTTGAACAGCAGTCCCATCACGATCATGGCGGAGCCGATCAGCAGCAGCGCGTCGTTGCCCATGGTGCCGGCGAGTGCCGGGTCCACGTCGGTGGCGGTGCCGTCGACGACCTGGGCGATGCGCGCGTACGACACCGAGCCGGCGTAGCCGTACAGCAGGGCGATGCCGAACAGGGTGAACGCGGAGGCGAACGCGCCCAGCAGGAAGTACTTGACCGCGGCCTCCTGTGACATCAGCCGCTTGCGGCGGGCCAGTGCGCACAGCAGGTACAGCGGCAGGGAGAGGACCTCCAGGGCCACGAAGAGGGTCAGCAGGTCGTTGGCCGACGGGAAGACCAGCATGCCGCCGACCGCGAAGAGGAGGAGCGGGAAGACCTCCGTGGTGGCGAACCCGGCCTTCACCGCTGCCTGCTCGTTGTCGCTGCCGGGTACGGCGGCGGCCTGCGCGGCGAAGGAGTCGACGCGGTTGCCGTGTGCGGCCGGGTCCAGGCGCCGCTCGGCGAAGGTGAACAGGCCGGCCAGGCCGGCCAGCAGGATCGTGCCCTGGAGGAAGAGGGCCGGGCCGTCGACCGCGATCGCGCCCATGGCCGCGATGTGCGCCTTCGTGGTGCCGTACCCGCCGGCCGCGAGCGCGACGACCGCGGCGAACGCGGCGCACAGGGCCGCGGCGGACAGGATCAGCTGTGCGTGGTAGCGGGACCTGCGCGGTACGAACGCCTCGACGAGCACCCCGGCCAGCGCCGCGCCGATGACGATCAGGGCCGGTGACAGCTGTCCGTATTCGATCTTCGGCGCGTCGATCTTCGCGATCGGGTCGACCGCGGTTGTCCACAGGCTGTGGACGGCTGCTGCGCTCACTTGGCCGCCTCCACCTCGGGCTTGGGGTCCTTCTTCTGGACGTCGGACATGGTCTGCTTGACCGCCGGATTGACTATGTCGGTGACGGGCTTCGGGTAGACGCCCAGCACGATCAGCAGCGCGATCAGCGGTGCGACGACCACCAGCTCGCGCACGCGGAGGTCGGGCATCGCCGCCACCGCGGGTTTCACCGGTCCCGTCATCGTCCGCTGGTACAGGACGAGGGTGTAGAGCGCGGCGAGGACGATGCCGAGGGTGGCGATCACGCCGATCACCGGGTAGCGGGTGAACGTGCCGACCAGGACCAGGAACTCACTGACGAACGGCGCGAGGCCGGGCAGCGAGAGGGTGGCGAGGCCGCCGATCAGGAAGGTGCCGGCGAGTACCGGGGCCACCTTCTGCACGCCTCCGTAGTCGGCGATGAGCCGCGAGCCGCGCCGGGAGATCAGGAATCCGGCGACCAGCATCAGCGCGGCCGTGGAGATGCCGTGGTTGACCATGTAGAGGGTGGCGCCCGACTGGCCCTGGCTGGTCATCGCGAAGATGCCCATGATGATGAAGCCGAAGTGCGAGATCGACGCGTAGGCCACCAGGCGTTTGATGTCCCGCTGGCCGACGGCGAGCAGCGCGCCGTAGAGGATGCTGACGAGCGCCAGGACGAGGATGACGGGCGTCGCCCACTTGCTGGCCTGCGGGAACAGCTGGAGGCAGAAGCGGAGCATCGCGAAGGTGCCCACCTTGTCGACGACCGCGGTGATGAGGACGGCGACCGGGGCGGTGGACTCCTGCATGGCGTTGGGCAGCCAGGTGTGCAGGGGCCACAGCGGCGCCTTGACCGCGAAGGCGAAGAAGAAGCCGAGGAAGAGCCAGCGCTCCGTGCTGGTCGCCATGTGCAGCGAGCCGCTCGCGCGGGCCTCGGCGATCTGCTGGAGGCTGAAGTTCCCGGCCACCACGTAGAGGCCGATCACCGCGGCCAGCATGATCAGGCCGCCGACCAGGTTGTAGAGCAGGAACTTCACCGCTGCGTACGACCGCTGCGTGGCCGCCGCCTCCTCGCCGTGCTCGTGGGCACGGTCCCCGAAACCGCCGATGAGGAAGTACATCGGGATGAGCATGGCTTCGAAGAAGATGTAGAAGAGGAAGACGTCGGTGGCCTCGAAGGAGATGACCACCATCGCCTCGACCGCCAGGATCAGCGCGAAGAAGCCCTGGGTGGGCCGCCAGCGGCGGTTGCCGGTCTCCAGCGGGTCCGCGTCGTGCCAGCCGGCCAGGATGATGAACGGCATCAGGACGGCGGTCAGCGCGAGCAGCGCGACCGCGATGCCGTCGACGCCCAGCTCGTACCTGACCCCGAAGTCGCTGATCCAGGCGTGGGACTCGGTGAGCTGGTAGCGGGCGCCGTCCGGGTCGAAGCGGACCAGGACGGTGACGGCCAGGACGAGCGTGGCGAGCGAGACGACCAGCGCCAGCCACTTGGCGGCGGTGCGCCGGGTGGCCGGTACGGCGGCCGTGGCGACGGCCCCGAGGGCCGGGAGCGCCGCCGTCGCTGTCAGCAGAGGAAAGGACATCGGTATCAGACCGCCCTCATCAGCAGGGTCGCGGCGACCAGGAGTGCCGCGCCGCCGAACATCGACACCGCGTAGGAGCGGGCGAAGCCGTTCTGGAGCCGGCGCAGCCGGCCGGACAGGCCGCCGAAGCCGGCCGCTGTGCCGTTGACGACGCCGTCGACCAGGGTGTGGTCGACGTAGACCAGGGAGCGCGTCAGGTGCTCGCCGCCGCGCACCAGGACGACGTGGTTGAAGTCGTCCTGGAGCAGGTCGCGGCGGGCCGCGCGGGTGAGCAGGGAGCCGCGCGGGGCGACGGCCGGGACGGGCCTGCGGCCGTACAGGGCCCAGGCGATGGCGACGCCGATGACCAGGCAGACCATGGTGGCCCCGGTGACCACGCCCGCGCTGACCGGCGAGTCGCCCTCCTGGTGGCCGGTGACCGGCTCAAGCCAGTGCAGGAAGCGGTCGCCGATGCTGAAGAAGCCACCGGCGAAGACCGAGCCGACGGCCAGCACGATCATCGGGATCGTCATGACCTTCGGGGACTCGTGCGGGTGCGGCTCCGCGTGCTCGCCGCGGTGCTCGGCGACGGGCTCGGCGCTCGGCGCCTCGGGGGAGCGAGTGGGTCGGTTCTTCCAGCGCTCCTCTCCGAAGAAGGTCATCAGCATCACGCGCGTCATGTAGAAGGCGGTGATGGCCGCGCCGAGCAGGGCCGTGCCGCCGAGGATCCAGCCTTCGGTGCCGCCCTTGGCGAAGGCCGCCTCGATGATCTTGTCCTTGGAGAAGAAGCCGGACAGGCCGGGGAAGCCGATGATGGCGAGGTAGCCGAGGCCGAAGGTGACGAAGGTGACCGGCATGTACCTGCGCAGGCCGCCGTACTTGCGCATGTCCACCTCGTCGTTCATGCCGTGCATGACCGAGCCGGCGCCCAGGAACAGGCCGGCCTTGAAGAAGCCGTGCGTCACCAGGTGCATGATCGCGAAGACGTAGCCGATGGGGCCGAGGCCGGCCGCGAGGACCATGTAGCCGATCTGCGACATGGTCGAGCCGGCCAGCGCCTTCTTGATGTCGTCCTTGGCGCAACCGACGATCGCACCGAACAGCAGCGTGACCGCGCCGACGACGGTGACGGCCAGCTGGGCGTCGGGGGCGGCGTCGAAGAGCGCCCCGGAGCGGACGATCAGGTAGACACCCGCGGTCACCATGGTCGCCGCGTGGATCAGGGCCGAGACCGGTGTCGGGCCCTCCATGGCGTCCCCGAGCCAGGACTGGAGCGGCACCTGGGCGGACTTGCCGCAGGCGGCGAGCAGCAGCATCAGCCCGATCGCGGTGAGCTTGCCCTCGGAGGCGTCACCGGTGTGGCTGAGGACCGGGCCGAAGGCGAAGCTGCCGAAGGTGGTGAACATCAGCATGATCGCGATCGACAGGCCCATGTCGCCGACGCGGTTGACCAGGAAGGCCTTCTTCGCGGCGGTGGCGGCGCTGGGCTTGTGCTGCCAGAAGCCGATCAGCAGGTACGAGGCGAGGCCGACGCCCTCCCAGCCGACGTAGAGCAGCAGGTAGTTGTCGGCGAGGACGAGCAGCAGCATCGCCGCGAGGAAGAGGTTCAGATAGCCGAAGAAGCGGCGGCGGCGCTCGTCGTGCTCCATGTACCCGACCGAGTACAGGTGGATCAGCGAGCCGACGCCCGTGATCAGCAGCACGAACGTCATCGACAGCTGGTCCAGGCGGAAGGTGACGTCCGCCTGGAAGCTGCCGACCGAGATCCACGTCCACAGGTGCTGGGTCAGCGTGCGGTGTTCGGCGCCCCTGCCGAGCAGGTCGGCGAAGAGGACGACGCCGAACACGAAGGAGGCGGTCGACAGCAGCGTGCCGATCCAGTGGCCGGCGCGGTCGAGGCGCCGGCCGCCGACCAGGAGGACGGCCGCTCCGAGCAGGGGCGCCGCGATGAGCAGCGCGATCAGGTTCTCCACGATTCTTCCGACCCCTTACAGCTTCATCAGGCTGGCGTCGTCGACCGAGGCCGAGTGGCGGGTACGGAACAGCGACACGATGATCGCGAGGCCCACCACGACCTCCGCGGCGGCGACGACCATCGTGAAGAAGGCGATGATCTGGCCGTCGAGGTTGCCGTGCATCCGGGAGAAGACGACGAACGCGAGGTTGCAGGCGTTCAGCATCAGCTCGATGCACATGAAGACCACGATGGCGTTGCGCCGGATCAGTACGCCCGTCGCGCCGATCGTGAACAGCAGGGCGGCGAGGTAGAGGTAGTTGACCGGGTTCACTTGGACGCCTCCTCGGGCCGCTTGAACGTCGCCGGTTCGACCCGCCTGCGCTCCAGGCGCTCCTCGGCCCGCTGTTCCAGCGCCCGCAGGTCGTTCAGCGCCTCCGCGGACACGTCACGGACCTGGCCGCGCTCGCGCAGCGTCTTGCTGACGGTCAGCTCGGAGGGGGTGCCGTCGGGGAGCAGGCCCGCGACGTCCACGGCGTTGTGCCGGGCGTAGACACCGGGAGCGGGCAGCGGCGGAATGTGCGTGCCCTCGCGGATGCGCTGTTCGGACAGCTCGCGCTGGGTCCTGGCGGGTGCGGTGCGCTCGCGGTGGGTGAGCACCATGGCGCCGACGGCGGCCGTGATCAGCAGGGCGCCGGTGATCTCGAAGGCGAAGACGTACTTGGTGAAGATGAGGGTCGCGAGGCCCTCCACGTTGCCGTTCGCGTTCGCCCCGCCGGTGCCGGCGAACTCCGTCAGGGAGGCGTTCGCGATGCCGGCGAACAGCAGGACGCCGAAGCCGACCCCGCACACGAGGGCCAGCCAGCGCTGGCCCTTGATGGTCTCCTTCAGCGAGTCCGCGGCCGTGACGCCGACGAGCATCACCACGAACAGGAACAGCATCATGATCGCGCCGGTGTAGACGACGATCTGGACGATCCCGAGGAAGTAGGCGCCGTTGGCGAGGTAGAAGACCGCCAGGACGATCATCGTGCCGGCGAGACAGAGCGCGCTGTGCACGGCCTTCTTCATGAAGACGGTGCACAGGGCGCCGATCACCGCGACCGTGCCGAGGACCCAGAACTGGAAGGCCTCACCGGTGGAGGTCGCGTAGGCGACGAGGTGCTGCGCGTTCATCCGCCGATCACCTTCTCCGAGGCCGGCTCCTCCTCGCCGAAGGTGGACGTGGCCTCCTGCGGGACCTCGCCCCTGGAGACGGCGGTCTGCCGGACCGTGCCGGGCGCGGCCTGTGTCACCAGCCCGCGGTAGTAGTCCTGTTCGTCCGTGCCCGGGAAGATCGGGTGGGGCGTGTCGACCATGCCGTCCTCGAGACCGGCGAGCAGCTGCTCCTTGGTGTAGATGAGGTTGGCGCGGCTGGAGTCGGCCAGTTCGAACTCGTTGGTCATCGTCAGCGCGCGCGTGGGGCACGCTTCGATGCACAGGCCGCACAGGATGCAGCGGGCGTAGTTGATCTGGTAGACGCGGCCGTACCGCTCGCCCGGCGAGTAGCGCTCCTCGTCGGTGTTGTCGGCGCCCTCGACGTAGATGGCGTCGGCGGGGCAGGCCCAGGCGCACAGCTCGCAGCCGACGCACTTCTCCAGGCCGTCCGGATGGCGGTTGAGCTGGTGCCGTCCGTGGAACCGCGGAGCCGTGGTCTTCTTCTGCTCCGGGTACTGCTCGGTCAGCCGCTTCTTGAACATGGCCTTGAAGGTCACGCCGAAGCCGGCGACGGGGTTCTGGAAGCCGGGCTCGGTGTGCCCGGCCTCCTGAGGCTCCTCAGCCATCGGACGCCTCCTTTCCATCCGTAGATCCGTCACTGACAGTGTCCGGTCCACCACTGACAATCAGCTCACGCTCGCGGTGCGGGCGGCGCCTCGGCACCGGCGGCAGCTCCTGTCCGGGCAGCGGCGGTACGGGGAATCCGCCCGCCATCGGGTCGAAGGCCGCCGGCTGCTCGGCGGGTTCTCCGGCGCTCTTCGCCTTGTCGCGGAACATGTCGGCGATGAAGGAGATCAGGAGCAGGGCGAGGACACCGCCGCCCACGTAGAGGGCGATGTCGGCGAAGTCGTAGTTCTCGTTGTGCAGGGCCCGTACGGTCGCGACCAGCATCAGCCAGGTCACGGAGACCGGGATGAGGACCTTCCAGCCGAGCTTCATCAGCTGGTCGTAGCGGACGCGGGGCAGCGTGCCGCGCAGCCAGATGAAGAAGAACAGCAGCAGCTGCACCTTGATGACGAACCAGAGCAGCGGCCACCAGCCGTGGTTCGCGCCCGCCCAGAAGCCGCTGATCGGCCAGGGGGCGCGCCAGCCGCCGAGGAACAGGGTGGTCGACACGGCGGAGACGGTCACCATGTTGACGTACTCGGCGAGCATGAACATCGCGAACTTGATGGACGAGTACTCGGTGTTGAAGCCGCCGACCAGGTCGCCCTCGGACTCCGGCATGTCGAAGGGGGCGCGGTTGGTCTCGCCGACCATCGTGACGATGTAGAGGATGAAGGAGACCGGCAGCAGCGCGATGTACCAGCGGTCGTGCTGCTGCGCCACGATCGTGGACGTCGACATCGAGCCCGAGTACAGGAAGACGGAGGCGAACGCGGCGCCCATGGCGATCTCGTAGGAGATCATCTGGGCGCAGGAGCGCAGGCCGCCCAGCAGCGGGTAGGTGGAGCCGGAGCTCCAGCCCGCCAGGACGATGCCGTAGATGCCGACGGAGGCGATCGCGAGGATGTAGAGCATCGCGATCGGCAGGTCGGTCAGCTGCATCGCGGTGCGGTGGCCGAAGATCGAGATCTCGTTGCCGGCCGGCCCGAAGGGGATCACCGCGATCGCCATGAAGGCCGGGATGGCCGCGACGACCGGCGCGAGGACGTAGACGACCTTGTCCGCGCGCTTGACGACGAGGTCTTCCTTGAGCATCAGCTTCACGCCGTCGGCGAGCGACTGGAGCATGCCCCAGGGGCCGTGCCGGTTGGGGCCGATGCGCAGCTGCATCCAGGCGACGACCTTGCGTTCCCAGACGATGGAGAACAGTACGGTCACCATCAGGAACGCGAAGCAGAAGACCGCCTTGACGACGACCAGCCACCAGGGGTCGCGGCCGAACATCGAGAGGTCTTCAGCGGCGAGGTACCCGCTCATGCCTCCACCTCCTTGGGGGCCTCGCCGGCGCGTGCCGCCGGGCCGATGCGGACGAGGGAGCCGGGCCGGGCCCCGGTGCCGGAGGCCACGCCGGTGCCGGTGGAGTTCAGCGGGAGCCAGACCACCCGGTCGGGCATGTCGGTGACCTGGAGGGGCAGTTCCACGGAGCCGGCGGGGCCGGTGACGGCCAGGAGGCCGCCGTTGTCGACGCCGGCCTCGGCGGCCGTCGCGGCGGACACGCGCGCGCGTGCGGCGTGCCGGGTGCCGGCGAGCGCCTCGTCGCCCTCCTGGAGGACGCCCCGGTCGAGCAGCAGCCGGTGCCCGGCGAGCACGGCCTCGCCGGCGGCCGGGCGGGGCAGTACGCCCGCGGACTGCGTGGGTGCGGCGGCGCCGGGGCCGTTCCAGGGGCCGAGCCGGTCGATCTCCGCGCGCGTGGTGCGCAGGTCGGGCAGCCCCAGGTGGACGTCCATGGCGTCGGCGAGCATGTGCAGGACGCGCGTGTCGGCGGGTGCCGGCCGGCGGGTCATCTGGTCGGGCTTGAGTGCGGCCTCGAAGAAGCGCGCCCTGCCCTCCCAGTTGAGGAAGGTGCCCGCCTTCTCGGGGACCGCGGCGACCGGCAGGACGACGTCGGCGTGCTCGGTGACCTCGCTGGGCCGCAGTTCGAGCGACACCAGGAAGCCGACGTTCGCGAGGGCCTCACGCGCGCGTGCCGGGTCGGGAAGGTCGGTGACCTCCACACCGGCGACCAGGAGCGCGGACAGTTCACCGCCGGCGGCGGCCTCCACGATCTGGTGGGTGTCGCGGCCGTGGCGCAGCGGGAGTTCGGCGACGCCCCAGACGGTGGCGACCTCCTCCCGGGCGCGCGGGTCGGTCGCGGGGCGGCCTCCCGGCAGCAGCGACGGCAGCGCACCTGCCTCGATCGCGCCGCGCTCGCCGGCCCGGCGCGGGACCCACACCAGTTCGGCGCCGGTCGCGGTCGCGGCGCGCAGGGCGGCGGTGAGGCCGCCGGCGACGCCGGCCAGGCGCTCGCCCACGACGATGACCGCACCCTGTGTGCGCAGCGCCTCGGCGGCGTGGGAGCCGGGCTCCTCCAGGCCGACGCCGTCGGCGAGGGCGTCCAGCCACTCGGGCTCGGTGCCGGGCGCGGCCGGCAGCAGCATGCCGCCCGCCTTCTCCAGGCCCCGGGTGGCGTGTGTGGCCAGCGAGAACACCCGCTGCTTGCGCTTGCGCCAGGCCTTGCGCAGCCGCAGGAAGACGCCGGGCGCCTCCTCCTCCGACTCGAAACCGACGAGCAGGACGGCGGGCGCGTTCTCCAGGGAGGTGTACGTGACGCCCGTGCCGTCGAGGTCACGGCCGCGGCCGGCCACCCGGGCCGCCAGGAAGTCGGCCTCCTCGCCGCTGTGCACGCGCGCGCGGAAGTCGATGTCGTTCGTGTCGAGGGCGACGCGCGCGAACTTGCTGTACGCGTAGGCGTCCTCGACGGTGAGCCGGCCGCCGGTGAGGACGCCGGCCCGGGAGCGGGCGGCGCTCAGGCCCTGTGCGGCCGCTTCCAGCGCCTCGGGCCAGGAGGCGGGTTCCAGGACACCGTCGGCGTTGCGGACCAGCGGGGTTTCGAGCCGGTCGCGTGCTTGCGCGTACCGGAACGCGAAGCGTCCCTTGTCGCAGATCCACTCCTCGTTGACCTCGGGGTCGTCGGCGGCGAGCCGCCGCATGACCTTGCCGCGCCGGTGGTCGGTGCGGGTGGCGCAGCCGCCGGAGCAGTGCTCGCAGACCGAGGGTGAGGAGATCAGGTCGAAGGGGCGGGAGCGGAAACGGTAGGCCGCCGAGGTGAGGGCGCCGACCGGGCAGATCTGGATGGTGTTGCCGGAGAAGTACGACTCGAACGGGTCGCCCTCGCCGGTCCCGACCTGTTGCAGCGCGCCCCGCTCGACCAGCTCGATCATCGGGTCGCCCGCGACCTGGTTGGAGAAGCGGGTGCAGCGGGCGCACAGTACGCACCGCTCGCGGTCGAGCAGCACCTGGGTGGAGATCGCTACGGGCTTCTCGTAGGTGCGCTTCCTGCCCTCGAAGCGGGACTCGGCGTTGCCGTGCGACATGGCCTGGTTCTGGAGCGGGCACTCCCCGCCCTTGTCGCAGACCGGGCAGTCCAGCGGATGGTTGATGAGCAGCAACTCCATCACCCCGTGCTGGGCCTTCTCGGCGACCGGTGAGGTGAGGTGGGTCTTGACGACCATGCCGTCGGTGCACGTGATCGTGCAGGACGCCATGGGCTTGCGCTGGCCCTCGACCTCGACGATGCACTGGCGGCAGGCGCCGGCCGGGTCCAGCAGGGGGTGGTCGCAGAACCGCGGGATCTCGATGCCGAGCTGCTCGGCGGCCCGGATGACCAGGGTGCCCTTGGGCACGCTGATCTCGGCGCCGTCGATCGTCAGGGTGACGAGGTCCTCCGGTGGAACCGCCGGCCGGCCCCCTCCGGTGGGGGCGCTGGTGGTCACGGTCATGCGTTCACCTCCGGGCGGTCCGCCCAGGCCGTGGACTTGGCCGGGTCGAAGGGGCAGCCCCGGCCCGTGATGTGCTGCTGGTACTCCTCGCGGAAGTACTTGAGCGAGGAGAAGATCGGGGATGCGGCGCCGTCACCGAGGGCGCAGAAGGACTTGCCGTTGATGTTGTCGGCGATGTCGGCGAGCTTGTCGAGGTCGGACATGCTGCCCTTGCCGGCCTCGATGTCCCGCAGCAACTGCACCAGCCAGTACGTTCCCTCGCGGCAGGGTGTGCACTTGCCGCAGGACTCGTGGGCGTAGAACTCGGTCCAGCGGGTCACCGCCCGCACCACGCAGGTCGTCTCGTCGAAGCACTGCAGGGCCTTCGTGCCCAGCATGGAGCCCGCGGCGCCCACCCCTTCGTAGTCGAGGGGGACGTCGAGGTGCTCGTCGGTGAACATCGGTGTCGAGGAGCCGCCCGGCGTCCAGAACTTCAGGCGGTGTCCGGGCCGCATGCCGCCGCTCATGTCGAGGAGCTGGCGGAGCGTGATGCCGAGCGGGGCCTCGTACTGGCCGGGGCTCGCGACATGGCCGCTGAGCGAGTAGAGCGTGAAGCCCGGGGACTTCTCACTGCCCATCGACCTGAACCATTCCTTGCCGTGTCGCAGGATGGCGGGAACCGACGCGATCGACTCGACGTTGTTCACCACGGTCGGACAGGCGTAGAGGCCTTCGACCGCGGGGAAGGGGGGACGGAGCCGCGGTTGACCACGGCGGCCCTCGAGCGAGTCGAGCAGCGCGGTCTCCTCGCCGCAGATGTACGCGCCGGCGCCCGCGTGCACGGTGAGTTCGAGATCGAGTCCGCTGCCCAGGATGTTCTCGCCGAGGTAGCCGGCCTCGTGGGCCTCGCGCACGGCCTCGTGCAGCCGCCGCAGGACGGGGACGACCTCACCCCGCAGATAGATGAAGGCGTGCGACGACCTGATGGCGTAACACGCGATCACGATGCCCTCGATGAGGCTGTGCGGGTTCGCGAAGAGGAGCGGGATGTCCTTGCAGGTGCCCGGCTCCGACTCGTCGGCGTTGACGACCAGATAGTGCGGTTTTCCATCACCCTGGGGGATGAACTGCCATTTCATTCCGGTCGGGAATCCCGCGCCGCCGCGGCCACGCAGCCCGGAGTCCTTGACGTACGCGATCAGGTCGTCGGGGGACATGGCGAGCGCCTTGCGGAGCCCCTCGTACCCCTCGTGCCTCCGGTAGACGTCGAGGGTCCAGGACCGGTCCTCGTCCCAGAAGGCCGACAGTACGGGTGCGAGCAGTTTCTCCGGGCTGGTGTCCTTCACCTCGGGTACCACGGTCATCACTCCCCCTCCTCGGCGGTGGGCCCTGCCGGGTGGGCGGGGTCGGAGGCCGATGTGTCCTGCGGGGCGTCATGGGAACTGAGGTGCTCGGCCGGCGACGGCTCGTGCGCCGCCCGGTCGTGCGGTTCCCCGGACGCTCCCCTCTCGTGCGGGCCGCCGTCCCGCGGGTGCACCACGCGCGCGGGTGCGGTCTCCCCCTTTGCCAGGCGGAGGCCCACCAGCGACGCGGGTCCCGCGCTGCCGCCCTCCTCGACGGCCCCGGGCCGCTCGTCGGGGAAGCCGGCCAGGATCCGGGCGGTCTCCTTGAAGGTGCACAGCCGGGCGCCGCGCGTGGGCTGTACGGGGCGTCCCGCGCGCAGGTCGTCGACCATGCGCTTGGCGCTGGAGGGGGTCTGGTTGTCGAAGAACTCCCAGTTGACCATCACGACCGGTGCGAAGTCGCAGGCCGCGTTGCACTCGATGTGCTCCAGGGTGACCTTGCCGTCGTCGGTGGTCCCGCCGTTGCCGACGCCCAGGTGCTCCTGGAGGGTCTCGAAGATGGTGTCGCCGCCCATGACCGCGCAGAGCGTGTTGGTGCACACGCCGACCTGGTAGTCGCCGGAGGCCTTGCGCCGGTACATGGTGTAGAAGGTGGCGACCGCGGTGACCTCGGCGGTGGTCAGGCCGAGCATGTCCGCGCAGAAGTGCATGCCGGTGCGGGTGACGTGGCCCTCCTCCGACTGCACGAGGTGGAGCAGCGGCAGCAGGGCGGACCGGGAGTCGGGGTAGCGGGCGATCACCTCGCGCGCGTCCGCCTCGAGCCGGGTCCGGACGTCGTCCGGGTATGCGGGGGCGGGCAGTGCGGGCATGCCCAGGCTGACGCCCCGCTCCGAGGAAGAGGTGGTCACCGGTCGACGCCTCCCATCACGGGGTCGATGGATGCGACGGCGACGATGACGTCGGCGACCTGGCCGCCTTCGCACATCGCCGCCATCGCCTGGAGGTTGGTGAAGGACGGGTCGCGGAAGTGGACCCGGTAGGGGCGGGTGCCGCCGTCGGAGACGGCGTGCACGCCGAGTTCGCCCTTGGGTGACTCCACGGCCGTGTACGCCTGTCCGGGCGGGACGCGGAAGCCCTCGGTGACCAGTTTGAAGTGGTGGATCAGGGCCTCCATGGAGGTGCCCATGATCTTCTTGATGTGGTCGAGGGAGTTGCCGAGTCCGTCCGGTCCCAGGGCGAGCTGGGCGGGCCAGGCGATCTTCTTGTCGGCGACCATGACGGGGCCGGGCTGGAGCCGGTCCAGGCACTGCTCGATGATCCTGAGGGACTGGCGCATCTCCTCCAGGCGGATGAGGAAGCGGCCGTAGGCGTCGCAGCTGTCGGTGGTGGGGACGTCGAAGTCGTACGTCTCGTAGCCGCAGTACGGCTGTGCCTTGCGCAGGTCGTGGGGCAGGCCGGTGGAGCGCAGGATCGGGCCGGTGGCGCCGAGGGCCATGCAGCCGGCCAGGTCGAGGTAGCCGACGTCCTGCATGCGGGCCTTGAAGATGGGGTTCCCGGTGGCGAGCTTGTCGTACTCCGGGAGGTTCTTGTTCATCTTCTTCACGAACTCGCGGATCTGGTCCACCGCGCCGGGCGGGAGGTCCTGGGCGAGTCCGCCGGGCCGGATGTACGCGTGGTTCATGCGCAGGCCCGTGATCAGCTCGTAGAGGTCGAGAATCATTTCACGATCACGGAATCCGTAGATCATGATCGTGGTGGCGCCCAGTTCCATGCCGCCGGTGGCGATGCACACCAGGTGGGAGGAGAGCCGGTTCAGCTCCATCAGGAGCACCCGGATGATCGTGGCGCGTGCGGTGATCCTGTCCTCGATACCGAGGAGCTTCTCCACGGCGAGGCAGTAGGCGGTCTCGTTGAAGAAGGAGGTCAGGTAGTCCATGCGCGTGACGAAGGTGGTGCCCTGCGTCCACGTGCGGTACTCGAGGTTCTTCTCGATGCCGGTGTGCAGGTAGCCGATGCCGCAGCGGGCCTCGGTGACCGTCTCGCCGTCGATCTCCAGGATCAGGCGGAGCACTCCGTGGGTGGACGGGTGCTGGGGACCCATGTTGACGACGATGCGCTCGTCGTCGGCGCGGGCCGCGGACTGGACGACCTCGTCCCAGTCGCCACCGGTGACCGTGTACACGGTGCCCTCGGTGGTCTCGCGCGCCGAGGCGGCGGAGGCCGCGGATGCTGACTGCGTGCTCACGAGTACGACCTCCGCTGGTCCGGAGACGGGATCTGGGCGCCCTTGTACTCGACGGCGATGCCGCCGAGGGGGTAGTCCTTGCGCTGGGGGTGGCCCTGCCAGTCGTCCGGCATCATGATCCGGGTGAGGGCCGGGTGACCGTCGAAGACGATCCCGAAGAAGTCGTAGGTCTCGCGCTCGTGCCAGTCGTTCGTCGGGTAGACGGAGACCAGGGACGGGATGCGCGGGTCGCTGTCGGGGGCGCCGGCTTCGAGGCGGATCAGCCGGTTGTGGGTGATCGAGCGCAGGTGGTAGACGGCGTGCAGTTCGCGGCCCTTGTCCTGCGGGTAGTGGACGCCGCTGACGCCGGTGCACAGTTCGAAGCGCAGCGCCGGGTCGTCGCGCAGGGTGCGGGCGACGAGGAGCAGGTGCTCGCGTTCGATGTGGAAGGTCAGCTCGCCGCGGTCGACGACCGTCCTCTCGATGGCGTTCTCCGGGAGGAGTCCCTGTTCCTCCAGGGCGCCTTCCAGCTCGTCGGCGACTTCGTCGAACCAGCCGCCGTAGGGGCGGGTCGCCGGTCCCGGGAGGCGGACCGAGCGGACCAGGCCGCCGTAGCCGGAGGTGTCGCCGCCGTTGCCGGCGCCGAACATGCCGCGCTGGACGCGGATCTCCTCGCCGCCCTGGCCGCGCCGGCCGGGGAGGTTGGAGGCGGAGAGGTCGTTCTCGGGGTTGACCCCGTTCGCTCCGTCGGCGCCGCCGTTCGCTCCGGCGCCGTGGGTGCCGTTCGCGTCGCTCACCGCAGCAGCCCCTTCATCTCGATCGTGGGCAGGGCCTTGAGCGCCGCCTCCTCCGCCTCGCGGGCCGCTTCCTCGGCGTTCACGCCGAGCTTGGCGGACCGGATCTTCTGGTGGAGCTTGAGGATCGCGTCCATCAGCATCTCGGGGCGGGGCGGGCAGCCCGGCAGGTAGATGTCGACGGGGACGATGTGGTCGACGCCCTGGACGATCGCGTAGTTGTTGAACATGCCGCCCGAGGAGGCACAGACGCCCATGGAGATCACCCACTTGGGGTTGGGCATCTGGTCGTAGACCTGCCTCAGGACCGGCGCCATCTTCTGGCTGACCCGGCCGGCGACGATCATGAGGTCGGCCTGGCGCGGCGAGCCGCGGAAGACCTCCATGCCGAAGCGGGCCAGGTCGTAGCGGCCGGCGCCGGTGGTCATCATCTCGATGGCGCAGCAGGCGAGGCCGAAGGTGGCCGGGAAGACGGACGCCTTGCGCACCCAGCCCGCGGCCTGCTCGACGGTGGTGAGCAGGAATCCGCTCGGCAGCTTTTCTTCGAGTCCCATGTCTTTAAAGGCCCCTCAGTCCCATTCCAGGCCGCCGCGCCGCCATACGTACGCGTACGCGACGAAGACGGTGAGCACGAAGAGCAGCATCTCCACGAGCCCGAAGATCCCCAGGGCGTCGAAGGTGACGGCCCAGGGGTAGAGGAAGACGATCTCGATGTCGAAGACGATGAAGAGCATCGCCGTCAGGTAGTACTTGATGGGGAAGCGCCCGCCGCCGGCCGGCGTGGGGGTCGGCTCGATGCCGCACTCGTAGGCTTCGAGCTTGGCGCGGTTGTACCGCTTCGGACCGATCAGCGTGGCCATGACCACGGAGAAGATCGCAAAGCCTGCCCCGAGGGCTCCCAGTACGAGGATGGGCGCATACGCGTTCACCGCTCCTCGCTCCTCTCAGTCGGCGCTGACTGCTGGCGGTTGCACTGGGCTCACGTCCGCCTCGCGGGTGCCACGAGCCCCGCTCGTCCCGGGCGAAGATCGAGAACATGTGAAGCAGGTCACAAGCCCAACTGCCTCGCATCTTATGCCTGCCGCTCTGTGATCTGCGACACGGGGTATTCCACAAGCTTTGTGATCTCCACCACCTGACGAAGGATCATGAAGCCGGATGATGGGTGATCTTCGTACGCGAAGCGTTCAGTTGATCACCAGAAGTGACATTTCCGCTCGTCACCGCAGGCCGGAGGGGTCGTCTCAATATCAAGATGCTTCCGATGCATGCAAATTGGTGCTGGACGCGAGGGGCTGGTAGGGGATCGCGTTCACACATCAGAGGGAGGGGAGGGGCGGGGTGTGGACGCGGGGGCGGAGCGCGTGCGCGCGTTCACCAGTCGCGCACGGACGGGACGCCATGGATCCGGCGACCGTTCCGTGACCTCCGCCACACCCGTGAAGGGACCGTGAGAACCGGGCTTGGCCAACGACCCTCACCGATGGTAGGCGCGGGGCAATCCGGACGTAATGATCAAAGACCGTGATCAAGGGCTTGATCATGACAGTCCGCAATGTCCGTTAGGGCGTCAATAAAGAGCGACACGCCCGGCATTACGGGGTGCGATTGAGCAACTGTGGCGCACCACACGTTTCTTGAAGATATGAAGGAGCCCCTGGTACCGGTTGTTCCCATGTCCCACACCGCTCACATACGCAGCCACCGGAAGCCCCGCCGCAGCGCGTCGACCCTCGCGATGCGGGCCGGAGTCGCCGGTGGTGTCCTCGGCACCCTGGCGGTCGCCGGGGCGTCCGGCTCGGCGAACGCGGCCGAGCCGGTGACGCAGACGCTCGAACTGCCCACCCTGACGGCCGACCTGGCCGCTCAGGCCGCCCAGTCCGCGGACGCCACCCAGCAGGCCGCCGCGAACTACCAGTTGCAGGCCGAGCGTGACGCGGCTGCCGCAAAGGCCGCGAAGCAGGCCAAGGCGGACCTCGCCGATGCCAGGCAGAAGGCGACGGAGGCCAAGAAGAAGGCCGACGAGGCCGCCCGCAAGGAGGCCGCCGCACGCGCCACGCGCAACGCGGAGCGGACGACGCTGTCCACCACGGCGAGCGGCGACACCAGCACCACGTCCACCTCCACGTCCACGTCCACCAGCACCTCGACCTCCACCGGCACGTCCACGGCCACCGGTTCCGCCGCGGCCGTCGTCGACTTCGTCAGGGCGCAGGTCGGCAAGGCCTACGTCTCGGGTGCCACCGGCCCCTCCGCCTACGACTGCTCCGGCCTGGTCCAGACGGCCTTCCGGCAGGTCGGCGTCAGCCTGCCGCGCGTCTCCCAGGACCAGTCCACCGCCGGCACCCAGGTCTCGCTGAGCAGCCTCCAGCCGGGCGACATCCTGTACTGGGGCAGCGCGGGCAGCGCCTACCACGTCGGGGTGTACGTCGGCGGCGGCATGTTCGTCGGCGCGCAGAACCCCTCCACGGGCGTCGTGGAGCGCCCGCTGTCGTACGACCCGCCCACCGGCGCCGTGCGGGTGCTCTGAGCGCCTCCCGCACCTCTCACGCGCGTGAGGGCCGCGGCCCCTTCGGGGGGCTGCGGCCCTCACGCCGTCTCCGGGCGCCCGTCGAGCCGGGCTCAGGGCGGGCTCACGCCTTCGGGGCCACCCTGCTCAGGCCGTTGATGATGCGGTCCA
Source organism: Streptomyces sp. NPDC014991 (assembly GCF_043080665.1). Taxonomy (NCBI): domain Bacteria; kingdom Bacillati; phylum Actinomycetota; class Actinomycetes; order Kitasatosporales; family Streptomycetaceae; genus Streptomyces; species Streptomyces sp. NPDC014991. The sequence goes on from NZ_JBIBVY010000013.1 coordinate 133,542, forward strand.
TCGCGTCGCCGCCCGTCGGGTCGGTGAGGTTCGCGAGGAGCTTCAGCGTGAACTTCATCAGCAGCGGGTGCGTGAGACCGCGCTGGGCGGCGATCTGCATGACCTTCGGGTTGCCGATGAGCTTCACGAAGGCCCGGCCGAGGGTGTAGTAGCCGCCGTAGGTGTCCTTGAGGACGCGCGGGTAGCGGCTCAGGGCGATCTCGCGCTGGGCGGGCGTGGCCCGCGCGTGGGCCTGGACGATGACGTCGGCGGCGATCTGGCCGGATTCCATGGCGTAGGCGATGCCCTCGCCGTTGAAGGGGTTCACCAGGCCGCCGGCGTCGCCCACGAGCAGCAGCCCGCGCGTGTAGTGCGGCTGGCGGTTGAAGGCCATGGGCAGGGCGGCGCCGCGGATCGGGCCGGTCATGTTCTCGGGGGTGTAGCCCCAGTCCTGCGGCATGGAGGCGCACCACGCCTTGAGGATCTCGCGCCAGTCCAGCTCCTTGAAGGAGGCGGAGGTGTTGAGGACGCCGAGGCCGACGTTGGAGGTGCCGTCGCCCATGCCGAAGATCCAGCCGTAGCCGGGCAGCAGGCGGTCCTGGGCGCCGCGCCGGTCCCAAAGTTCCAGCCAGGACTCCAGGTAGTCGTCGTCGTGGCGCGGCGAGGTGAAGTACGTGCGCACGGCGACGCCCATGGGGCGGTCCTCGCGGCGGTGCAGGCCCATCGCGAGGGACAGGCGGGTGGAGTTGCCGTCGGCGGCGACGACGAGCGGCGCGTGGAAGGTGACCTCGCGCTTCTCCTCGCCGAGCTTGGCGGTGACGCCGGTGATGCGGCCGGTGCGGTCGTCGGTGACCGGCCCGCTCACGTTGCAGCGCTCGTACAGGCGGGCGCCGGCCTTCTGCGCGTTGCGGGCGAGCTGCTCGTCGAAGTCGTCGCGCTTGCGGACGAGTCCGTAGTCCGGGAAGGAGGCGAGGTCCGGCCAGTCGAGCTGGAGGCGGGCGCCGCCGCCGATGATGCGCAGGCCCTTGTTGCGCATCCAGCCGGCCTCCTCGGAGATGTCGATCCCCATGGCGACGAGCTGCTTGACCGCGCGCGGGGTGAGACCGTCGCCGCACACCTTCTCGCGCGGGAACGCGGTCTTCTCCAGGAGCAGGACGTCGAGGCCGGCCTTGGCGAGGTGGTACGCGGTCGTGGAGCCGGCTGGCCCCGCGCCCACGACGATCACATCGGCGGTGTGGTCGGAGAGGGGCTCGGTCACGGCGGGATCTCCCCAAGGTTCGGAATATGCGTGCCGACCGGCACTGGACATGGGCAGTCTATTCAGCAGAATTGATCACCCGGCTGAAGGGCTGCCCTGTGAACCGACCTCTTCCCGCGGTACGGCTGCGCGTCCCCACGCACGAGGACGCGGTCGCCTGGCACCGGGTCTTCGACGACCCGGAGGTCATGGAGTTCTACGGCGGCAGGCCGGCGGCGCTGTCGGTCTACGAGGAACTCACCGCGCGCCAGCGGCGGCACGACGCGGAGCTGGGCTTCTGCCTGTGGACCCTGCTGGACGCGACCGGCGAGGTGATCGGGTTCACCGGCGCCCAGCCGTGGCGGCCGGACTGGGGTCCCGTGGGTGAGACGGAGATCGGCTGGCGGCTGGGCCGGGCGCACTGGGGCCGGGGGTATGCCACCGCGGCGGCGCGGGAGACGCTCAGGCGGGTCCGGGCGGCCGCGGTGCCGGGTGTGGTGGCGATGGTCCGGCCGGACAACGAGCGGTCGGTAGCGGTGACACGGCGGCTCGGCATGGAGCCGGCGGAGACCTACACGCATCCGGCGCGGGACGAGCCGGCGCTCTGCTTTCGACTCAGCCTGAGTGACGCACAGTAGTTGTCTGTCACGGAAAGACACCGAAGCCTTCCGGGTGGACCGGGCGGGAGTTACCCTTCCAGTACCGCTGGGGGTGACATCTGTGCGTATACCACCCGAAACATCCGACGTGCGCGTCCCGCGTCTGGTCGGTCAGATGGCCGTGGACGCGCGGGAGACGGCCCGGGCGCACGGCCTGTTCCTCAACGCGCCGGACCGCCCGGACTTCCACCGCACCGTCGTCGACTACGTCGTACGCCAGTATCCGCAGCCCGGTGCCGAGGTGCCGCCGGACTCGATGGTGCACGTGTGGTTCGACTTCGGTGAGGGCGAGGGCGGCGGAGGTGTGCGGGAACCGCGCGTTCCCCGGCCCCCGACGGGTGGACTGCCACGCGAACTCGGCGAGCCCGGCGACGCGCTGGAGATGATCGGGCGCTGAGCCGCGCGGGAGGGGCTCAGGCCTGCTTGAAGCCCCGGTGCAGCGCGACGACACCGCCGGTGAGGTTGCGCCACGCCACCTTCGACCAGCCGGCCCCGCGCAGCCGTCCGGCGAGGGCGGGCTGGTCGGGCCAGGCACGGATGGACTCGGCCAGGTAGACGTAGGCGTCCGGGTTGGAGGAGACCGCGCGCGCGGCCGGCGGCAGCGCCCGCATCAGGTACTCGGTGTAGACGGTCCGGAAGGGCGCCCAGGTCGGGTGCGAGAACTCGCAGATCACGACGCGTCCGCCGGGCCGGGTCACCCGGAACATCTCCCGCAGGGCGGCGTCCGTGTCCTGCACGTTGCGCAGGCCGAAGGAGATCGTCACGGCGTCGAAGGTGTCGTCCTTGAAGGGCAGTTCCGTCGCGTCGCCCGCCGTGAACGGCAGCCAGCTGTGCCTGCGCTTGCCGACCTGGAGCATGCCGGTCGAGAAGTCGCAGGGGACGACGTACGCGCCGGTCCGCGCGAAGGGCAGCGAGGAGGTGGCCGTGCCGGCCGCGAGGTCCAGGACCTTCTGCGCGGGACGCGCGTCGACCGCCTTCGCCACCTCCCTGCGCCAGCGCCGGTCCTGGCCGAGCGACAGCACGTCGTTCGTCAGGTCGTACCGTTCCGCCACGTCGTCGAACATCGAGGCGACTTCGTGCGGCTGCTTGTTCAGGGAGGCGCGGGTCACCCGGCCATTCTTGCAGCCCGGTCCCACGGCGGGAGCCCCGGCTTGCGGCGCGGGCCGGCGGCGGCAGCCGGAGTCCGGCGCGGGTCAGCGGCGGCGGTACAGCAACCGGCCCTCGATGACGGTCGCCACGCAGGTGGCGGCCCCGCGGCCGGCGAGCGCCGTCTCGTCCGGCACGTCGAAGACGGCGAAGGTCGCGGCCCGGCCCTCGTACGGCAGGAGCGGCGTCAGGACCGCCTCGGCCAGGGGCCGCCCGGCCAGCGGGTCCAGGGACGGCGGACCCGGCGGCTCCGCGGTCCGCTGCCGGCTCGTCATCCCGGCCCGGCGTACGGCGTCCGCCACGGCCGGGCGCCGCAGCGGCCCGGCCACGGCCACGGTCCCGTGGGCGAGCATCCGCTGCACCCCGCGCCGGGCGCTCGCGCCCCACCGCGCGTCGGTCATGCCGAGGGCGGTCAGGGCCGTTCCGCCGGTGAGCGGCTCGGTGCCGAGCGCGTCGGCCTCACGCGGGTCGGGGTGGTAGGCCCCCTCCAGCAGTTCGGGCCCGTAGGGGTTGAGCAGGCCGGGCGTGAGGAGCCCCGGCCAGCGGCGTACACGCGCCGCCGGGTGTGCGGCGGCCACCTCGTCGTACGGGCCGACGGCCGCGATCGTCCGGCCGTCGGCCAGGAGCGCGCCCCCGGGCACCGGGGCGTACCGCGGGTCGCCGGTGACGAGGAGGTCCGCGGTGTGAAGGGTCAGCACGGCAGGCTCAGTTGGACGCCAGCAGCTTCAGCTCGGGGTGGGCGGTGCCGCCCTCGATGGCCGTGGAGGAGATGTGGGAGGCCACGCGGTCGTCGGCGGGATCGTTCGCCGGGTCGTCGTGGACCACGAGGTGCTCGTAGGTGGTGGCGCGCTGGGCCGGCACCCGCCCGGCCTTCCGGATCAGGTCGATGATCTCCAGGCGGTTGGAGCGGTGCCTGGCGCCGGCCGAGGAGACCACGTTCTCCTCCAGCATGATCGAACCGAGGTCGTCCGCGCCGTAGTGCAGGGACAGCTGGCCGACCTCCTTGCCGGTGGTGAGCCAGGAACCCTGGATGTGGCGGACGTTGTCCAGGAAGAGGCGGGCGATCGCGATCATCCGCAGGTACTCGAAGAGGGTCGCCTGGGTGCGGCCCTTCAGGTGGTTGTTCTCCGGCTGGTAGGTGTACGGGATGAACGCGCGGAAGCCGCCCGTGCGGTCCTGCACGTCACGGATCATCCGCAGGTGCTCGATGCGCTCGGCGTTGGTCTCGCCGGTGCCCATGAGCATCGTCGACGTCGACTCCACGCCCAGCCGGTGCGCGGTCTCCATGATCTCCAGCCAGCGTTCGCCGCTCTCCTTGAGCGGGGCGATGGCCTTGCGCGGCCGTGCGGGCAGGAGTTCCGCGCCGGCGCCCGCGAAGGAGTCGAGGCCGGCCTCGTGGATCCGGGTGATGGCCTCCTCGACGGACACACCGGAGATCCGGGCCATGTGCTCGACCTCGGACGCGCCCAGCGAGTGGATCACCAGCTGGGGGAAGGCGTCCTTGATGGCCTTGAAGTGCTTCTCGTAGTACTCGACGCCGTAGTCCGGGTGGTGGCCGCCCTGGAACATGATCTGGGTGCCCCCGAGTTCGACGGTCTCCGCGCAGCGGCGCAGGATGTCGTCGAGGTCTCGCGTCCAGCCCTTGGCGGTGTCCTTGGGGGCCGCGTAGAAGGCGCAGAACTTGCACGCCGTGACGCACACGTTCGTGTAGTTGATGTTCCGCTCGATGATGTACGTGGCGATGTGCTCGATGCCGGCGTACATGCGGCGGCGCACGGCGTCGGCGGCGGCGCCGAGGGCGTGCAGGGGCGCGTCGCGGTACAGCTCGAGCGCCTCTTCGGGGGTGATCCGCCCACCGGCGGCGGCACGGTCGAGGACGGACTGGAGGTCGGCCTTCTCGGTCACCGGCGTCCCTTTCGCAAGGTTTTCGTCAGGGTTGTGGACGGAACCGAACCAGCCTACGCCAGCGGGTTTCCCGGGCTGACCTCAGGCCGCGTACGCGCCGATCAGCACTCCGGTGAGGACGCCGGCCAGGAGGAACGGGCCGAACGGTACGGCGGCCTTGCGGCTCGCGCGCCGGGCCAGGACGAGCGCGCCGCCGTAGAGGGCGCCGAGGAGGAAGCCGGCGAAGGTGCCGAGCAGCACGGTGGGCCAGCCGTACCAGCCGAGTACGGCGCCCGCCCCCACGGCCAGTTTCACGTCGCCGAAGCCCATGCCGGCGGGGTTGACGAGGTACAGCACGCAGTAGCCGGCGCCGAGGGCGAGGGCGCCGTAGAGGGCGGTGGGCCAGTCGCCGGCGTGTTCGGGAAGCAGGGCGGCGACGCCGAGCAGGGCGAGGGCGGTGACGGCGAGCGGCAGGGTCAGCGGGTCGGGCAGCCGCCGCACCCGCAGGTCGACGGCGGCCAGCAGCACGCCGACGGGCGCGAGCAGCAGCCAGACCGCCAGTTCGGGCCGGGTGCCGGTGGCGGCGGTGAGGGCGGCGCAGACGAGGGCGGTGGCGGTGGCCATGAGGGGTGCGGAGGGAGCGCCGGCGTACGGCCCACCGCTCGCGCCGCACTCGGCGCACCGCGCGGGGCCCAGCCAGCCGCGGACGGGGTGGCCGGTGGGGCAGTGGGTACGCCATGCGTCGCCGGGCGGGACGGCGAAGCGGTAGCCGGCGCGGGGCAGCAGCGTGCCCGCCAGCGCGCCCCACACCCCGGCGACCAGCACCAGCGCCCCCGTGGTCAGCTCCACGTCACCCACCCCCGTCGCCCTGCCTGCTCCCGGTCCCTACCCGGTTCGGACCGGCCGCACCGCTCGCGCGGCCGGGGACCCGGCAGCCCCTACGGCTGGAGCAGCTCGACCTTCACGTCGGCGGGGAAGCCCGTCGTGGGGCCGACCCGGCGGGCGAACTCGGCGACGGCCGCCAGCTGCGGGGCGCCGAAACTGAAGTCCAGGGTGGTGAAGTACTGGGCCAGGGTCGCCTCGTCGAAGGCCTCCCAGCGGGCGGCCTGTTCGGCGACCTTGCCGACCTCCTCCAGGGAGAGGTTGCGGGAGTCGAGGAAGGCCTCGTGGACCCGGTGGGTGATGAACGGCTCGCGCTCCAGGTAGTCGCGGCGGGCCGCCCACACCGCGAAGACGAACGGCAGGCCGGTCCACTCCTTCCACAGCGCGCCCAGGTCGTGCACCTCCAGGCCGTAACGGGGGCCGTCGAGGAGGTTGGCGCGCAGGGCGGCGTCGCCGATGAGGACGGCGGCCTCGGCCTCCTGCATCATCAGGCTGAGGTCGGGCGGGCAGGTGTAGTACTCGGGCTCGACGCCGTACCGCTCCGCGAGCAGCAGCTGCGCGAGCCGGACGGAGGTGCGTGAGGTCGAGCCGAGGGCGACGCGGGCGCCGTCCAGCCGGTCCAGCGGGACCTGGGAGACGATCACGCAGGACATCACCGGGCCGTCGCAGCCGACGGCGATGTCGGGGAAGGCGACCAGTTGGTCGGCGTGCTTGAGGAACTCGACCAGGGTGACGGGGCCGATGTCGAGGTCGCCGCGCACGAGCCGTTCGCTGAGCTTCTCCGGCGTGTCCTTCGTCAGGTCGAAGTCGAGGAGCGTGCCGGTTCTCGCGAGCCCCCAGTAGAGGGGCAGGCAGTTCAGGAACTGGATGTGGCCGACGCGCGGCCGGGTGCGAGAATTGTCCACATCGCGACACTAGACCCCGTGCGTCACGGTGCCGGGACCGGCCCCACCGCCGAACGGCGTACCGCACGTTCAAACGTCCGGGTGACGTGATCTATACCTCTATTGCTTTCGGTAGCCCGCGTGCTAGGCTCGCCGCAAGTTGCAGTTTGGTTTCCCTTGCAGTACAGAGCCTGCGGAGCATGTGACCGCGGGCTCTCGTCGTATTCAGACGAATGCAGTTGTGCAGCACCGTTTCGCACGTGCAGGTTCTGGAGCAGGGCAACCCTTTTGAGCCCAGGGAGGGCTTATGGCTACCGGAACCGTGAAGTGGTTCAACGCCGAAAAGGGCTTTGGCTTCATCGCCCAGGAGGGCGGCGGCCCCGACGTCTTCGTCCACTACTCCGCGATCAACGCGCAGGGTTTCCGTTCGCTCGAGGAGAACCAGCCGGTCTCCTTCGACGTGACGCAGGGCCCGAAGGGTCCGCAGGCGGAGAACGTCACCCCCGTCTGATCACTCCCTGATCGCAGAACCTGAGTGCAGTACCCAAGGAGCCCCGCGCCGTTCGGCAACGGGGCTCCTGCCTTTTTCCGTTCGTTCGCCGTTCACCCCCGCCGCCGCACCCGGAATACGCGGTGCGGAATCCGGGGCTTTCCGGTGCGGTGTGCCTAGGGTGTCCGCCAGACCGTCAGGTCGCCCTCGACGAAGGCGGCCTCCGGTATCGCGGTCGACTTCGTCTGGACGACGAACAGGGCGATGTCCCCGGAGGGGCCCTTGACGCAGATCTCGCTGCCGGCCGTCGCCCCGGCCAGCGGGAGGCGGTGACTCCGCGCGTTCTTCAGGATGAGACGGCACTCGCCGAGGGTGGTGCCGTGCGCACCGAACATCTGGACGAGCACGCTGGTGTCGCTCTCCAGTTCGCAGCCGCTCGTCCCGCAGTCGAAGCGGAGGTCCCCCTTGCGGTCGTCCAGGTCGGCGTCCGGGTCGTCGAGGCTCAGCGAGTTCTTCCGGGTCAGGTCCCGCAGGGGGTAGGAGAAAGCCGGCGGTGCCGTGGCCGTGGCGGCCGACGGGTGCCTTGACGGTGACTTCGGTGACGCCGACGGAGACGGCATGGTCGACTCCTCCGAGTCCGACGTCGACCAGGCCTGCGACCCCGACCCCGACCCGGCGGCCGTCCCGGGGCCGAACCGGTCGGCCACCGCGTCCCTGACCGCCCACACCAGGCCCGTCAGCGTCAGCGCCCCCGCCACCACGGCGGCCGCCGTGATCAGTGCGGTGCGCCGCCCGCGTGTCTTGTGCTCCCCGGGCGCCGGCTGTGGTCCCCCGCCGAGCGACAGCGTGCGCACCGCGGTCGGCTCCGGCACCGGCACCGGAGCCGGGACGACGACCTCCGGTCCGGTGACGTCCCGCCACACGGCCGGGCCGCCACCCGCGTCGGCGTCCGCGCCGAGCCGCCGCCGGCACCACTCCAGTACCTCCGCCGCCGTGGCGCGCTGAGCCGGATCGGCGGCCAGGCACCGGGCGAGCAGCGGACGCAGCGGCTCCGGCAGCAGGGACAGGTCGGGCCGGGAGTGCACGATCCGGTACAGGATGTTGACCGCCGCGCCGTCGCCGTACAGCGGCCTGCCCAGCGCCGCGAACGCCGCGGTCTGCCCGAGCGCGAAGACATCGGTCGCCGCCGTGGCCTCGCCCCCGGACGCCTGCTCCGGGGCCATGAACGACGGCGTGCCGATCGTGCCTCCCGTCGCCGTGTACGCCGTTCCGTCCGCGGCCAGCGCGATGCCGAAGTCGATCACCCGCGGCCCGTCGGCGGCCAGCAGCACGTTCGACGGCTTCAGGTCCCGGTGCACGATGCCCGCGTCATGGATCGCCTGGAGCGCCTCCGCCACCCCCGCCATCAGCCACAGCACCGCCGGTACGGGCAACGGCCCGCGCCTGGCCACGGCCTCCGTCAGGGACGGTCCCGGCACGTACAGCGTGGCCAGCCAGGGGGGTGTGCCGTCCGCGTCCGCGTCGATCAGTTCGGCCGTGTACGCGCCCCGCACCCGCCGGGCCGCCCTGATCTCCCTGCCGAACCGCCGCCGGAAGTCCGGGTCGTCGGCCAGCTCCGGCCGTACGACCTTGATCGCCACGGGACGGCCGCCCTGGGTGTGCGACAGGTAGACCCGGCCCATGCCGCCCGCGCCGAGGCGCGCGGCGAGCCGGTACCCCGCCACCACCGGCGGGTCGTCCGCCCGGAGTGGCTGGAAACCCTCCGTCGCTTGGCTCATCGCCCCACTCCCCCCCGACCCGACGCACCGGCCAACGACAAGCAGCCTAAAGGGGGTTGTCAGTGCTCCCCGCTACGGTCCCTCCCCATGACCGGTACCGACTTCCTCACCGCCACCCGCACCTTCTACGACACCGTCGCCGAGGACTACGCCGGGCACTTCCCCGAACCGCTCGCCGACAGGCCGCTGGAACGGGCGCTGCTCGGCGCGTTCGCCGAACAGGTCGGCCCCGGCGGCACGGTCGCCGACCTCGGCTGCGGCCCCGGCGCGGTCACCGCGCACCTGGCCGAGCTGGGCCTGTCCGTCTTCGGCCTGGACCTCTCCGAGTCCATGGTCGCCATCGCCCGCCGCGATTTCCCCGGGCTGCGGTTCGAGCAGGGCTCCATGCTGGACCTCCCCATCGCCGACGGCACGCTGGCCGGGGCCGTCTCCTGGTACTCCAGCATCCACACCCCGGACGACCGGCTCCCCGCGCTCCTCGCCGAGTTCCACCGCGTCCTCGCCCCCGGCGGCCGGCTCCTCCTCGCCTTCCAGACCGGCGAGGCGCCGCTCCGCCTCGACCGCCCGTGGGGCCGGCCCGTGGTACTCGACTTCCTCCGGCGCCGACCCGACCGGATGGCCGAGCTGCTCACCGACGCGGGCCTCACCGTCCGCTCCACCACCGTCCGCGAGCGGGAGGAGTCGCACGGCGAGTCAGCCCCGCAGGCCTTCCTGCTCGCCCAGAAGAAAGGCTGACCACGCGGCGGGCGTGACGGTGAGGTGGGGGGCGGCGGGGCGCTTGGAGTCACGGATGTGGATGGCGGCGGGGTGGGGGGCTGTCTCCAGGCACTGGCCGCCTTCTCCGCTGCTGTAGCTCGATCTGCGCCAGGCGTAGGCGAGTTCGACGCAATCGCCGCCCTCACCACTGCTGTAGCTGGACTTGAACCAGGCCAGGTTCACGATGCTCATAGCTCCTCCAGCTTCTGCTTTATCAGAGACCGGGACTCCGCAGGACTGAGTGCCACTGCGCGCATGATCCCATAGCGGTCGGCGATCTTCCGGACCTCCTCCCGGTCAGTGATGAGCTGAGGAAAGCCTTGTGCCTCCGTGTACGCCACCTGCATCTGTCCCTTGGGTACCAAGAGGTTGAAGGCACTGTCCAGGTTGGGATGTTCGTGTAGGTGTGTGGGCATCACCTGGATCTCAACGTTCTGCATGCCGCTGACCTCCAGAAGGTGGCGCAGTTGGTCGGCGTGGACTCGCGGGCCTCCGATCGGCCGGTCGAGCACGACCTCTTCCAGGATGTAGCTCACGATAGGCGGTGGCCACCTCTCGAAGACCTGTTGGCGTGAGAGGCGGTCGGCCACCCGCTTCTCGATGGTCTCCTCGCTGAGGAACGGCCGCCGTTTGGCGAACACCACACGCGCGTGCTCCTCGGTCTGCAACAGGCCCTGCACCGCGTGGTTGGAGTAGTGGTGCAGCTCCAGAGCCTCTGCCTCCATCACGGCATAGCTCCGGTACCACTCCGGATGCCGCGTCCGTGCCCTGGTCATCGCCTCCTCGACCTGCGGGATGACCGCCGTGAACAGCCCGCCCGCCTGGAGGATCTCGTCCGCCCTCCGCAGGAACTCCGGCCTCGGCGTCCGCACTCCCCTCTCCATGGCCGAGATCTGGTCGGGGCCGTACCCGACCAGGTTGCCGAACTCCCGTTGGCTGAGCCCCGCCCGCTCCCTCATCAGCCGCAACTGCTTGCCCAGTACGACGAAGACCGCCGTCGACCCGTTCTCCTCCGCGGGTGTCTCCGGCCTCCGCTCGTGTTCTTCCAAGACGCCACCTCCGACGAGTCGTACACCAGCGGTCCGCACCCGTACGACTACGCACAGTCGCCGGGTCTCCCCTGGTCAGCGTAGAGAGAACCGGACACGCTCGGTGATGTGAACGCAGAAATCTCCACCCCCACAACCGAACTCGCGCAACGGCTCAGCGCGACCCCCCGAGGGGCTCGGCTCGCCCGGCGGCTGACCGGCGGTCAGCTCGCCGCCTGGGGATACCCGTACGACGGCGACCTGAGCCACACCGCCCAGCTCGTCGTGTCCGAGCTCGCCGCCAACGCCGTCACCCACGGTCGCGTCCCCGGCCGGGACTTCGAGCTGCGGCTGAAACTGCTGCGCGAGAGGCACACCCTGCGTATCGAGGTGAGTGACACCCGCGGTGACCGCAGCCTGCGGTTCCTGGACGGGGGCCTGCTGGACGAGTCCGGGCGGGGGCTGGTCGTCGTCCAGGTACTGGCGACGCTCTGGGGCGTCACGGAACGGGAGGTGGGCAAGACGGTCTGGGTGGAGCTGGCGGTGGCAGGGTCCCCGCAACCGCGGTCCGTCAGCGCTGGTACAGCCCCTCCACCTCGCGGGCGAAGTCGGACAGGACGCGGTCCCGGCGGAGTTTCATCGACGGGGTGAGGTGGCCCGCCTCCTCGGTGAAGTCCACCGGCAGGACGGCGAAGCGGCGAATGGACTCGGGGCGGGAGACCATGCGGTTCGCCTCGTCCACCGCCCGCTGGAGGACCTCGGTCAGCTCCGGGTCACCGACGAGGAGTTCCGGTGGTACCGGGTGTTTGCCGAGCATCTGGCGCCAGTGCGTGATGCCGTCGGCGTCGAGGGTGATCAGGGCGGCCACGTACGGGCGGGCGTCGCCGACCAGCATCACCTGGGAGATCAGCGGGTGCTGGCGCAGCCAGTTCTCCATCGGGGCCGGGGCCACCGACTTGCCGCCCGCGGTGATGAGCAGTTCCTTCTTGCGGCCGGTGATGGTGAGGTAACCCTCGTCGTCCAGCTCGCCGATGTCGCCCGTGGGCAGCCAGCCGTCGCGGGTCGCGGGGACCACTCCGCCCGCCTGCGGATCCCAGTACCCGCGCAGCACGTGGTCGCCGGCGAGGAGGATCTCGCCGTCGGCCGCTATCCGCACCCGGGTGCCGGGCAGCGGCCAGCCGACCGTGCCCAGACGGGGTTTGAGGGGCGGGGTGACCGTCGACGCGCCGGTCGTCTCGGTGAGGCCGTAGCCCTCGAAGATCTCGATGCCCGCGCCCGCGTAGAACGCGGCGAGGCGGCGGCCGAGCGGGGAACCGCCGCAGATGGCGTACCGGACGCGGCCTCCCATCGCGGCGCGGATGCGGCGGTAGACGAGCGGGTCGTAGAAGGAGCGCTGCGTCTTCAGGGCGCGGCTCGGGCCGCTGCCGGTGCCGGTCTGGCGGGCCTCCAGCGCCTCGCCGTAGCGCTGGGCGACGGCCGCCGCCCGGTCGAAGACCGCCGCCCGGCCGGCGGCCTCCGATCTGGCCCGCGCGGAGTTGTACACCTTCTCCAGCATGTACGGGATGGTCAGCAGGCACGTCGGCCGGAACGCGGCCAGGTCCGGGAGCAGGTCCTGCGCGGCCAGGCTGGGGGTGTGGCCGAGGCGGACGCGGGCGCGGACGCAGGCGACGGCCACCATCCGGCCGAAGACGTGCGACATGGGGAGGAAGAGCAGGACCGAGGGTTCCTCGTCCTGGGACTTGAAGACCGGATGGAGGAGCTCGATGGCGTTGTCGACCTCGGCGAGGAAGTTGCCGTGCGAGAGGGCGCAGCCCTTGGGGCGGCCGGTGGTGCCGGAGGTGTAGATGAGCGTGGCGAGCGTGTCGGGGCCGAGCATGCCACGGCGCACCGCCACCTCCCCGTCCGGCACCGGCTCGCCCGTCCCGGCGAGCCGGGCCACGTCGTCGCGGTCCATCACCCACACGTGGCGCAGGTCGGGCAGGTGCGGGCGTTCGGGGCCGATGGCGGCGGCCTGGGCGACGGTCTCCGTCACCAGGGCGACCGCGCCGGAGTCGTGCAGGATCCAGCGGGTCTGGAAGACGGAGGAGGTGGGGTACACCGGGACCGTGACCAGGCCGGCCGCCCAGGCGGCGAAGTCCAGCAGGGTCCAGTCGTAGGTCGTCCGGGCCATGACCGCGATCCGGTCGCCCGGCACGAGACCCGAGGCGATCAGGCCCCTGGCGACCGCCTGCACCTCGGCGGCGAACCGGGCCGCCGTCACGTCCGTCCAGCTGCCGTCGGCCTGTCTGCGGCTGAGGACGGTCGCGTCCGGGGCCGCTTCCGCGTTGTCGTACGGCAGGTCGGCGAGGGAGCCGTGGGTGACCGGGGGTGCGAACGGGGGGACGGACGCCTCGCGTACGGCGCCGTCCAGCCGGCGTGTCTCCGGTGCGACGAGGACCGGGCGGCCGTCGTAGTCGACGGCGTGGACGGGGGTGCCGGAGGAGGTGGGGGTGTGCGGGTACGGGGTGGACACGGGCGGCTCCTCTGGCATGCGTGCACCTGCGGTGGGCCCGGGCAGCAAGGGGTTACCGCTGGTTAGGCAGGTGATCGTACGGGCCTGCTGTGAGGGGGTTGTGCGGGTCCGGGGAGCATCCGGGGCCGGGAACGTGCAGCCTCGGGGGTTATGTGAGGGACGTTCAACTTCGGACGTGCCAGGAGTGCGGATCGGTCTCGCATCAGGCCCCGGGCGCGGCGACCCGCCTTGCCTTACCTCCGGTAACCTTACTCTGGAGTAAGCATCTTGGACCACGACGCGCGGGAGTCGCACATGGCCGACCGCAGTCGCCCGCTGGAGGCCTGATGAGCGCCGTCACCCTCACCGCCGCCCCCGCACTCGCCCCGCTGCTGGCCCGCGGCGCCCTGCACTCCCCCTTCAAGCGCCCCGCCCCCGATGCGGCCTTCCCGCGCACCCGGCTCGTACTGCCCGGCCTGCGCGTGGATCTGGTCAGACTGACCGCCTACGAGCGCGTCTGCGGCTTCCCCACCGGCGAGCCCGACCTCCCGGTCACCTACCCGCACGTCCTCGGCTTCCCGCTGGCCATGCGGCTGATGAGCGGCCGGGACTTTCCGCTGCCGCTGCTGGGGCTGGTCCACACGTCGATCCAGATCGTCCGCACCGGCGCGCTGCCGGCCGGCGGGGAGTACGAACTCTCGGTGTGGATCCAGGGGCTGATGCCGCACCGGCGCGGCACCGAGGCCACGGTGGTGACCGCGCTGCGGTCCGGCGGGGCCCTGCTCTGGGAGTCCCGCAGCACGTACCTCGCACGGCACCGGGCCCGCCCGGCCTCCCCGGCAGGCGCCCCCCACCCGGCCTCCCTCCCCGAGGGCGCCGCGCTGCCGGTCCTCGCCGAGTGGCGGCTCGCCGGGGACGTGGGACGGCGGTACGGCGCCGCCTCCGGTGACCGCAACCCCATTCACCTGCACCCCCTCACCGCCCGCCTCTTCGGCTTCCCGCGCGCCATCGCCCACGGCATGTGGACCGCCGCGCGCTGCCTGGCCGCCCATGGCACGCCCGACGCGGCGGTCGTCAGGGCGCGCTTCCGGGCGCCGGTGCCGCTGCCGGGCACGGTGACCTACGGCGCCGACGGCAGCGGACGGTTCGCCCTGCGGGCCCCGGGCGGCAAACTCCACCTGACCGGCGAGGTCCAGCCCCTGCCCTGACGGTCCCAGGGGGCACACCGCCATCGCCGGGTGCGGGCACGCGGGGGCCGTTCGTCCCCGCGCCCCTGAGGCACACCGCACCCGACCCACCCAAGGGGCGCGGGGAACCGCGCGACAAGCCACGACGGACCCGCGCCCGGAAAACGGATCGCTGCCAGCCCCCCAGGGGCGCGGGGAACCGCGCGAGCGGCCGCGGCGGGCCCGCCGTCGACAACGGGTCGTTCCTAGGAGTCGGCCGGCGGCGGAGCCCAAGGGTGGCCCTGCATGAGGTTGGCCAGGCCCGCCCAGGCGAAGTTCATCAGGGTCGCCGCCGACTGCCGCGCGGTCACCCCGGGTGTCGCGTTCGCCCACGCGGCGAGCGACTCCGCCGCGCCGACCAGCGCCTCCGCGATCCCGGCCACCTCGCGCTCGGGCAGGTCCGGATCCCGGTGCGCCTCCCGCGCCGCGACCACGACCAGCCGGGTCACGAACGCGACGATCTCCGCGCGCATCGCGGCGACCTCGGCCGCGAAGGGCTCGCCGTGCGTCCGGGCCTGCAGGTGCAGCACGGACCAGGCGTCGGGATGCTCGGCGGTGTGCGCGAAGAACGCCCGCAGCCCGTCCCAGAGCTGCCGGTCGGCGGGCAGGTCCGGCCGGATCCCCGCGCGGACGGCCTCCGTGAGCGCGGCGGCCTCACGGCGGATGCAGGCGGTGAAGAGGCATTCCTTCGAGGTCAGGTACAGATAGACCAACGGCTTGGACACGCCCGCGAGTTCGGCGATCTCGTCCATCGAGGCGGCCATGTACCCGCGTTGGCCGAAGATCCGTACGGCCGCGTCGAGCATCTGCTGCTCCCGCACCGCTCTCGGCATCCGTTTGGTCTTGACGCCACCCATGAGGGCAAGCCTAGTTGGGCGCGGCAGCCCCGCCCTGCGTCCGGGACGCGTCGTCGGCCAGATCCTCCTGGCTGCGGTTGGCCTCCAGGTTGGCCTTCATCCGGTCGACCTTGTGCACGATCTGCACCGAGGCCCGCTCCCGTTCCTTGCGCAGCACGACCCAGCTGACCGGCGCGGAGACGACGAGGGCGAGCAGCAGGACCCAGAGGACGTTGGAGTCGCCGAAGCCGCGCGGGAAGATGCCCGAGTAGACGGCACCCCAGACGACCAGGAGGCAGCCCGCGAAGATTCCGAGGCGCATCAGCGTGTAGCGGAGCATCTCAATCCACTCGTCCGATTCCAAAAGGGGTCAGCGTCCAGTGAAGCACGAGACGTGGGCGGTGACGCAGGGGGGGCGGCGTCAGCCGAGCGGCAGCAGCATGACGATGTCGTCCCGGTCGTCGCCGGGCGCGACCCGGATGGCGTCCGGTACGCGGCCGACCTCCTTGTAGCCGCAGGAGGCGTAGAACCGCTCCAGGCCCAGGCCGCCCCGGCAGGTCAGCCGTACCGCCTCGACGCCCTCGATCTCCCGGGCCGCGTCCGCGGCGGCGGCCAGCAGGTCGCGGCCGTAGCCCCGGCCCTGGTGCCGGGGGTGGACCATCACCGTGTACAGCCACACCCAGTGGGTCATCAGCCGGTGCGTGTTGCGGGTGAGGAAGGCGGTCGCGGCCACCTCGCCGGTCTCGTCGTGGCCGACGAGCAGCCGGGTGTGCCCCTCGGCCATCTGCACGAAGTGCCGTACCAGCTCGGGCCGTACCTCCTCGCGGGTCACCGGGGCGACGAAGCCGACGGCCCCGCCCGCGTTCGTGACGTCCGTCCACAGACCGAGGATGCCGTCGCGGAGGGCGGGGGTGACCGGCGGATCCAGCGTGAAGGTAAGGGGCATGTGAGAATAGTAGCTATTACAGAGGCAGTGGTGCCGGCCATGCGGCCGGGCCCGGGTACCCGTGACGGGGGCCCGGACCCGTGCCGGCGGGACGTCAGACCCGCATCGGCTGGGGGGACTCGCGGCGCGCCGGGTCCGGGCCCTCGTACTCGCGGATGATCTCGTAGCGGGTGTTGCGCTCCACCGGGCGGAAACCCGCGTCCCGGATCAGGTCCAGAAGGTCCTCGCGGGTCAGCTTGTTCGGCGTGCCGTAGTTGTCCGCGTCGTGCGTGATCTTGTACTCGACGACCGAGCCGTCCATGTCGTCGGCACCGTGCTGAAGGGCCAGCTGCGCGGTCTGCACACCGTGCATGACCCAGAACACCTTCACGTGCGGGACGTTGTCGAACAGGAGCCGGGAGACCGCGAACGTCTTCAGGGCCTCCGCGCCCGTCGCCATCTGGGTGCGGGCCTGGAGGGTGTTCCTGACCTTGCCGTCCTTCACGTCCACGAAGTCGTGCTGGTAGCGCAGCGGGATGAAGACCTGGAAACCGCCGGTCTCGTCCTGGAGCTCACGCAGCCGCAGCACGTGGTCGACGCGGTGGCGGGGCTCCTCGATGTGGCCGTACAGCATGGTGCACGGGGTCTTCAGACCCTTCTCGTGCGCCAGGCGGTGGATGCGGGACCAGTCCTCCCAGTGGGTGCGGTGGTCCACGATGTGCTGCCGGACCTCCCAGTCGAAGATCTCGGCGCCGCCGCCGGTGAGGGACTCCAGGCCCGCGTCGATCAGCTCGTCGAGGATCTCCGACGCCGACAGCCCGGAGATCGTCTCGAAGTGGTGGATCTCGGTGGCCGTGAACGCCTTCAGCGAGACGTTCGGAAGGGCCGCCTTCAGCTCCCGCAGCGAACGCGGGTAGTACCGCCACGGCAGGTTCGGGTGCAGGCCGTTGACGATGTGCAGCTCGGTGAGGTTCTCCGACTCCATCGACTTGGCCAGCCGGACGGCCTCCTCGATGCGCATCGTGTACGCGTCCTTCTCGCCCGGCTTGCGCTGGAACGAGCAGTAGGCGCAGGACGCCGTGCACACGTTGGTCATGTTCAGGTGCCGGTTGACGTTGAAGTGCACCACGTCACCGTTCTTGCGGGTCCGCACCTCGTGGGCGAGCCCGCCCAGCCAGGCCAGGTCGTCCGACTCGTACAGCGCGATGCCGTCCTCGCGGGTCAGCCGCTCCCCGGAACGGACCTTCTCCTCCAGCTCGCGCTTGAGCCCGACGTCCATGCCCACACCTTTCTCCGACAACCCGGCCAACGGTATCCCTAGACCTCTTCCGGCAGCTCGCCGACCCGGTTCTCCCACTTCGTGGAGAGCACGATGGTGGTCCGGGTCCGGGACACGCCCCTGGTACCGCTCAGCCGCCGGATCGTCTTCTCCAGGCCGTCCACGTCCGTCGAACGCACCTTGAGCATGAAGGAGTCGTCACCGGCGATGAACCAGCAGTCCTCGATCTCCGGCAGGTCCCGCAGCCGCTGCGCCACGTCCTCGTGGTCGGCGGCGTCCGACAGCGAGATGCCGATCAGGGCGGTCACGCCGAGGCCCAGCGAGGCCGAGTCCACCGTCGCGCGGTAACCGGTGATGACACCGGCCGCCTCAAGCCGGTTGATGCGGTCGGTGACGCTCGGGCCCGACAGGCCGACAAGGCGTCCCAGTTCCGCGTAGGAAGCCCGGCCGTTCTCCCGCAGAGCCTGGATGAGCTGCCTGTCCACCGCGTCCATGCGATCGAAGCCTTCCGGTGAATGTTCCTGAAGTGATGAGAGGTACGTACGTACTGCTACTTGCCCGCCGTGCCGCCGCCGCCCAGCTCGCCCCGCCAGCGCCGGTACAGGCCGTGCCCCACTCCCGCCGCGTCCAGCACCCGGCCACCGACGAAGTCCACCAGGTCCTGGATGTGGGTGGCGCCCGCGTAGAAGGCGGGCGAGGCCGGGACGACCACGGCACCGGCGTCGTCCAGGGCCACCAGGTGCCGCAGCGTCTGCCCGTTCAGCGGGGTCTCCCGTACGGCCACGACCAGCGTCCGGCGCTCCTTCAAGGTCACGCTCGCCGCGCGCTGGAGCAGATCCTTGGACAGGCCGAGCGCCACACCCGCCACACAGGCGGTGGAGGCGGGCACGATGAGCATCCCCTTCGCCGGGTACGAGCCCGAGGACGGGCCGGCGGCGAGATCACCCGCGTTCCAGTACCGCACCCCGCTGACGTCCACCTCGAAGGTCTCCGGCTTGCCGTCCGCGCCCCGCGCCAGCCAGGCGCGCAGGTCGTCCCGCCAGTGGGCGTCGCGGAACGAGATCCCCGTCTCGTCCAGGAGCGTCAGCCGCGAGGCCCGGCTGACCACCAGGTCCACCGCTTCCCCCGCCGCCAGCAACGCGCGCAGCACGGCCGCCGCGTACGGCGTCCCGGAAGCTCCGGACACCCCCACGATCCAAGGCACGCGCTGCGTTTCTCCTGCGTTCACACCTTGAGCGTACCGGCGGACGCGAAAGGGCTCAGGACCGGTGGTACCCAGGCCCTCAGACGGTGAGTCCGCGCACCAGCAGATCCAGCAGCGCGCACACGAACAGGGCAATGCCGATGAAGCCGTTGACCGAGAAGAACGCCCGGTTCAGCCGCGACAGGTCGTGGGGGCGCACGATGCGGTGCTCGTAGACGAACGCGGCGGCGACGACCAGCAGGCCCACCCAGAAGAAGGCACCGGCGTGGGTGGCGACGCCGTACCAGGCGAACAGGGCCGTCGTCACCGTGTGGCAGGCCCGGGCGCCCCAGATCGCGGCCGGGACGCCGAAGCGGGCCGGCACCGACCGGACGCCGACCTCACGGTCGGTCTCGACGTCCTGGCAGGCGTAGATCAGGTCGAAGCCGCCGATCCAGACGCCCACCGCGAGTCCGAGGACGACCGCGTCCCAGGACCAGGAACCGGAGACGGCCAGCCAGCCGCCGATGGGCCCCATGGCCTGGGCGAGGCCGAGGATGGCCTGCGGGAAGTCGGTGAACCGCTTCCCGTAGGGGTAGACCACCATCGGGATCACCGCGACCGGCGCCAGGGCCAGACAGAGCGGGTTCAGCAGGGCCGCCGCGCCGAGGAAGACCACCAGGGCGATCAATGCGCCCGTCCAGGCGTGCTTCACCGACATCGCCCCGGTCACCAGCTCGCGGTGGGCCGTGCGCGGGTTACGGGCGTCGATCTCGCGGTCGATGATCCGGTTGACGGCCATGGCGAAGGTGCGCAGACCGACCATGCAGACCGTGACCAGGAGCAGGCGGGCCCAGTGGATGTTCCTGTCCCACGCGTACATCGCCGTCAGGGAGGCGATGTACGCGAAGGGCAGCGCGAAGACCGAGTGCTCGATCATCACCAGGCGCAGAAACGCCCTGGTGCGTCCCGGCCGCGGCATGGCGGCGGACACCGACGTCACAGTCCGTACTCCTTCCAGCGGCGGTCCACCAGAGCCGCCGTTCCCGGGTCCGACAGGACCATCTCCGGCCACCCGCCGTCACGGGTGTAGCCCTCCTCCGGCCACTTCCGCGTGGCGTCGATGCCCGCCTTGCCGCCCCAGAACTGCTGGTAGGAAGCGTGGTCGAGATGGTCGACGGGGCCCTCGACGACCGTGAGGTCACGGCCGTAGTCCGTGTTGCCGAGCGCCCGCCAGGCGACCTCGTGCAGGTCGTGGACGTCGCAGTCGGCGTCCACGACGACGATCAGCTTGGTGAGGGACATCATGTGCGCCCCCCAGACGGCGTGCATCACCTTCTGCGCGTGCTTCGGGTACTTCTTGTCGATCGAGACGATCGCGCAGTTGTGGAAGCCGCCGGCCTCCGGCAGGTGGTAGTCCACGATGTCCGGGACGATGATCTTCAGCAGGGGCAGGAAGAAGCGCTCCGTGGCCCGGCCGAGGGGACCGTCCTCCGTCGGGGGGCGGCCGACCACGATCGACTGGAGCAGGGGGCGCCTGCGCATCGTCACACAGTCGATGGTCAGCGCCGGGAAGGGCTCCTGCGGGGTGTAGAAGCCGGTGTGGTCGCCGAAGGGGCCCTCGGGAAGCGTCTCGCCGGGCTCCAGCCACCCTTCCAGGACCACCTCGGCCTGCGCCGGCACCTGGAGCGGGACCGTCTTGCAGTCGACCATCTCGGTCCGCTTGCCGGCGAGGAACCCGGCGAACAGGTACTCGTCGATGTCGCCGGGCAGCGGGGCGGTGGAGGCGTAGGTGACGGCCGGCGGGCAGCCGAAGGCGATGGCCACGGGGAGGCGCTCACCCCGGCGGGCGGCCACCTGGTAGTGGTTCCGGCTGTCCTTGTGGATCTGCCAGTGCATGCCGATGGTGCGCTTGTCGTGGCGCTGGAGGCGATAGAGCCCGAGGTTGCGGATCCCCGTCTCCGGGTCCTTGGTGTGGGTCAGGCCCAGGTTGAAGAAGGAGCCGCCGTCCTCGGGCCAGGTGAACAGCGCCGGCAGCCGCTCGAGGTCGACGTCGTCACCGTGCAGGACGACCTCCTGCACCGGGGCGTCCTTCACCTTCCTCGGCGGTACGTGCGCCATCGCCCCGAGCTTGCCGAACGCCTCGCGCACACCGACGAATCCGTGCGGCAGCTCGGGCCGCAGCAGGCCGCCGATCCGCTCGGAGATCTCGGCGTACGACGTGAGGCCCAGCGCCTTCAGCAGGCGGCGGTCGGTGCCGTACACGTTCATGGCGAGAGGCATGTCCGAGCCGCGCACGTTCTCGAAGAGCAGCGCCGGCCCGCCGGACTTCTGCACCCGGTCGACGATCTCCCCGACTTCCAGATGGGGGTCGACCTCGGCCTTGATGCGCCTGAGGTCTCCCTCGCGCTCCAGTGCCCGCAGCAGGGAGCGAAGATCGTCGTAAGCCATGTGTCCCAGTATCGGCCACCCGCTACTCTGGCCGGGTCACCAGGGTCGTCTCACGGTGTGGGGAGTTCGCGCGGCCATGCTCAGGTATCTGCCGTTCCTGCTGGTCCTTGCGCTGTGGATCTACGCCTTCGTGGACTGTCTGAACACCCCCGACGACGAGGTCCGCCACCTGCCGAAGGCGGCGTGGCTGGTCATCGTCCTGCTGTTCGGGGAGGTGCTGGTCGGACCGGTCGCCTGGCTGCTCACCGGCCGGGTGCGGCAGGGTCCCGCGGACGGCACGGCCCCGGGACGGCACGGCGACGCCGCCGCACGCTGGGTCGCACCGGACGACAACCCCGAGTTTCTCGCCTCCCTGAACAAGCGGGACAAGTCGGACAAGGACGACGACCCCCGCCACGACTGATCCCGCGGCCGCCCGGCCGGGCCGGTCACGGTCGGTTATTCACTTCCGCGTTCGGCCTGCCACCCGTTCCGTTGAAATGAACCGGACGGGCATGTCCCGGCCGCGTCCCACGGCATTGCCTTGCAGGGGGAGCCCGCACCCAGGGGTCCCTTTGTGATGGGAGACGCGTGCGAATCACTGACATCCAGCGCTGCGAGGTCCGGCCGGGACGGCTCGTCGAGTGGACGCTGAGCCCGGCGACCGTCGAGGCGGCGAGGGCACTCCCGGACGACTCCCGGCCGCCCGCCTACATCCAGGAGTCGCACATCAGGACGGCCAAGTGCGTACGGGACGACGGGCTGTTCGTGCCGACCTGGCTCGGCACCGCCTTCGACCTGCCCGGCCCGGTCGACCTGGACGTGCTCCAGGAGGCGCTGCGCACCTGGACCGTGCGGCACGAGACGCTGCGCAGCGGCTTCCGCTGGGCGGGCGGCGCGGGCGACGAGCTGCGCCGCTTCACCCTCGACGCGGCCGACGTGTCCCTGCACCGGGAGGTGGTCGGCGACTTCCCCGACCCGGACCGGCTCGTGCGACACCTCCAGGACCGCTTCGACAAGGTCGCGGACGCGCTGCGCTGGCCCAACCTCATCTACACGGCGGTCCTCCGGGACGACTGCGCCAGCGTGTACATGGCCTTCGACCACAGCAACGTCGACGCCTACTCCGTGCACCGGATCGCCGCGGAGATCCACGAGCTGTACACCGCCGGCGCCACGGGCGTCACCGCCGAGACCCCGGCCCCCGTCGCGAGCTACGTCGACTTCTGCGAGATCGAGCGGGCGGACGCCGACCGGCTCGACGGCGGACACGACATCGTCGCGCGCTGGCGGGAGTTCATCCGCCGCTGCGACGGGACACTGCCCGGCTTCCCCATCGACCTCGGCCTGGACCACGGCGGTCCGCTGCCGCGGCAGCAGATGCTGTGCGAGCCGCTGGCGGACGCGGACGACGCGGCGGCGTTCGAGGCGTACTGCCGGCCCCACGGCGGCAGCATGGTCGGGCTGCTGGCCGCGACCGGGCTCATCGTCCACGAACTGGGCGGGCAGCCGGTGTACCGGACGGTGGTGCCGTTCCACACCCGGGTGAAGACGCGGTGGAGCGACTCGGTGGGCTGGTACGTGGGCGGCGCCCCCATCGAGGTGCCCGTGAGCCGCACCCGCGGCTTCCCGGAGACCGTGCGGGCGGTGCGTGCCGAACTCCAGGCGAACCGGCCGCTGGCCCGGATGCCGCTGGCCCGGGTGCTGGCCCTGCTCGGCACGGACTTCCGGCCGACCTCCCCCGACCTGTACTCGATCGTCTCCTACCTCGACGCGCGCGGCATCGTGGGCGCCGAGCGGTGGCCCGAACAGCGTGCGCACGGCCTGCTGCGGGTGTCGTACGGGGACCAGGTGTGCGTGTGGGTGAACCGGCTGCACGAGGGGCTGTGGCTGGCGAGCCGCTACCCGGACACGGACGTCGCGGCCAAGAACATGCGGCTGTACGTCGAGCGGCTGCGGGACCGGATCGCCTCGGTGGCCCACGGACGCCTCCCGGCGGTTTCGTGACCCAACGGTCACCACCGGCACTGGTGTGGATCAACTATCCCTTTCTACACTGTTGTTGAGGGGGAGATGCGGTGCACAGACGGTTGCACGGGCGCGGGGCGCTGTTCGATGTGGATCCGGCCGGCCTCGCGCCGCGGCTCGTGGGCCTGCGCCCGCACCAGCACCGCGGCCATCCGTACGAGCACCCGGACGAACCGCCGTTCGTGGTGCTCACCGGGGGACGCGGACTCGGCAAGAGCGCGGTCCTCGCCGAGCTGCGGGACGCCTACCGGGGGCACACGCCGGTCGCGCTGGCCGACTGCGCGGAGGACCAGTTCGCGGCGCCGCCCGCGGACCGGCCCGCCGCCTCCTGGTCACCGCTCGCGCAGGCGTTGCTGGTGATCGCCGAGCAGCTCGCGGCGCCGGTGACGGGCGCCGGCCGGATCACGTTCCCGCGGCTGATGCCGGGCCTGGTCGCGGTGGCCGCGGGCGGCTGGGGCGACGCCGACTCGGAGCGGATCCGCCGGGAGGTCGAGCGGATCCTGCTGCTGAACGAGAGCGGCACGTGGATCAGCGGGCTGGCCGGACGCTGGGCCGGGAAGGTGGCGGCCAAGGTGGTCGCCGCGGCCACCGGCACCGGACCACTGGTGTCGGGCGCCATCGAGGCGACCCTGGAGTCCGTCGCCGAGGGGTTCACCAGCCGCCGGCAGCAGAAGGCGTCGGTGTGGTACCGCACGTATCCGAACGCGGGCGGCAACGCCCAGCGCGGCCTGATGCTGCTGTCCGGGCACTTCCGGGACGGCGGCGGCTCGCGGGAGCACGCCGAGCGGCATCTGGTGCGGGCGCTGCTGGCCGACCTGACGGAGGCCTACGCGGGGATGCTGCCGCGGATGCAGCGGCTGGGCCGGCCGCTGGTGCTGCTGGACAACGCGCAGTCGGCGCCGGGCCCCGGGCTGATGGCGGCCGTGCTGCGGGACCGTACCGAGGGCATCAGGGACCGGGTGGTGTTCGTCGCGGCCCGGCGCGGCGAGGGCCATGACGAACTGCCGGGCGCGGCGCGGCGGGAACTGGCGGAGGCGGCCCGGCGCTGCGACTGGGCACCGGACGCGGCCCCCTCCTCGCGGGCGCTGCTGCTCGCACTGCCGCCGCTGAGCCAGGACGACACCCTGCACATCGTCGGCGCGGTCCGCGCGGACCTCGCGGTCCCGCCGCAACTGCCGCCCGCCGTGCACCGGCTGACCGGCGGGAACCCGCTGGGGATCGCGCTGCTCGCCGAGTCGGCCGCGCAGGCCCTGCCCGGCGTGTCCTCGCTGGGCGGACTCCTCACGGCCGGCCTGCGGCCCGCCGAGGACCGGCCCGCCGTACCCGCCTACGAGGCGCTGCTGGACCGGCTCGTGCCGGCCGAGCACCTGGACGAGCTGACCGTGCTGGCCGCCGCCCACGACCACGGCTCGGCCTGCGCGCTGGCCGCGGCGCTGCTGCCGGACACCTTCGGACCGGCGAGCGTGCGGGCGCTCCAGACGCTGCTCGTCGAGGAGGGGCTGCCCGCCGTGCCGGGCCGCTTCGTCGGCGACCCGTTCGTGCGCACCCTGCTGCTGCTCCGGCTGCACCTGCGCGACGCCGACCACGCGTCCTGGCGTACCGCCCACGAGACGCTGGTCGCCCACTACCCCGGCCCCGAGCACGCCCGGTACCGGCTGCACCACGAACTCGCCCTCGGGGACACCGGACCGGCGGTCGCCCACCTGTGCGACACCTTCGCCACCGCGGACCCCCGGGCCTGGCTGCGCACCCTGCGCTTCGTCGCGTCCGCGCCCTACTTCCACGCACACGACCCCGAGGGCCGCGACTTCACCGGCTGCGACGACCGGCGGGCCGCGGTCGCGCTCGGCCGCACGGACGCCGGCCACCCCGTGCCGGAGGGCGCGGACGCCGTACTGCACCTGCGGATACGGCGGCTGCTGCACGCGGTGTGGCTGCTGGCGGACCCGCTGGTGCTGCCCGACCCACGGGTGTGCGACCGGCTGCGCTTCGAGCTGGAGCAGCTGTCCAACCTGCGGCCGGCGGGCAACGCGCTGCTGTGGCGGGCCTCCCGGGACTGGCCGGCGGCGGCGCTCGCCGGGCGCCCGATGGACGGCCCCGCGCCGGACGGGGACGACCCGGTGGACGCCGGCGGCACGAACGACCCGGACCACCCGGACGACGCGGACCCCGCGGACGACGGCCCGGACCACCGACGGGGGGAGGCGTGATGGCGCGCAGGGGTGTGGGCACGCGGCTGCGGGAGGGCGTGTGGGAGATCCCGCTGCGCCGCTACGCGGCCCTGCTGGTGACGGTGGCCCTGGTGGCCGGCCTGGGGTTCGCGGTGCGGGCCCTGCTGCACGAGGACCGGTCCTGCGCGGCCGGGGTGTCCCGGCCGGCCGGAGGCCACGAGTGCGTGGGGGTGGCGACCGGACCGTACGACTTCGGGCAGCCCCGGCTGCGGGACGTGGTCCGGGCGATCGGCCGGGAGAACGACCGTCTCCGCTCCGGCAGTTATGTGACGGTGGCCCTGATGCTGCCGTACACCTCGACGTCAGCGACCAACCAGAACGACATCCGCCACCAGCTCCAGGGCGCCTACCTGGCGCAGTACCAGGCCAACCACGACGCCAACGGCGAACGCCCGCTGATCCGGCTGGTCCTCGCCAACCCGGGCGCGACCGGCTCGCACTGGCGGCAGACGGTCGACCGGCTGATCGCGATGACGACGGGCCCGGACCGGCTGCGGGCGGTCGCCGGCATCGGGCAGAGCACCGACCCGAACAAACGGGCCGTCAGGGAGCTGACCCGGCACCACATCCCGGTGGTCGGCTCCTCCATCACCGCCGACGACCTCGCCAACGGGCAGCGGGACGCGGATCCCTTCCCCGGGCTGGCCCGGGTGGCACCGACCAACACCGACGAGGCCCGCGCGCTCGCCTCCTTCGCCAAGGTCAGCGCGGGCAAGGCGCTGCTGGTGTACGACAGGCCCGGCGACCCCTACACGCGCACCCTCCAGCAGTCCTTCGCGGCACTGATCAAGGGCTCGCCGTTCGAGTCGCAGCCGTTCACCCCGCCCGCCGACCGCAGCGAGGAGGGCACGACCGCGAACACGTTCCGGCAGATCACCCACCTGGTGTGCGACACCCCGCGGGAGACGGACACGCTGCTGTTCGCCGGCCGGCACACCCAGCTGCGCCAGTTCATCAACGCCCTGGGCGGGCGCGGCTGCCAGGACCGGAGGTTCACGGTGCTGACCGGCGACGAGGCGTCGTACCTGACCCATGAGAAGGACCTGGACCGCGGCGCGCTGGGACGCAACCTCGCCGTCCGCTACACCTCCCTCGCCCACCCGGAGGCCTGGACGAAGGACCCGGCGCGGACGGGCGGCTCGGCGGCCGACTTCGCGGCGGTGCGGAAACTGCTGACGGCCGCGGACCGCGGGCCGCTGGGCCCGGTCGGCTCGGTCGCCCTGGACGACGGGCAGCTGATCATCGGCTACGACGCCCTGCGGCTCGCCGTGCACGGCATCCGCGAGGCGGTGCCGGCCGGCCGTACCGTCCCGGCGCTCGCTGACGTCGGACTGCAGTGGCCGCAGGTCAAGGGCTCGCTGCGGGTGGACGGGGCGAGTGGCTGGATCTGCCTGGACGTGCACGGCAACCCGTACGACAAGGCGGTGCCGATCGTGGAGCTGACCCCCGCGGGCGCCTCGCGCTTCGTCCGGATCGCCTGGCCGGAGGGGAAGCCGCCGGGGAAGGAGTGTCTGCCTCCGTCGTAGGCGCGACCGGCCTCCCCAGGGGCGGGAGGCGATGGTTACGAAGGGTGGGAAGGCTCCAGTTTCTCGATCAGTCGTTCGAAGTGCGTCCGCCAGCCCCGCTCCGACGCCTCCTCGCCCTGGAACTCGTGCGTGAACCGCAGAGCGGTGCCGCCCTCCCCGTCACGCTCCAGATGGAACCGGATGCGGCCACCGCCCCCGACCGTGTACTCCGCGATCCGGTCCACGTCCCACGCGGTGATCTCCCCGCTGCCCAGGTCGCGCAGGGTGACGGCGCCACCGAGCCGGGGTTCGAGCACGTCGGCGGGGGTGAGCCAGGCCCCGAGCCCCTCGGGCGTGGCCAGCGCGGCCCAGACGTCCTCCATGCGCCGCGGCAGCCGCACCACGAAGTGCAGGATGTGCGTGTTCCCGTGGGTCTGGCTCATGCCCTGTGCGATGGAACCGCTCATGACACCAGCCTGCCCCCGGCACCGGGGATGCGCACGCGGTTACGGGGCCCGGGACGACCGTGTCAGACGCCCGCGTACGAGTGCTTGCCGCTGACGAAGATGTTGACGCCGTAGTAGTTGAACAGCCAGCAGCCGAAGGCGATCATCGCCAGGTAGGCGGCCTTGCGGCCCTTCCAGCCGGCCGTGGCCCGCGCGTGCAGGTAGCAGGCGTAGGCGATCCAGGTGATGAAGGACCAGGTCTCCTTCGGGTCCCAGTTCCAGTACCGGCCCCAGGCGTCGCCCGCCCAGATCGCGCCCGCGATGATCGTGAACGTCCACAGCGGGAAGACGGCGGCGTTCACCCGGTAGGCGAACTTGTCCAGGGACGCGGAGGCGGGCAGCCGCTCCAGCACCGAGGTCGCGAACCGGCCGGGCCGGCCGCCGCCGAGGAGCTTGTTCTCGTACGAGTCCTTGAACAGGTAGAGGATCGTGGCGACCGCGCCGACGTAGAACACCGCGCCGCAGAAGATCGCGGTGGAGACGTGGATGTACAGCCAGTACGAGTGCAGGGCGGGCACCAGCTGGTCGCTGGCCGTGTACAGGACGGTGACCGCGAGCCCCAGGTCGAGCAGGACCGTCGTGATGAGGAACAGGCCGAGCCAGCGCACGTTCTTCCTCAGCGCCAGCAGCGCGAGGTACACGCCGACGGCGACCGTGGAGAAGGTGATGTTGAACTCGTACATGTTGCCCCACGGCGCCCGCTGCACGGAGGCCGCGCGGGCGACGACGCCCACCAGCTCCACGAGGAAGGCGAGCGCGGTGAGCGAGACGGCGATCCGGCCGTACAGGTCGCCCTGGACGTCCCCGCCGTGCGCGCCCGGCCCGTCCGGCACGTCCCGCGCGCCGGACGCCGAGCGGACGACGACCTTCGGCCGCTCCAGCACGGCGGTCCCGCCGGCCTGCCGCACGGTGACGGCCGGGGCCTGCCCGGTCCCGGCCGGCGCCGTCAGCGCCGCGGCCGTCCGGGCCACTTTGCTGCGGCTGCCCAGGAGCCACTCCGCGATGTACGCGAAGAACGCCAGGGTGTAGACGGCCATCGACGAGTAGATCAGCGTGTTGCTGATACTCGCGAGGTGTTCGTTGGTTGCGGCGGCGAGAGTCACTTCTCAGCCCCTTCGGCAGGTACGACTGGGGATTCGGAGGAGTCGTCGCCGGGGTCGGGTGCCCCCGGCGCCTGGTCGTAGAGGATGCCGGCGAGGTCGCCCAGCTCCTCGGGCACCTTCGCGGACTCGCTGCGGCCGAGCCCGGCCATCTCCACCACCGTGACGCCGTCGGCGCCGCGCACCGCACGCACCCACACGCGGCGGCGCTGGATGAACAGGGAAGCGGCCAGACCGAAGATCGCGGCGAGGGCACCACCGAGCGCCCAGCCGCCGCCCGGCTCCTGGACGATCTCGAAACCGGCCCACTCCTTGACGTCCTTCTCGAAGGTGATGGACCCGGCGCCGTCGGGCAGCTTCAGCGAGTCGCCCGGCTGGAGCAGCTTCTTCAGCAGCTGACCCTTGGCGTCCTTGAACGCCTTCATATGGGTCTTGTCGAGCTGGTACACGTTCTGGGGGCCCGCGTCCACGCCGAGGTCGCCGTGGTACGCGTTCACCGCGAGCAGCGGGTTCAGCAGGGCCGGGTACTGCGAGAGCATCGTGCCGCTGCGGGCGCTGAACGTCGGCACGAAGAACGTCTGGAAGCCGAGCTGCTCCTTCACGCCCTTGCCGTCGCGGTAGTCGTCCATCACCTTCACGACGCCGTTGGAGGTGACGTTGCCGTCGAGCGGCAGCAGCGGCACCGCGTCGCGGTAGACGACCTTGCCCCTGCCGTCGCGGACGGTGATGACGGGCGCGTAGCCGTGGCTGACCAGGTAGACCTTGGCGTCGCCGATCTTCAGCGGCTCGTTGACCTTGACGGTGCTCGGCCGCTCCTTGCCGTAGGCGCCCTCGCTGTAGCGGATCCGCGCCTCGAAGGTGCGCGGGGTGCCGCGGTTGGGGCCGCTGGTCTCGTAGGTGGCCCGGAAGTCCTTCAGGTCGAAGCTGAACGGCACGAGGTCGTCGGTGCGGAACAGGCTGCCGGACTTGAAGTCGTCGTACATCGGCAGCGCGTTGGAGAAGCCGTCGCCCTCCACCACCAGCTTGGTGCCGTCGGACTTGTACAGCTGGCCCGAGGCGAAGGCGACCAGCAGCACGATCAGCGCGACGTGGAAGACCAGGTTGCCCACCTCGCGCAGATAGCCCTTCTCGGCGGCGACGGCGTCACCGGCGGCATGGGCGCGGAAACGGCGCCGGCGCAGCAGGGCGAGCGCGGCCTCGCGGACCTGCTCGGGGTCCGCCTCGGTGCGCCAGGTGGTGTAAGCGGGCAGCCGGGTCAGCCGCCGGGGCGCGCCCGGCGGACGGCCGCGGAGCTGGCCGACGAACTGCCAGGTGCGCGGGATGATGCAGCCGACGAGGGAGACGAACAGCAGGATGTAGATCGCGGAGAACCACACCGAGCTGTAGACGTGGAACAGGCCGAGCCTGTCGTAGACCGGCGCCAGCGTCCGGTGGGCGGCGCGGAAGTCCTCGACCTTGCTCGCGTCGGCGCCGGTCTGCGGGATCAGCGAACCGGGGATCGCGCCGAGCGAGAGCAGCAGGAGCAGCAGCAGCGCGACCCGCATCGAGGTCAGCTGCCGCCAGAACCAGCGCACCCAGCCGACGACCCCGAAGCCGGCCGGGGCGGCCTGCTCCTCCCGCGGCGCGGTGGACAGCTGGGAGCCGGCCGCCCCCAGGTCCTCCTGCTCCGCACTCTTGCCGGTGTCGGTCTTGCTCATCGGTCAGATCCCCACATCGAAGCCGTCGGACCAGGTCTGCATGTGCTGGATCAGACCGCTCCAGGCGCCGGTCAGCAGCAGCACACCGGTGAGGATCATCATCGAGCCTCCGATGCGCATCACCCACACATAGTGGCGCTTGACCCAGGCGAAGGCGCCGAGCGCCTTGCGGAAGGCGATCGCGGTGAGGACGAAGGGCAGGCCGAGGCCGAGGCAGTAGACCAGCATCAGCAGCGAACCGCGCGCGGCGCTCGACTCCTGGAAGGAGAGGAGGTTGACCGAGGAGAGCGTCGGGCCCATGCAGGGTGTCCAGCCGACACCGAAGAGGGCGCCGAGGAAGGGCGCCCCCAGCAGGCCGCCCGTCGGCCGCCGGTGGAAGCGGAACTCGCGCATGGTGAACCAGGGCATCAGCCCCATGAAGAACACGCCCATGGCGATCATGAGCACGCCGAGCACCTTGGACAGGGTGCCCTGGTACTCGATCAGGTTGGCGCCGAAGTAGCCGAACAGCGCCCCGCTGGAGACGAACACCGCGCTGAAGCCCAGCACGAACAGGGCGGCGCCGGCGACCATCCGTCCCCGTCGTGCCTCGGCCAGGTCGGAGCCGGCGACGCCGGTGACGTAGGAGAGGTAGCCGGGGACCAGCGGAAGCACGCAGGGCGAGAAGAAGGAGACGAGCCCGGCGAGCAGGGCGACGGGCAGGGCGACCAGCAGGGCGCCGTGCAGAACGGTCTGATTGCGTCCCGGGCCCGCCTCCGCGGCCAGCGTCAGCAGTGCGCTCACGTCACTTCTCCGCGAGGACCGGCTCGACCATCTTCAGCAGGGTCGTGTCGTCGAGCGCCTCCAGGGCGCGCGCGGCGATCCTGCCGTGCCGGTCGATGATGAGCGTGGAGGGCACGAGCTGCGGGTTGAGGGTGCCCTTCTTGAAGCGGAGCATCAGCCGGCCGGTGGGGTCGTAGAGGCTCGGGTACGTGATGCCGCGCGCCTTCTCGAAGGCGAGCGCGGGGATGGTGCTGGCGTCCCGGGTGTTGATGCCGACGAACTGGACACCCTTGCCCTCGTACTGCTTCGAGACCTTGGCGAAGTACTTCCCCTCCTCCCGGCACGGTCCGCACCAGGAGCCCCACACGTTGAGGACGACGACCTTGCCCCGGTAGTCGTCGACGTCGAGGGACTTGCCGTCGACGGTCTTGCCGGACAGGTCGGGGACGGCGGCGCGCTTGCCGGCCGGGACGGTGTCGATGCCGTCGTGGCCGGTGACGAAGTTGGTGTCGCCGCCGCCGCCGGAGATACCGCCCTTACCGCACGCGGACACGGTCAGGGCCGCGACGGCGGCCACAGCGCTGAGCAGGACGGCGCGGCTACGGGTACTCATGTGAAAAGTTTCGCATGCCTGTCCGGCGCATTTCGCGCGCCCCCCTGCCGGGCGGAAAACCGCATTTCAGGGCGTATTTACAAGGGACATATCAGGCAACAGCGACACCGGCCCCCTCAGGTGGCGTCGGAGGAGGCCGCCTTGCCGCCCCGCAGGAACTGCTTCCACCCCCCGGCGGGCCGCTGCCCGACCTCCAGCGTCCGCAGCCGGGCGAGCACCTCGGGCTTCTGCACGTCCATCCAGTCCACGAACTGCCGGAAGGAGACCAGCCGGACGTCGGCGCCCTTCTCCTTCTCCCGCGCGATGTGCCGGAAGGCCTCCTCGACGGCATCCATGTAGATGCCGCCGTTCCACTGCTCGAAGTGGTTGCCGACGAAGAACGGTGCCCGGTTCGTCTCGTACGCCCGCCGGAACCCCTGGATGTACGCCTGCGCGGACTGCTTGCGCCAGGCCGGGTAGTTGTACGCGGGCGCCTTGGTCGAGTTCACGGACTGGTTGGCGAGCATGTTGTAGTCCATGGACAGGACCTCGAACGAACGACCGGGGAAAGGTATCTGCTGGAGGGGCAGATCCCAGATCCCCAGCTTCTTCGCCGGCCATACCTGACGGCCGCCCGGCGAGGAGGCGTCGTAGCGCCAGCCCAGCTCGCGGGCGGTGGGCAGCAGGTTGTCCTGGCCGAGCAGACAGGGCGTACGGCCGCCGGTCAGCTCCTTGTCGTAGTCGAACGGCAGCGACGGCAGATCGGTCCACCCGGTGTTGGTCCGCCACTCCTTCACGAACGCCTTGGCCTGCCGGATCTCGCTCCCCCACTGCTGCGGGGTCCAGTTGCCGACCGTGCCGTGACCGGCACAGAAATGTCCGTTGAAGTGCGTGCCGATCTCGTGACCCTCCAGCCAGGCCCGGCGCACGTTGGCCAGCGTGGCCTTGATGTGCGGGTCGGTGAGGTAGCCGATGTCGGAGGCGCCGCGCGGGTTGTTCGGGGGCTCGTACAGCCGCCGCTTCGCCTCGGGCAGCAGATACAGCCCCGAGAGGAAGAAGGTCATGCTCGCGCCGTGCTCCTTGGCCAGGTCCAGGAAGCGCGGGAAGAGACCGTTGCCGACCTCGCCGGCGCCGTCCCAGGAGAAGACCACGAACTGCGGCGGGGTCTGCCCCGGCTCCAGCGGCTCGGGCCTGGCCGGCTGGTGCGGCTGCCGGCCGGTGAAGGAGGTCGAGCCGTCGCCGATGGGCCGCGCCGGACGCGTGCCGCCGTTGCTTCCCTGCTCCTTCTTCCGCCCGCCGGAACCGTCCGGGTGGCCGGCACCGTCCGAGGACGTGGAGCTCCCGCACCCGGCCAGCGAGGCGGCCGCCGCCGCCCCCGCGCCGAGGCCGAGTGCTCCCCTCCGGGAGAGGGTGCGGGAGAAGGTGCGCATGGAGATCCCCGATCGTCACGCCTGCTGGTGGTCACCCAGTCAGAGGGCACGAAGATCGGGGAGGTTCCTATGATTCTTATGTTTTTCGCAATATCTCTGGCGGAATACCCTAAGTCACACCAATCGGACTCTGTGTTCCCGCAAGCCCGTACGGTCAGGCGCCGAAGGCCTTCCCCTGCGCCGTGCCCCCGCCCTTCTGCGGCTTGGCACCGGCGCGCAGATGGACCGGGACGAGATCGATGGCGGGCTCGCTGTAACCGACCGACACGATCCTGTCGCCCTGGTACGTGAACGTCGTCAGGGACGCGAGCGTGCACTGCCGCCTGCGCGGATCGTGCCACAGCCGCCGCCGCTCGACGTACGACCGCACGATCCAGATCGGCAGCTGATGACTGACCAGCACCGCCTCGTGCCCGCGCGCCCGGTCCTTGGCCGCGTTCAGCGCGCCCATCATCCGCACGACCTGGTCGACGTACGGCTCGCCCCAGGACGGCCGGAACGGGTTGACGAGGTGCTTCCAGTTGTCCGGGTTGCGCAGCGCGCCGTCCCCGACGCCGAACGTCTTGCCCTGGAACACGTTCTCGGCCTCGATCAGCCGATCGTCGGTGTCCAGGTCCAGCCCGTGCGCCTTGGCGATCGGCGTGGCCGTCTCCTGCGCCCGCTCCAGCGGCGAGGCGCAGACATGGGTCACGTCCCGCGGGGCGAGGTGCTCGGCGACCCGGTCGGCCATCTGCCGCCCCAGCTCCGAGAGGTGGTACCCGGGCAGCCGCCCGTACAGGATCCCGTCCGGGTTCTCGACCTCGCCGTGCCGCATGAGGTGGACGACGGTGATGTCCTTGTTGTCACTCATGCCGCTGTGGCCTCCGCAGCCGCCCGGGCCGCCGCCGGAAGGGCGTCGGCGATCTTCTGGATGGCCCGCTCGTCGTGGGCCGTGGAGACGAACCAGGACTCGAAGGACGACGGCGGCAGGTAGACGCCGTTCGCCAGCAACGAGTGGAAGAACGCGGTGAAGCGGAACGATTCCTGCCGCTTGGCGTCCTCGTAGTCACGCACCTGCCGGTCCGTGAAGAACACCGAGAACATGTTGGAGGCGGTCTGGAGCCGGTGCGCGACACCCTCCTTGGTGAGCGCCTCGCTGACGAGGGACCGGATCTGCGCCGAGACGGCGTCCACGGTCTCGTACGCCTTGTCGTCCAGCAGTCGCAGCTGGGCGAGCCCGGCGGCGGTGGCGACCGGGTTACCGGAGAGGGTGCCGGCCTGGTACACGGGCCCCGCGGGGGCGAGGTGGGCCATGACGTCGGCCCGGCCGCCGAACGCCGCGGCGGGGAACCCGCCGCCCATGACCTTCCCGAAGGTCATCAGGTCCGGCCTGACCCCGTCGACCCCGTACCAACCGGCCCGGCTGGTGCGGAACCCGGTCATGACCTCGTCGGAGATGTACAGGGCGCCGTTCTCCCGGCAGGCGTCCCTCAGCCCCTGGTTGAACCCGGGGTCCGGCGGCACGACACCCATGTTGCCCGGCGAGGCCTCCGTGATCACGCAGGCGATCTCACCCGGGTGCCGGTGGAAGGCCTCCTGCACGGCCTGCAGGTCGTTGTACGGCAGCACGATCGTGTCGCCCGCCTGCGCACCGGTGACACCGGGGGTGTCGGGCAGCGCGAACGTGGCGACCCCGGACCCGGCGGCGGCGAGCAGCGAGTCGACGTGCCCGTGGTAGCACCCGGCGAACTTGATCACCTTCGACCGCCGGGTGAAGCCGCGGGCGAGCCGGATGGCGGACATGGTGGCCTCGGTCCCGCTGCTCACGAGCCGCACCTGCTCGACGGGCTCGACACGGGCGACGATCTCCTCGGCGAGCGCGACCTCGCCCTCGCCGGGCGTGCCGAAGGACGTACCGCGGGCGACGGCCTCCTGGACGGCGGCGATGACCTCGGGGTGGGAGTGGCCGAGGATCATCGGCCCCCAGGAGCACACGAGGTCGACGTACTCGCGCCCGTCGGCGTCGGTCAGCCAGGCCCCCTTGCCCGACACCATGAAACGGGGGGTGCCGCCGACGGCGCGGAAAGCACGCACCGGGGAGTTCACACCGCCCGGCGTGACGACGGAGGCGCGGTCGAAGAGCGCCTGTGAGACGGGCGCGTCGTAGGGATAGGGCGTTTCGCTCAGGGCACTCATGACGTGCGTCTTCTCCGACTTCTCGGACTCCGGTTGCGGGGTGACCTCCTCAGGGTAGGCCGCGCCCCGACCGGACCGCGGTCGGCCTCGGGATCGCAGCGCCGCCATCCGGCGGGCATCTGCGAGACTGGCAGCTGATACACACAGCTCCTGCGCACGTAATCATCAGAAGCCGGGTGATCAGGGGCCGGACGGATCCCGTGGACTGTTGTTCCACCGCACGTTTCGGCGGGCGGCCGTGGGGGAGGTCACTGACACGATGATCGGGTTGCGCGGCGGGGGCCACGCGTCCTAGAAAAGCAGTCGGGTGGAGATATGCATCGCGGTGGCGGACTGGGCGAGGGGACTGACGACCTGGGTCCTCGACGTGCCCGGCGGGGAAGGCACCGGCGCGACGCGGAGGAAACGACCGAGAGACGACAGGAAACACGGCAGGCCGACGCACGGCAGTCCGAGGCGCGGCAGGCCGACGCATGGCAGTCTGAGGCCCGACAGGCACAGGGTGTACCGAGCGAGCCCGAGCGGTACGAACGGCAGATCGACCGGGAGCGGATCGACCTGGAGCTGGACCGCGAACTGCACCGGGATACCGACCGGGATCCGGAGCAGCGGCGGGACGGCAGGCAGGACCGGACGGCCGACCGCCGGCTCGACCACCGGGTCGACCGCCTCCGGGCGGAGAGCAGGAATGGTGGTCGGGTGGGGGTGACGTACAAATACTTCGGCGCGCCGGACGGTGCGACCGCGGCCCGCGTTCCCATCTCGATGCGTCCGGAGGAACTCGGCGGGGACGAGCTGGGCATGAACGGCATGTTCACCAAGATCAAGCCGGAGACGATGGCCGCGATGGTCCTGACCGGCATCGAGGGCGTCCCCCTGCACAAGGTGCCACCCCTGGAACTGGTCGTCCTGCACCCCGACTACGCGGTCGTCAAACTCCCCATGACGGTCGTGGACCCCCTGCGGGGCATCGGCGAGGAAGCGGTGGGCGCGGCGGCGTTCATCTGGTCGACGGTTCCGGACCGGGGCGGACCACGCGACGCGTTCAACGTGTACCAGCTGCTGCACGAGTGGCAGGACTTCAGCCACCGGCTGCATGAGGCGGGGCATCAGCCTTATTGCCTGGTATGGCCCTGAGCTGGGTTTCTTGCGGATCGGGCGGGGTCTTCGGGCCTCGCCCTTTTTGGTGCCGGAGGGGGCCGTCAGGCGGCCAGGGCACATTGAGGGCACAGTCGTACTGCTGGGGGCGCGGATGTGCAACCATGCCGTCCAACCTGCGGCAGCAACTCCTTCGCCACCGCCGCAACCGGCACAGCGACGCTGATCACGCCCGCGCGGACAGCTTGGGAGTGAGCAGGTCCAGCGCCTCCTTCCAGCAAAAGCGGTCCGCCCCACCCCCGGCCTTCGGCCGATGCGGCTCGTACGAGCCGAGCAGGACACCCATCTCCCGCAGCCGCTCCAGGCTCTGCCGGTACGCGGGATGCACACTGCGCCGAAGCCCAAGCCGCCCCACGAAGCCCGGCCATCCCGCCCCCCACGCTGAGAAAGGTGCTGGATGTACTCGCCACCACCTGACCCCACGAATCAGCAACGCATGCGCCGAGCCTTCACGCGGTCCGCAGAGACACCGGGCGTCGGTACCCGCCCAGCCTGTGCAGGTGAAGGATGCCGGACAGGACCCGGACGGCGACTCCGGCGGGACTCTGCCGCCGTGTCGTTCCATTTCAAGGTCGAGCCGGCCATTGAGGGGCTGTTGATCGTTAGGGTCGAGATCACCACAGCGACGGATGGGGGAACCATGCATTCAGTGGACAGTGCGCTCGTGCTCGGCCCGGGCGGGCACGTCGGTACCGCCTGGATGGCGGGACTCGCCCACGGGCTGCGCGGCCTGGGCGTCGACCTGGGCGCGGCGGATCTGGTCGTCGGCACCTCAGCCGGCGCGATCGTGGGTGCCGCGCTGGCCACGGGCAAGGACCTCGCACACTTCGCCGACCCCGCCGGCAGCAGCGGCGGCGGTCCCCGGCCGCCGCAGGCCGATCCGCAGCGCATGGGTGAGGTCTTCGCGGTCCTCGGTGCCGGCCTGCCACCGGAGGAGGCCCGTCGG
This sequence comes from Streptomyces sp. NPDC014991, assembly GCF_043080665.1. Taxonomy (NCBI): domain Bacteria; kingdom Bacillati; phylum Actinomycetota; class Actinomycetes; order Kitasatosporales; family Streptomycetaceae; genus Streptomyces; species Streptomyces sp. NPDC014991. The sequence continues at coordinate 170,765 of NZ_JBIBVY010000013.1, forward strand.
CGGGTCGGGCGGATCGCCCTCGACGCGGCCGATCCGGAGGCCGAGCGGGCCCTGGTCGCGGTGCGACGTCGGCTCGTCGGCACGGACGCCTGGCCGGCTGGGCGTCGCCTGCTCATCCCTGCCGTGGAGGCGGGAGGCGGCGAACCGGTGGTCTGGGATCGCGACAGTGGCGTTCCACTGGCGGCTGCTGTCGCGGCCTCCAGCGCGTTCCCGGGCGCGGCGCCTCCCGTCTCGATCGGCGGGCGCCACTACATCGACGGCGCGCTGCGGGCAGGCACCAACATGGACCTCGCGGCCGGTGCACGTACGTTGGTCGTCGTGGAGCCGATGGCGCGTCAGGCCCCCGGGCGGGCAGCGTCGGCCGCGCCGGGCGCGGAGACGGTGGTGTCGCTGTTCCCGGACGAGGCATCGGCGGCGGCGCTCGGCACGGACCCGTCGGACCCGTCGGCGTGGGTGCCTGCGTTCCAGGCGGGGCGGCTGCAGGCCGCTGCCGCGCGGAAGCAGCTGGCCGACTCCTGGGCGCCGGCGAGAGGCGAAAACTTGGCCTGAACGCCTCCCCAGGCACGTGCCCCGAGGGCACACCCAGGGCACATGAGTGCGGGAAACGGCGTTGACCACTTCAGCCACAGGCTGCATGAGGCGGGGCATCAGCCGTGCCGCCTGGTGTGGCCCTGAGCTGAAAGTTTGGTGGGTTCGGCGGGGTTTCGGGCTGCGTACTGTCCGGGGCCACCACCGCCCGGTGTTCCGCATCGGCCCGCACCACCTCTCCGGCGGCGTCCGGGAGGTACCCGTTCGCCGGCGGCAGGTGCTCACTACGATCGGCGGTCATGGACTGGCTCGAGCGTGTCGCGAGGCTCAGGCAGTGGACCAGGAGCGGGAAGCGGGCCCCGCACAAACCGCTGCTGCTCCTGTACGCCCTGGGCCGGTTCCAGCGGGACGGGGACGGTGAGCTGCGCTACAGCGCGGTGGAGGCGGATCTGCAACGGCTGCTGGCCGAGTACGGGCCGCCGAACAGGACGACGCCCGCCTATCCGTTCCACCATCTGGTGAACGACGAGGTGTGGGAGGTGCGCACGGACCGTGGGTACGGCAGTCCGGGCAGCGGTGTGCGGGATCTCCGGGAGACGGGTGCCACCGGGCGGCTCGCTCCGGGACTGAGGGATGCCCTGCGGAGCGAGCCCGAACTGCTCGGCCGTATGGCGCGGTTGTTGCTCGACCGGCATTTCCCGCCCTCGCTCCACAGTGAGCTGTGTGAGTCGGCCGGGCTGGAGACGGAGCCCGGGGACGTCGTACGGCTCCCGGTGGTACGCAGGCAACGGGACCGGCGCATGCGCGAGCTGGTGCTGACCGCTTACGAGTACCGGTGTGCCTTCTGCGGTTACGACGGCAGGATCGGTACCGTCCCGGTGGGGCTGGAGGCCGCACACGTGCGCTGGTGGGCCTTCGGCGGTCCGGACGACGTCGACAACGGGCTGTGCCTGTGCTCCCTGCACCACAAGCTGTTCGACAAGGGCGTCCTCGGGATCGACGGCGGCCACCGCGTGCTCGTCTCCCAGCGCTTCGTCGGCCACAGCCCCGCCGCCCGCGAGCACGTCATAGCCCTCGCGGGCCGGCCGCTCCTCGGGCCGCAGCCCGGCGCGCGGCCCGTCGCCGCCGGCCACCTCGCCTGGCACGCCGGCCAGGTGTTCCACGGCACGCCACGCCCGGCCGTCACGGCCTGAGCCGCCGGGTGGCCGTGCCGGCAGACGGTCAGGTGCTCGCCAGCGGGTCAGCCGGGCCTGTGCGCGACCGTGAAGTGGCGGTCCGGGCCCGGGTTCTCCAGTTCGTCGAGCACGGCCACCGCCAGGTCCTCCGCGCTGATCCAGGAGCGGCCGTCGGCGTCGGTGAGCAGGGTGTCGGTGCCACGGCGGTAACGGCCGGTCCGGGGGCCGGGTTCGAGGAGGGCGGGCGGGCTCAGGTAGACCCAGTCGGCGCCGGCATGGGTCCGGCAGGTCCTCAGCTGGGCGACGCCGGCCGCAGCGGTCGTCGTCACCTCCGGGGGTACGTACGCGGGGTTGTCGGCCACGAGCAGGCCGGGGTCGCCGGGGCTGCGCAGGGCGCCGGCGCCGCCGGTGACCAGGACGCGGATGCCCAGGTGCGCGGCCTCGTCCAGCACCGTGCGGGTGGCGGTCACCAGGAAGTCCCGGTCGGCGGGGAACGTCCGTACCGCCAGGACGACCGCCTCCGCTGTCGAGTCGGCCAGGGCCCGGCGTACGGCGCCCGGGTCGCTCACGTCCACCGCGAGTGGTGTCACGGCCGGGTCGTCGTGCGCCGGTTTCCGGGACAGGGCGACCACCCGGTGTCCGCGTGCACGGGCTTCGGTCACCACCCGGCTGCCCACCATTCCGGTGGCGCCGAGCACCGCGATCGTCTTGCGCGTCCTCATCGGATCCGTCCCCCTGATATCGGCTCGTGCGCAGTGGTTCTGCCGTCCCGGGCCGCGATCAGCGGGGAGCCGATCGAGGTGGGAGGCATGGGTGAAGTCTCGGGCGCGGCCGCGCATGAGAACAACGCATGGTTGTGATCGCAGTGATGAGTACTGACCATGGATATGTGGATCTTCAGCAGATGCGGTACGCCGTCGCCCTGGCCGAAACCCGTCACTTCACCCGCGCCGCCGAGCGCTGCGGTGTGGTGCAGTCGTCCCTCAGCCACGGAATCGCCGCTCTGGAGCGAGAGTTGGGGGTGACGCTGTTCGCTCGCTCCAGCCGGCGGGTCGAACCGACCGGTGCCGGGGAGGCGTTCGTGGGCCGGGCGCGCGGGTGCCTGGCCGCCGCCGACCTCGCGGTGGCCGACGCCGTCGCGGCGACCGGTGTGCTGCGGGGGCGGCTCGGCGTCGGGGTGATCGTGACCACCGCCGCCGTCGACGTACCGGAGCTGCTCCAGCGCTACCGCGGCCGGCATCCTCAGGTGCGCGTCGCCCTCCGGTCGGGGCGCAGCGACGAGCTGGTGGCGGCGGTCCGCGACGGCGGACTGGACATCGCCTTCGTCGGGCTGCCGGAGGGTGAGCTGCCCGCCGGTGTGGAGTACGTCGCTCTCGATCACGACGCGCATGTGCTGGTGGCGCCGTCCGCGCATCGGCTGGCCGGCGCCTCCCGGGTGACGCTGCGGGAGATCGCGGAGGAGACGTTCGTGGACTTCGTGGCCGGGACGCCCGGACGGGCCCAGTCGGACCGGGCGTTCACCGCGGCGGGGCTGGTCCGTGACGTCGCGTACGAGGTCGGTGTCGTGGAGCTGATCACCGGGCTGGTCGCGCGGGGCCTCGGCGTCGCGCTGCTGCCCTCGGCGTTCGTCCGGCCGGTGGTCGCCGCCGATCCGGGTCTGGCGCTGGTCCCGGTGGCCGACGGGCCGCGGCGCGTGGAGCATCTGGCGTGGAGCCGCTTCAATCCCAGTCCCGCCACCCTGGCGATGCTCGACGTCCTCGGGGTGCGGCGGCCGGCGTGACCGTGACGGTCGGGCGGGGTTCGGGGCGGGGGCGGGTGGGGGGTCGACCTGGGGGACGTGGTCGTGTTCGCCGGCAGGCGCAGGCCCGCGTCGGACGGGGTGCCGGGTTCGGCCGTGTACGTGATGAGGCGCCGGCCCGCCGCCCCGGGCAGGCACAGGTTCCCCAGGCTCAGGCGCCGTGGCCACCACCGCGACGTCGGGTACGGCGCGGTGGCGGTCCTCGGCGGTCCGCGGACCGCGATCGCGGTGAACGCGGCCGTCGCCCACCCCGGCACCCCTGCCGGCGGGTTCTTCCCGCGGCGCGGGGCGCGGTGAACCCACCGGTCAGACCGGCTGGAGCACGTCCGTCAGCCCCGCCTCCTCGAACGCCCGGACCACGTCGTCCCGGCTCTCGGTGAAGTGCGCCCAGCTGTCGCAGTGGGCGGCGACCACCCGGCGCGCCCCGAGGAGCTGGGCGGCGGTCGCGGTGCCCCTGCCGTCGAGGACGAGGAGGGCGTTGTCCAGGACGGGCAGGCGGGGCGCCCCGGAGAAGAGGACGGCGGTGTCGACGGGGCCGTACCGGACGGCGATCTCCTTGACCAGGTCCAGGGAGGCGTTGTCGCCGCTGACGTAGACGGTGGGCAGGTCGGTGGCGGTCAGCAGGAAACCGGTGACCTCGCCGACGATCGGCTCGGATCCCTCGGGACCGTGCAGGGCGGGGGCCGCGGTGACGGTGAGTGTGCCGCCGTCCGGGCGGGGCAGCTCGACGGACTGCCAGGGGGTGAGCGGTTCGGTACGGCCGCCGAGCCGGCCGGCCGCGGCGGGGGTGGTGAACGTGCGGGGCACGTCGGCGAGCAGGGCGCGGCCGGAGTGGTCGAGGTTGTCGGCGTGCTGGTCGTGGGAGAGCAGGACGACGTCGACGGGGTCCAGTTCGGCGAGGGGGATGCGGGGCGGGGCGGTCTTGGTGAGCACCCGGCCGCTGGGCGCCGGGTAGTCGCCGGGGTCGTCGAAGGTCGGGTCGGTGAGGAAGCGCAGACCGCCGTACTCGATGAGGACAGTGGGGCCGCCGAGGACCTCTACGGGAATCCGCATACCAAGTCACCTCATGGATAGAAGGGGTGTCATCCGTGAGAGACGCTAGCCCTGTCTCACGGATGCGCGCAAGCCCTACCATGAGATACGTGAGTGAGCGCGACGAGACACCGGAGAGCACGGAGACGGCCGAGACCGCCGGGGCCGCAGCAACGCCCGGGGCACCAGAGGGAGAGGGCGCGGGAGGGCCGGGGGAAGACCGGGGTTGGCCGCCGGTGCCTGCCGCCCCCGGCGCCGCGCACCATCCCGCGCTCGACCTCGCCAACACCGACGTCGCTCTGCCCGGCGGACAGTCGGTGGACTTCCTCGCCACGCCCGCCGCCGCCCGGCGCTGGCTGGTGGACCGCGGCCTCGCCCCCGCCGACGCCGATCTGCGCGAGACCTGCGCGAGCCGGCTGCGCGCCCTGCGCGTACAGATCCGGGCGCTGCTCGCCGCCCGGACCACCGGCGCCCCCGCGCCCCGGGCCGCGCTGGACGCCCTCAACGAAGCGCTCACCCGGGCCCCGGCCGCGTCTCTGCTGCACTGGTCCCCGGAGCGCGGCCTGTACCGGGTGGCCGCCCACCCCACCACACAGATCGTGGAGCACGCCCTGGCCGCGCTCGCCGCCGACGCCGCCGACCTCCTCACCGGCCCCGACGCCGAGCGCCTCACCGCGTGCGGCTCCGCCCCCTGCAACCGCTATCTGCTCCGCCACGGACGCCGCCACTGGTGCTCCACCCGCTGCGGCGACCGCGCCCGCGCGGCCCGCGCCTACGCCCGCAGAACCGCCACCGCCCGCACCACGCGGGAATGACCGCCCGGCGGCTGGCCGGTCAGCAGTACGGTGATTGGCCGGTCAGCAGTACGGGGGCTGGTTGGTCAGTGACGACGCCACCCGCATCCACACCCCGAACTGCCGGTACAGCGCGGGCAGCCGGTCCGACGCCCGAACCGTCCGCGCGTCGTCGGCCGTCACGCCGGGGATGCCGAGCAGGGTGGCGGCGACCGAGGCGGACTGCCAGCGGACGGTGAGCGTGGCCTCGGCGGTGGACGGCGTGGGGCGGGGCGGAGCCGCGCTCAATGCTCGCCTGACCGTCTCCTCGATGGCCTCGCGGGCCTCCGCCTCCGGCCGCAGCTCGGCCGCGAACCGGTCGCGGGCGTATTTCACGGGCACGGTGGCGACCGACGCGTCCCACTCCGTCATCTCCGCGCACGCCGCGTCGTCACCCGTGAGGGCCACCACGGGCACCCCGAGGGCCGCCGCCGTGGCGTGTGCGAGGCCGATCTCGCCGACCGGGCGGCCGTCCAGCCACATGTCCTCGATCTCGTGCCCCATGAAGCTGTGGCTGAGCACGCCCAGCGCGCCGGCCCGGGAGTGGTAGCCGACGCACAGCACGGCGTCGTACTCCCCGGTCAGGCCCTCCAGCATCCCGAGGCGCTTGGGCTTGCCGCGCACCAGGCGGGCCGCCGGGTGCAGGGCCTCGGGGAGCAGGTTGCGCATCGTTCCGTGGGCGTCGTTGACGAGGATGTCGGTGACGCCGGCCGCCAGCGCGCCCCGTACGGCGGCGTTCACGTCCTCGGCCATCATGGAGCGGCCCCGCTCGTAGTCCCGGCCGCCCGGCTGCACGTCGTCGGCGTCGACGAGCCCCGTGATGCCTTCCATGTCCGCGCTCAGGTAGATCGGCACGGCGTCGACCCTAACCCGGGCCTACGTATTGTGGTTTTCCAACCGCCAGCGGCCACCGGGCTGTTCAGACGTCTGTTCATCGGGGGATTCATGCAGGACACCACGGAAGCGGAGCCCACCGGGGAGGTCTGTGCGCGCAGCCTCGTGCCGACGCTGGCCGTCCTCGTCGTCAGCCTCGCGATCGCCGCCGTCGGCGTGTACGAGTTGTGCGGCTTCGGCCTGCACAGCCTGGACCGGCGCCCGCACCTGTTCAGCGACGGCCTGGCGACCGGCGGGGTGATCGTCGCCACGGTGGCCGCCGGGGCCGCGGTGGGCAACCTGGCCTGGCTGCTGACGGCGGCCCGGCGCGACGGCGACGGCTGACGGGCGGCGGTCGACGGCTCACGGCCGGCGGCCGGCGGGCGGCAGCTCACTGCCGGCGGGATCCGACGTGCGGCCGCCGTCGCACCGGCGGCCCCGTCGGATCCCGCCGACCCGTCAGACCCCGTCAACCCCTGCCGGAGCTCGTCAGCCTGTCAGACCCCGCCGCCCCCGCTGCGCGTGAACCCGCCCCCGGCCGTGAAGCCGATGACGGCCCCGCCGCCCTCCCGCCGGAAGGCGAACGGTGCCCCGCCGTGTGCCGTCGCGACCTCGCGCACGATGGACAGGCCGAGGCCCGAGCCCGGCAGGGAGCGCGCGTCGGCGGCGCGGTAGAAGCGGTCGAAGATGCGGTCGAGGTCGCCCTCGGCGATCCCCGGCCCCCGGTCCCGCACCTCCACCCGGACCGTGCCCGGCCGCGCCGGCCCGGTGACGGTGACCTCGATCGGCGCCCTGCCGTCCCGGTCGAACTTGGCCGCGTTCTCGACCAGGTTGGAGATGGCCCGCTGGAGCATCCCGGGCCGGCCGTCGGTCGTCGTGTCACCGCTCGTGCGCAGCACGATGTCCCGGCCGGTACGGCGCCGGGCCAGCCCGACCACGTCCTCGGCCAGATCGGCGAGGTCCACCCGCTGGGGCGGCTCGCCGTCGGACTGCCCGGCGGCGAGGTCGACCAGCTCGTTGACGAGGTCGGTGAGTTCGCGGGCCTCCTGGCCGAGGTCCGCGACCAGCTCCTCCCGCGCGTCGGGCGGCAGTTCGTCGATCCGCCGCAGCAGGGAGATGTTCGTCCGCAGCGAGGTCAGAGGGGTGCGCAGCTCGTGCCCGGCGTCCTGCACCAGACGCCGCTGGTCCTCCTCGGACTGGGCGAGCCGCCCCAGCATGCGGTCGAAGGCCCGGCCGAGCCGTCCCACCTCGTCCAGACCGGCCACCGGTACCTGGATGCCGAGCTGGCGGGTGCGGGCCACGTCCTCCGCGGCCGAGGTGAGGACCACCAGGCGCCGGGTGATGCGCCGGGCCAGCCACCAGCCGAACAGCCCGGCCGCCACCACGACCGCCGCCATCAGGATCAGCGTGCGCCGCTGCAACGCCCGCAGCAGGTCCTCGGTGTCGCTGAACTCCTGCGCGACCTGGACCGCGCCCCGCCCGTCGCCGAGCGAGACGGTGGCGATGCGGAACAGGTCCTCGTCCACCCGTACGTCCTTGTGCTGGACCACTCTCCCGGCCGTCCGCGCGAGGGCCGTGGACCGGTCCCGGGAGGTGACCGGCAGCACCGGGTTGCCGTGGTCCATGATCTGCCCCCGCGCGCCGAGCACCTGGACGTCGGTGCGGGCGGGGCGGACCAGGTCGTGCCCGGGGCGGGAGGACGAGAAGTCCCCGGGGACCATCTCGTGCTGCCGTACCTCGTCCTGGACGTCCCGGACGACCTGCGTGAACACCGACTGCTGGTCGACGCGGACCAGCCGCGCGGCGGAGTTGTACGACAGGATGCCGACGAGGATCGTGACGGCGGCGGTGACGGCCGCGAAGGAGACCGCGAACGTGGTGCGCAGGGAGACCAGCTTCGGCCGGGGCCGGGCCGGCAGCCGCCAGCGGCGTCCCACCTAGTCCTCCCGGAGCACGTAACCCACGCCGCGCACGGTGTGGATCAGCTGGGGTGCGCCGGGCTCGTCCAGTTTGCGGCGCAGGTAGCCGACGTACACGGCGAGGTTCTTGGATCCGGGCCCGAAGTCGTACCCCCAGATCCGGTCGTAGATCGTGGAGTGGTCGAGCACGATGCCCGCGTTGCGCACGAGCAGTTCGAGCAGCTCGAACTCGGTGCGGGTCAGTTCCAGCTCGCGCCGGCCGCGCCAGGACCGGCGGGCCCGGAGGTCCATGCGGAGACCGGCGGCCGCCAACTGACGGTCGGAGGAGCCGGACGTCTCCCGTCCGGGCCCTTCCCGTCCGGGCCCTTCGCGTACGGCGCTCTCGCGTACGGCGCCCTCGCGTACGACGCCCTCGCGTACGGCGCCTTCGGGGGTGGCGTCGCCGGCGGGCACCGGGCCGGTGCGGCGCAGCAGGGCGCGCAGCCGGGCGAAGACCTCCTCCACGTCGAACGGCTTGACCACGTAGTCGTCGGCGCCGGCGTCCAGGCCGGCGATGCGGTCGGCGGTCTCCACGAGGGCGGTGAGCATGAGGATCGGGGTGCGGTTGCCCTCGGTGCGCAGCACGCGGCAGACCTGGAGGCCGTCGATCCCGGGCATCATCACGTCGAGGACGAGGACGTCCGGCGGGTTCCGGTGGGCCTGGGCCAGCGCTTCCACGCCGTCGGCTACCGCCGTCACCTCGTACCCCTCCAGGGTCAGGGCGCGCTCCAGGGCGTGGCGGATGGCGCGGTCGTCTTCGGCGAGCAGCACAGTCGGGGGCACGCCCCCAGTCTGCCAAGGCCGCCGCCGGTTCAGCCGGGGGCGACGGCCCCGCGATCACCCTTTTTACCGGGCTCTCACCGTCACAGCCGTCAGCCGTCGTCGCGGCGTCACAGCCGTCAGCCGAAGTCCCGGCGTCACAGCCGTCAGCCGAAGTCCCGGCGTCACAGCCGTCAGCCGTCGTCCCGGTGTCACAGCGGCCGTCCCGTCCCGGCCGCCCCCGGTCCCGCCCCCGCCTCCGGTCAGGCGCCGAGCCGGGCGAGCCGGTCCGCGAAGGGGACGACCTCGAAGCCGGCCGTGTCCGTCTCCCCGGTGTCCTCGGCCTCCCCCGAGGACCCCGCGGGCTTCCGCCCGGGCCCCGCGGACAGGCCCGTCATCAGCACCGCCAGTTCCCCCGCGGCCCGTTCGATCCGCCCCGGCAGTCCCTCGGCCCCCCAGTCCTCCGACGCCGCGTACACGCCGGTCGGCACGACCACGGCCCGCAGGTAGGCGAACAACGGCCGCAACGCGTGCTCCAGCACCAGCGAGTGCCGGGCCGTACCGCCGGTCGCGCCGACCAGCACGGGCTTGCCGGCCAGCGCGTCCTTGTCCAGCACGTCGAAGAACGACTTGAACAGTCCGCTGTACGAGGCGCTGAACACCGGTGTGACCACGATCAGCCCGTCGGCCGCCGCCACCGCGTCCTGGGCGGCGGCAAGCCCCTTCCCGGCGAACCCGTTGGTGAAGGCGTGCGCGATCTCCACCGCGAGGTCCCGCAGCTCGACCACCTCGATGTCCACCGGCGTGTGCCGGTCCACCGCGACGGCCAGCCGGTCGGCCAGCAGCCGGGTGGACGACGGCACGCTCAGTCCTGCCGAGACGATGACAAGTCTCATACGGTGGCCGCCTCCTTCGTGGCGAGCAGAGACTGGTGGGTCGGCGCCTCCGGCACGTCCGCCGGGCGCCCCTTGGCGAACTCCTCGCGCAGCACCGGTACGACCTCCTCGCCGAGCATGTCGAGCTGCTCCAGCACGGTCTTCAGGGGCAGCCCGGCGTGGTCCATGAGGAACAGCTGGCGCTGGTAGTCACCGGCGTACTCGCGGAACGACAGGGTCTTCTCGATCACCTGCTGCGGCGAGCCCACGGTCAGCGGGGTCTGCTCGCTGAAGTCCTCCAGCGAGGGCCCGTGGCCGTACACCGGCGCGTTGTCGAAGTACGGCCGGAACTCCCGCACCGCGTCCTGGGAGTTGCGCCGCATGAACACCTGGCCGCCGAGACCGACGATCGCCTGCTCCGGTGTGCCGTGCCCGTAGTGGGCGTAGCGGGTCCGGTAGAACTCGACCATCCGCCTGGTGTGGTCGGCGGGCCAGAAGATGTTGTTGTGGAAGAAGCCGTCCCCGTAGTAGGCGGCCTGCTCGGCGATCTCCGGGGAGCGGATGGAGCCGTGCCAGACGAACGGCGCCACGCCGTCCAGCGGGCGGGGCGTCGCGGTGAACCCCTGCAGCGGCGTGCGGAACTTGCCCTCCCAGTCGACGACGTCCTCGCGCCACAGCCGGCGCAGCAGGGCGTAGTTCTCGATGGCGAGGTCGATGCCGTCCCGGATGTCCTTGCCGAACCACGGGTACACCGGTCCGGTGTTGCCGCGGCCCGTCATCAGGTCGACGCGCCCGTCGGCCAGGTGCTGGAGCATCGCGAAATCCTCCGCGATCTTCACCGGGTCGTTGGTGGTGATCAGGGTGGTGGAGGTGGAGAGGAGGAGCCGTTCCGTCCGCGCGGCTATGAAGCCGAGCATGGTGGTCGGGGACGACGGCACGAACGGCGGGTTGTGGTGCTCACCGGTCGCGAAGACGTCGAGTCCGACCTCCTCGGCCTTCAGCGCGATGGCGACCATGGCCTTGATCCGCTCGCGCTCGGTCGGGGTGCGCCCCGTGGTGGGGTCCGGCGTGACATCGCCGACCGTGAAGATCCCGAACTGCATGGTCGCTCACCCTCCAGTTTGTTGACCGTTCAACTATACCCGCCCAACGGTCCCCCTCCCCCGGTTATTCCGGCCCAGGCCACTCGCCGGGAGGAACAGGCGCAGACCCGCTCCGGCGGGGTCCTCGCGGCCCGCGGGCGCCGCGACGAGAGGGACTCCGGCCGGCCCGGTGGGTCAGAAGGCGTACGAGTCCCCCGTGGCCAGCACCAGCACCGTCAGCCGGTCGTTCGACCGGTTCGCGTCCACCGCGCTCCCGATCCAGACGGTGTCGATGTCCAGCGTCACCTCCGCCGCCAGCTCCGCGAGCCGTACCGGCACACGCAGCTGCTCCCCCGCCGCGTCCGCGGCCAGCGCCCCGGTCGCGCACAGCACGGTCCGCCCGTCCGCACGCAGACACCCGGTGGGCAGCTGCTGCCGGCCTGCCAGTGGCACCGACCAGCGCAGCCGGACGGTGGCGTCCGTGACGGCGCCGGGCCCCTCGTTGCGCGGGGTCAGCCGCAGATCCACCTGGTCCGCCTCCAGCACCGCACTCCCGTGCAGAGCGAGGTCGGCCTCCGGCGCGGGCGCGGCCACCGCGGTCCCCGGGACCAGGACGGCGCCGGCACACAGTCCGGACAGCACCCACGTCCGCATCCGCACGGCTCCTCACCACTTCTCGCTCGTGCCCGGCCCGCCGTACGGATGTATGCCACGCCCGTCGCCGGCCAGGCACCCTCCAACAGGTGACACGGCCACGGCATGGGAAGCTGCCCGCATGCCCGTCCTGCGCTCCGCCGCCCTCTTCGCCGTCGCCGCGCTGTTCGAGATCGGCGGCGCCTGGCTGGTCTGGCAGGGCCTGCGCGAACACCGCGGCTGGCTGTGGATCACCGGCGGTGTCCTCGCCCTCGGGGCGTACGGCTTCGTCGCCACCCTCCAGCCCGACGCCCACTTCGGCCGCATCCTCGCCGCCTACGGCGGGATCTTCGTGGCCGGCTCCCTGCTGTGGGGCGTCGTCGCCGACGGCTACCGCCCCGACCGCTGGGACATCACCGGGGCACTGATCTGCCTCGCCGGGACCGCGGTCATCATGTGGGCGCCGCGGAACGGCGGCTGAGGCCTCACTTACGCTGGACGCGACCGACCCCGACGCAGTCCCAGGAGCAGCCATGGCCCCCGCCGCCCCGTCCGCCGCCTCCCGCATCGCCGTCGTCACCGGTGCGAGCAGCGGGATCGGCGCCGCCACCGCCCGGCAGCTCGCCGCGGCCGGTTACCGCGTCGTCCTCACCGCCCGCCGCAAGGACCGGATCGAGGCGCTGGCCGAGGAGCTGACGGCGGCGGGTCACTCGGCGGTGGCGTACGAGCTGGACGTCACGGACCGCGCGGCCGTGGACGAGTTCGCCACGGCGTTCCAGACGATCGGAGTCCTCGTCAACAACGCGGGCGGCGCGCTGGGCGCGGAACCGGTGGCCACCAGCGACCCGGCCCACTGGCGCACGATGTACGAGACGAACGTCATCGGCACCCTGAACCTCACCCAGGCCCTGCTGCCCAAGCTGGTGGCGAGCGGCGACGGCGTGGTGGTGGTCGTGTCCTCCACCGCGGGTCACGGCACCTACGAGGGCGGCGGTGGTTACGTGGCGGCCAAGCACGGCGCCCACGTCCTCGCCGAGACGCTCCGCCTGGAGATCATCGGCAGGCCGGTCCGGGTCGTCGAGATCGCGCCCGGCATGGTCCGCACGGAGGAGTTCGCCCTGACCCGCTTCGGCGGGGACGCGGAGAAGGCGGCGAAGGTGTACGAGGGCGTCGCCGAGCCCCTCACCGCGGACGACGTGGCCGAGACGATCGCCTGGGCGGTGACCCGTCCCAGCCATGTCAACGTCGACCTGCTGGTCCTGCGTCCGCGCGCCCAGGCGTCGAACACCAAGGTGCACCGGGAACTGTGACACCCACCGGGGACCCCGACTCCGCCGCCGGAGCCGCCGCCGACTCCGCGGAGAGGCGCCGCCTCGCGCAGGAGACCAAGGACGAGCGCCAGGTCTGGTACTTCCTGGCCTACTTCCTCTTCGGCATCCACATCCTGGCGTTCGTCATGATCTACGCGGTCCGGCACGCGAAGTAGCGCGCCGGACCGGCCGGCCCTCAGGCGAACGCCGGCAGGTTGCGTGCGGCCCAGGACGCGAAGGGGGCGGCCGGGCGGTGCAGGACGGTCTCCACGTCCGGGCTGACCCGCCGCTCGGCGGGCAGCGGCTCACCGAGGACGTCCAGCGTGCCGGTCACGGCCTCCTCCGGCATGAACCGGGCCATCGCCGCGTGCGCCTCCTCGCGGGACAGCTCCACGAAGGCCACCTCCTCGCCCAGCGCCGCGGAGAGCGCCCGCGCCTGCCCGCGCGGACTGATCGGCTCGGGGCCGGTCAGCTCGTACACGCGGCCCGCGTGGCCGTCCTCGCGCAGCGTCGCGGCGGCGACCGCGGCGATGTCCGCCGGGTCGACCACGGGCAGCGCCACGTCACCGAAGGGCGCGAGGACGGTACGCCGGGTGCGCACCGACTCGGCCCAGGCGAGGGCGTTGGAGGCGAATCCACCGGGCCGCAGGATGGTGAACTCCCGCCCGGACGCCCGTACCGCCGCCTCGAACGCCCGCAGCCGGGCGTACGCGGGCGCCTCGGGGCGGGTGGCGCCGGCCTGCGACGACACGAGGACGATCCGCTCGACACCGGCGCCCGCGACCACGTCCAGCAGCGCGTCGGGGCTCTCCCCCCGGCTGTTCAGCTCGCCGCCCAGCAGCAGGAACAGCGCACGCGAGCCGTCGAGGGCCGCCCGCATGCCCGCGGCGTCCCCGGCGCTCCCCCGCAGCCACCGCACCCCGGCCGCGGGTCCGGCGGGCCGGTCCCGCCGGGACACGGCGACGACCTCCTCGCCGCCCGCGGCCAGCATCTCCACCAGTGTCCGCCCGATGTTCCCGGTGGCACCCGTCACTGTGATCACAACGCCCCCTGCTGAGCCCAGTTGTTAGTCAGTCAGCTGACTAATTAAGAAGCTACTCTATAGTCAGTCAGGTGACAAACTCAGTGGACCGGCGGGTACGGGCGTCCCAGAAGCGGCGGCGGCTCACGGCGGCGGCGGCCCGGGTCCTGCACGAGCAGGGCGTCGAGCGCACCACCCTCGCCGACATCGCGCGCGAGGCCGGTGTCCCGGTCGGGAACGTCTACTACTACTTCAAGACCAAGGACGAGCTGGTCCGGGCCGCGCTCTCGGAACACCGCGCCCACCTGGACGAACTCACCGCCGCACTGGAGGAGTCGGCGGATCCGCGCGACCGTCTCAAGGGCCTGGTCAGGGCCTGGGTCGACCAGCGTGAGACCGCCGCCCGCCACGGCTGCCCGACCGGCACCCTGGCCGTCGAGCTCGACAAGCGCGCCGACGGCACCCTGGACGCGGAGGCCGGCGCGGTGATCCGGCACCTGCTGGACTGGGCCGCCGCGCAGTTCCGCGCGCTGGCCCTGCCCGCCCCGGACGACCTCGCCCTCACCCTGGTCTCGGCCTACCAGGGCATGTCCCTGCTGGCCAACGCCCTGCGCGACCCGGCGGTCATGACGCGCGAGGGCGCCCGGCTGCTGCGCTGGCTGGACTCCCTCGGGGAGCCGGACGGACCCGGCCGCCCCGGCGCGCGGTGATCAGCCCTTCACGCAGACGACCTGCTTCAGCTTCGCCACGACCCGGACCAGGTCCCGCTGCTGGTCGATGACCTGGTCGATCGACTTGTAGGCGGCCGGGATCTCGTCCACGACGCCGGAGTCCTTGCGGCACTCCACGCCCCGGGTCTGCTCCGCCAGGTCCTGCGCCGAGAAGCGCCGCTTGGCCGCGTTGCGGCTCATGCGCCGGCCCGCGCCGTGGGACGCGGAGTTGAAGGCCAGCTCGTTGCCGAGCCCCCGCACGATGTACGAGCCCGTGCCCATCGAGCCGGGGATGATCCCGTACTCCCCGGAGCCGGCCCGGATCGCGCCCTTGCGGGTCACGAGCAGGTCCATGCCGTCGTAGCGCTCCTCCGCCACGTAGTTGTGGTGGCAGGAGATCTCCGCCTCGAAGACCGGCCTGGCCTTCTTGAACTCCTTGCGGACGACGTCCTTCAGGAGCGCCATCATGAGCGTGCGGTTGTACCTGGCGTACTCCTGCGCCCAGAAGAGGTCGTTGCGGTAGGCCGCCATCTGCGGGGTGTCCGCCACGAAGACGGCGAGGTCGCGGTCGACCAGGCCCTGGTTGTGCGGCAGTTTCTGGGCGACGCCGATGTGGTGCTCGGCGAGTTCCTTGCCGATGTTGCGGGAACCGGAGTGGAGCATGAGCCAGACCGAGCCGTCGTCAGCCACGCAGACCTCGACGAAGTGGTTGCCCGACCCGAGCGTCCCCATCTGTGCGACCGCCCGGCTCCGGCGGAAGTGCACCGCGTCCGCGACCCCGTCGAACCGCCCCCAGAAGTCCTCCCACCCGGACGTGGCCAGCCCGTGGAAGCCGCCCGGCTCGACCGGGTCCTCGTGCATCCCGCGGCCGACCGGGATCGCCTGCTCGATCTTCGACCGCAGCCGCGACAGGTCCCCGGGGAGGTCGTTCGCGGTCAGCGACGTCCTCACCGCGGACATGCCGCAGCCGATGTCCACGCCGACCGCCGCCGGGCACACGGCGTCCCGCATCGCGATGACCGACCCGACGGTCGCGCCCTTGCCGTAGTGCACGTCCGGCATCACGGCCAGGCCCTTGATCCACGGCAGGGTCGCCACGTTCTGGAGCTGACGCAGGGCCACGTCCTCGACCGTCGCCGGATCCGTCCACATCCGGATCGGCGTCTTCGCGCCCGGCATCTCCACGTACGACATACGTTCCTCATTCCCCCGGAATCGACAAAAAGGCTATAAGCGGCAGAACGCAAAAGCGGCGCCAAGGTCGACGAAAAGAGACAGGGGACCGGCGTCCACGGCAGTGCGTGCGATACACATTGTCTCCAGGGGGCGCCCCGCCGCGGCAAGCGAATAACCGGCGGGGACACTGGAGCACCAGCGATCACAGACCGTCGAGAGGAGCCCGACCGTGCAGCGGAAGGCGTACGTACCCGGCACCGCCGCCCTCCTCGCGGCGCTGCTGGCCGGCTGCACGAGCGGCTCCGGGGAAGCCGGCCCGCCCGACAACGCCAACCCGGGCGACGCCGGCACCACCGCGGTCGCCGCCCAGCCCGGCAAGTACCGCACGCTGCCCGAACCGTGCGGCGTGGTCGGCCACGACAACCTGGCCGCGCTGCTGCCCGGCATCCAGCAGATCACCGACCCCGACCAGCGGGACAAGGCCTACCAGGGCGAGGCCACGCTCACGTACGACACCGACCGCAAGGTCGGCTGCCGCTGGAAGGTGGAGTCGGCCGGCGCGACGGACCGCCTGTCGGTCGACTTCGAGCGCGTGGTGTCGTACGACAACGCGGTCAGCGACGACGACCAGGCGCAGGAGCTGTTCCAGGAGAAGGAGACGGCCGCCGACCTGCCCGAGCCGAGCGGCGCCTCGGCGACGGCCGCCGTCCCGACGGCCACCCCCTCCCCGACGGGCTCCGCGGGCGACGACGCCTCCCCGTCCGTGACGCCGTCCTCCCCGGCGGCCTCGGCGTCGTCCGCCGGCGCCCCGCCCGCCGATCTCCAGCCGCGCGCCCTCGCCGACCTCGGTGACGAGGCGTATCTGGACGACCAGCTCAGTACGTCCGGCTCGACGGCCGAACAGCGGACGGTGACTGTGGTGTTCCGCACGTCCAACGTCGTCGTAACCGTCCAGTACGAGGAGCAGCCGACGGCCACCGGAACGGTCCCGGACAGCAAGGAAATGCAGGACAGGGCCGGTGATCTGGCCTCTCAACTGGCCGACGCGTTCACCGGTTGACGGCCGTCGCGGCCTCACCACCGTCCGCGCGCAAAGGAGTCGGACGCGAACCGCACAGCTTCCTCACCGCGTACCGTGGCCCCGCAGGAACCCGCACGAACACCGAGCGTCATGAGTGAAGGAACCATGCAGCGAGCAGCCCAGCGAGACGACCGTGCCCTGGAGGTACCTCCCACGCCGTCGAGGCGGTCGGGGAGCGACCGGCGGGCCAGGCGCCTGCGCCGCGCCCTTGTCTGCGCGGCCGCCGTCCCCGCGATGCTGATCACGGCCGCCTGCTCCTCCGGCTCCGGGGACTCCAAGGCCGAGGCCGGCAGCGAGAACACGTCACAGTCCGCGGCCGGCAGCACCACGCCCTCGGCGAGCGCGTCCCCGACCGTGCGGGCCGCCGCCTACCAGAAGCTTCCCGAGCCCTGCGGTGTGCTGTCGAAGAAGACCCTGACCGAACTGGTGCCCAAGGGTGCGAAGTCGGGCAAGGACGGCGGCTCGGACGACCCGTCGGCACGCTCCTCCTGCTCCTGGGACAGCCTGGACAACAACGGCGTCAAGGGCTCCCAGTTCCGCTGGCTGCACGTCTCCCTGCTGCGCTTCGACTCGGACGCCACGCGCGGCTCCGGCGACGACCAGGCCCACACGTACTTCGGCCGGCAGTCCGAGGACGCGAAGGCGGTGGACGGCGCCAAGAACGTCAAGGTCGTCCCGCTGAGCGGCACGGGCGCGGAGGCGGCGGCGGTGCGCTACGACCTGAAGAAGAAGGAAGGCCTCTTCCGGCAGCAGACGGCCGTCGCCCGGGTCGAGAACGCCGTCGTCACCGTGGACTACAACGGCGCCGGTCTCGCGGGTGAGAAGACCCCGGACGCCGACGACCTGGCGAAGGCCGCGGAGAAGGCCCTGAAGGAGGCGGTCGCGGCCGTCTCCGCGGCCAACGGTGAAGGTTCCGCGCAGAATTCGGCCACGACGCCCCCAGCGTCGCCGTCCAGGTCGGCGTCCAGGTCGCCGTCCGGATCGCCGTCGAAGTCCGCCTCCAAGTCGCCGTCGAAGTCGCCCTCGGCGAAGGCGTCCGCGGCCAGGGCGGCCGTCGCGAAGAGCTGACCGGAGGGTCGTGACGACCTACCGGCAGCGCGTTCGGCGCACACGTGTGCCACTCTGTTGCGCGCAACAACACGCAAGGGGAGGGGAGTACGAGTGGCCGCGCCACCGCCGCAGCTGACTCGGATGCACCGCGTACTCATCGGCGTGGTCGTGACCGGCGCTTTGATCATCGCCGGGATCGGCTTCGCCGGCTCGTACGCGGCCGTCCGTGAGCTGGCCGTCAAGAAGGGCTTCGGGAACTTCTCCTATGTGTTCCCGGTGGGTATCGACGCGGGCATCTGTGTCCTGCTCTCCCTCGACCTGCTGCTGACCTGGATCCGCATCCCCTTCCCGCTCCTGCGCCAGACGGCGTGGCTGCTGACGGCGGCGACGATCGCCTTCAACGG
The DNA here is from genome assembly GCF_043080665.1 of Streptomyces sp. NPDC014991. NCBI lineage: Bacteria > Bacillati > Actinomycetota > Actinomycetes > Kitasatosporales > Streptomycetaceae > Streptomyces > Streptomyces sp. NPDC014991. The sequence continues at coordinate 189,063 of NZ_JBIBVY010000013.1, forward strand.
CGCCGCCGCCTGGCCGGACCCGCTGGGTGTGGGCATGCACGCGGTGATCCCGGTCCTGTTCGTCGTGTCCGTGGAGGCCGCCCGCCACGCGGTCGGCCGCATCGCCGACATCACGGCGGACAAGCACATGGACGGGGTCCGCCTCACCCGTTGGCTCCTCTCCCCGCTCCCCACGTTCCTGCTGTGGCGCCGGATGAAGCTGTGGGAACTGCGCTCCTACGAGCAGGTCATCAAGCTGGAGCAGGAACGTCTCGTCTACCAGGCCCGCCTGCGTTCCCGGTTCGGCCGGGCCTGGCGCCGCAAGGCCCCGGTGGAGTCGCTGATGCCTCTGCGCCTGGCCCGCTACGGCGTTCCCCTGGCGGAGACGGCCCCGGCGGGCCTGGCGGCGGCGGGCATCGACCCGGCGCTGCTGCCGCCGGCGCCGCAGTCGCCGCAGCCGGCGGTCGCAGCCGGTCCCGCGGCACTCGCGGGCGCCCGCGCCACCGGGTCGGCGCCCGCCCCGCAGCGGGCGGAGCCGTCCCGCGAGCAGCGTCCGGAGCCGCCCGTGGACGAGGAGAGCCCCTGGTTCCAGGCGCCGCGGGAGATCGAGTACCAGGGCGGCTACGACCCCGCCTACGAGCCGCCCCCCGAGCCGCAGTACGAACCCGAGGAACAGTACGAGGACTGGTACGACGAGCAGCCCCCGGAGCAGTTCCAGCAGCCCTCCCCGGAGGAGACCGGCAGCTTCCCCATCCCGGTGGGCCCGTACCGCACCCGTGAACTGGGCGAGGGCGGCGGCGTCCCGGAGCCGGAACCGACCGAGGAGGACTACTACCAGGTCTTCCGCAAGTCGATCGACGGCAGCTATCCCACGGCCGCCCAGTTCCGGGACGACGTGGAGGCGACCTTCGCCATCGCGCTGCCCCCACCGGAGGCCACCCGTATGGTGAACCGTTTCACCAACCGGCACACGGCGGAACTCCAGGACGACCACATCGCCTGACGGACGACGCCACAGGAAAAGGGGCCCTCCGCGGAGGGCCCCTTCCTCATGCGCCGTCACTCATGCGCGTCCCTGACGCGACGTCAGTCCCCGAGCAGCTCCCGCACCCGCTCCTGCCCCACGGCGAGCAGCAGCGTGGGCAGCCGGGGGCCGGTGTCCCGGCCGACCAGCAGGTGGTACAGCAGGGCGAAGAACGCCCGCTGAGCCGTCTTGATCTCGGCCGGCAGCTCCTTGGGCGTGGCGTCGGCGGAGAAGCCGGCCTGGACCTTCGGCACGCCGTACACGAGGTGCGTCAGCCCGTCGAGCGACCAGTGCGCGGCGAGCCCGTCGAGCAGCAGCCGCAGCGACTCCCGGGACGCGTCGTCGAGGGACTTCAGCAGCTCGGCGTCCGGCTCGTCCCGGACGATGGTCCGCTGGTCGGCGGGCACCTGCGTGTTGATCCACGCCTCGGCCCGGTCGAACCGCGGGCGCACCTCGTCCAGCGAGGCCAGCGGCTGCTCCGGGTCCAGCTCGGACAGGATCCGCAGCGCCTGGTCCTCGTGCCCGGCGGTGATGTCGGCGACGGACGCGAGCGTGCGGTACGGCAGCGGACGCGGCGTCCTGGGCAGGTCACCGGCGGCGGTCCCGACGGCCCGCGTGTAGGCGGCGACGTCCGCGGGCAGGGCGGAGCCGTCGGCGACCTTGCCCGCCAGCTTGTCCCACTCGTCGTACAGCCGCTGGATCTCCTGGTCGAAGGCGATCTTGAAGGACTGGTTGGGCCGGCGCCGGGCGTACAGCCAGCGCAGCAGCTGCGGCTCCATGATCTTCAGCGCGTCGGCCGGGGTCGGCACCCCGCCGCGCGAGGACGACATCTTGGCCATGCCGCTGATGCCGACGAAGGCGTACATGGGCCCGATCGGCTGCTTGCCGCCGAAGATGCCGACGATCTGCCCGCCGACCTGGAAGGACGATCCCGGGGAGGAGTGGTCGACGCCGCTCGGCTCGAAGACGACGCCCTCGTACGCCCAGCGCATCGGCCAGTCGACCTTCCAGACCAGCTTGCCGCGGTCGAACTCGCTGAGCCGGACGGTCTCCGAGAAACCGCACACGGTGCACGTGTACGACAGCTCGGTGCTGTCGTCGTCGTAGGAGGTGACCGTCGTCAGGTCCTTCTCGCAGTTGCCGCAGTACGGCTTGTACGGGAAGTACCCGGCGGAGCCGGAGCTGCCGTCGTCCTCGGCCGCGGCGCCGGAGCCCTCCGCGGCCTCCAGCTCGGCCTCGTCCAGCGGCTTCTGCTGCTTCTTGGCCGGGGCCTTCTTCGTCCGGTACTGGTCGAGGATCGCGTCGATGTCGCCGCGGTGCTTCATGGCGTGCAGGATCTGCTCGCGGTAGGCGCCCGAGGTGTACTGCGCGGTCTGGCTGATGCCGTCGAACTCGACGCCCAGCTGGGCCAGCGACTCGGTCATCGCGGCCTTGAAGTGCTCGGCCCAGTTCGGGTGCGGGGAGCCCTTGGGCGCCGGGACCGAGGTCAGCGGCTTGCCGATGTGCTCGGCCCAGGACTCGTCGACGCCCGCGACACCGGCCGGCACCTTGCGGTAGCGGTCGTAGTCGTCCCAGGAGATCAGGTGCCGCACCGGGTACCCGCGGCGGCGGATCTCGTCGGCGACCAGGTGCGGGGTCATGACCTCCCGCAGGTTACCGAGGTGGATCGGACCGGAGGGAGAAAGGCCGGACGCGACGACGATCGCCGCTGCGGTGGCGTCCGGCGTCACTTTGCCGGGGGCACGGCGCTCCGACTCCTCGATGACCTCATCCGCGAAACGGGAGACCCAGTCGGTGGTCTCGGTGCTCTGAGCCACGATCGGCACGTCCTTCTTTCTGAACGGGTGAAACCCCATTGTCACAGACCCTCTCGCGACCAGGAAAATCACTTTGCCCCCCATGGGATACTGGCCGGGTCTATCCATCCCCACGAGGAGAACGGCACCCCTTCCTATGGCCTCGGTCACGTCCCTCAGCGATTCCGTCCAGCAGCGCCTCGCGTCCGCCCTCTCGGCCACCCTGCCGGAGGCCGCCGACGCCGACCCGCTGCTGCGACGAAGCGACCGGGCGGACTACCAGGCCAACGGCATCCTCGCGCTCGCCAAGAAGGCCAAGGCCAACCCGCGGGAGCTGGCCGCACAGGTCGTCGGGCGCGTGGAGTCCGGCGACCTGATCAAGGACATCGAGGTCTCGGGCCCCGGCTTCCTGAACATCACCATCAGCGACAGCGCCATCACGGCCACGCTGGCGGAGCGCTACGCGGACGACACCGGCCGCCTCGGCGTGCCCTACGCCGCCGCGCCCGGTACGACGGTGATCGACTACGCCCAGCCGAACGTGGCGAAGGAGATGCACGTCGGCCACCTGCGCAGCGCGGTGATCGGTGACTCGGTGGTGCAGCTGCTGGAGTTCACCGGCGAGAACGTGGTCCGGCGCCACCACATCGGCGACTGGGGCACCCAGTTCGGCATGCTCATCCAGTACCTGGACGAGCACCCGCACGAGCTGGACCACAAGGACGCCCAGGTCTCCGGCGAGGAGGCGATGTCGAACCTCGACCGCCTCTACAAGGCCGCGCGCAGGCTGTTCGACTCCGACGAGGAGTTCAAGACGCGTGCCCGCCGCCGGGTGGTCGACCTCCAGGCCGGCGACCCGCACACGCTCGCCACATGGCAGCGCTTCGTGGACGAGTCGAAGATCTACTTCTTCTCCGTCTTCGAGAAGCTGGACATGGAGGTCCGGGACGCCGACATCGTCGGCGAGTCCGGCTACAACGACATGCTGGCCGAGACCTGCCGCCTGCTGGAGGAGTCGGGCGTGGCGGTCCGCTCCGAGGGCGCCCTGTGCGTGTTCTTCGAGGACATCAAGGGCCCGGACGGCAACCCGGTCCCGCTGATCGTGCAGAAGTCCGACGGCGGCTACGGCTACGCGGCCACCGACCTGTCCGCGATCCGCGACCGCGTCTTCCACCTGAAGGCCAGCACCCTGCTGTACGTCGTCGACGCCCGCCAGGCGCTGCACTTCCGGATGGTCTTCGAGACCGCCCGCCGGGCCGGCTGGCTGAACGACGACGTCACCGCGGTCCAGCTGGCCTTCGGCACGGTCCTCGGCAAGGACGGCAAGCCGTTCAAGACGCGTGAGGGTGAGACGGTCCGCCTGGTCGACCTGCTCGACGAGGCGATCGAGCGCGCGTCGGCCGTGGTCCGCGAGAAGGCCCAGGACCTGTCCGAGGGGGAGATCGCCGAGCGGGGCGCCCAGGTGGGCATCGGCGCGGTGAAGTACGCCGACCTCTCGACGTCGGCGAACCGGGACTACAAGTTCGACCTGGACCAGATGGTCTCGCTCAACGGCGACACGTCCGTCTACCTCCAGTACGCCTACGCCCGTATCCGGTCGATCCTCCGCAAGGCCGGCGACGTCCGCCCGGCGGCCCGCCCGGAGCTGGCCCTGGCCGACGCCGAGCGCGCCCTCGGCCTGCACCTGGACTCCTTCGCGGAGGCCGTGGCGGAGGCGGCCAGGGAGTACGCACCGCACAAGCTGACGTCGTACCTGTACCAGCTGGCGTCCCTGTACACGACGTTCTACGACAAGTGCCCGGTCCTGCGGGCCGAGACGCCGGAGCAGGTGCAGAACCGCCTCTTCCTGTGCGACGTGACGGCCCGCACCCTGCACCGGGGCATGGCCCTGCTGGGCATCCGGACCCCCGAGAAGCTCTGACGGACGGCCCTCACCCCTGCGCGTCGAGGAGTTCCCGGGTGCGCCGGGCCAGGGCTTCGCGCACCTCGTTGGGGGCCAGGACCCGCAGGGGCGTCGCCAGGCGGAGGAGATAGCGGGCGAGTCCGTCCGCGTTCGGGCCGCCGATGTCGACAAGAGTGGCGTCGGGGCCGTCGGGGCGATGGGTGCCGACCGTCGCCGGGACGAGCCGTAGCGCCTGGTCCAGGGGCAGGGCCAGGCGGACGGTCGCGGACAGGGGGTACGGGCCGATCGCCGTGTTGTGGGAGACGAGCCGCGCCGGGTCGGGCGGGTCGGTGATCTCCACCGGCCGCCCCGTCAGGGTCAGCCGCTCGACGCGGTCGGCGCGGAAGGTCCGCCAGCCCCGGGTCACGTCCCGCGCGACGAAGTACCAGCGCCGCCCGGTGTGGACGAGCCGGTACGGATCGACCTCCCGCACCGTGTTCCGGCCCTCCCCGTCGCGGTACGACAGCCGGGCCCGCTCACCGCGCCGGCACGCGGCGGCCAGCTCCAGCAGCATGCCGGGCCGCAGCCGCGGCTCCTCGGGCCCGGGCAGCCGCACCAGCGCGTCGTCCCACTCCCCCAGCCGCCCGGCGATCCGCGCCGGCAGCACCTGACGCAGCTTCAGCAGCGCCGACAGCGCGGCCTGGTCCCCGCCGAGGGCGCCGCTCAGCGCCGCCTCCCGCAGCCCCACCGCCACGGCCAGCGCCTCCTCGTCGTCCAGGATCAACGGCGGCACACGCACCCCCGCGCGGAGCCGGTAACCGCCCCAGGGCCCGGCGTCGGAGTCGACGGTGTAGCCCAGTTCCCGCAGCCGGGCGATGTCCCGCCGGACGGTGCGGTCGGTGACGGCCATGCGCTCGGCCAGCTCGGCGCAGGTCCAGGCGGGCCGGCCGGCGAGCAGCGCGAGCAGGCGGAGCAGACGGGCGGACGCGCTGATCACGTGCGGAAGTCTCGCACACGGGCCCGCACGACCAGGACCGGAACTGTCCGGGTCATGGCCTACGGTCGCTCCCATGACCACACCGAGCACATCCGCACCCGCGTTCCGCTACGCCGCCGTCACCCTGGACTGCGCCGACCCCGCCGAACTGTCCGGCTTCTACGCCGGAATGTTCGGCCTGCCCGTCGCCTACTCCTCCGACGACTTCGTCTTCCTCGCCGGCAAGGACGGCGGGCCGGGCCTGGGCTTCAGCCGGGTGCCCGACTACCGCCGCCCCACCTGGCCGGACCCGGCCGAACAGAAGCAGGCCCACATCGAGGTGGGCGTGGACGACCTGGAGGCTGCCGAGGCCCACCTGCTGGCGCGGGGCGCGGCCAAGCCGGAGACCCAGCCGCAGCCGGACCGCTGGCGGGTGCTGCTCGACCCCGCCGGGCACCCGTTCTGCATCACGACCCTGGTCTGACCCGGCGTACCGGCCGTTGTCAGTGGGTGCCCCTACAGTCACCGGCATGGCGACTCTTCCGAACCCGCTGCCCAGGCTGGCCACCGACCCCAGCGGGCGCTCCCTGGGGCTGCAACTCCCGCCCGGCAGACTGGTGGACGAGACGGACGACGGTCCCTGGCACGAGCCGCTGCTGTGGCACGCGGAGAAGCCGTCCGCGCCCGGCACCTGGAAGGCACTGGGGGCGCCGGCGGCCCGCGCGGGGCTGCTCCCGGTGCTGGTGGACCTGGCCGGCTGCCGGGCCGGTATCGAGAACTGGGTGCTGTTGCCCGGTGAGGCGTCGTATCCGGGGGACCACGAGGCCGAGGAGGTGCTCTCGGAGTACTGGCACGAGGAGACCGACGGGCAGTCCGGCGACGAGACCGAGCCGTTCGGTGCGGACTGGCCGGGGCTCGCGCCGGCCGGGGTGCTCTGCGCCGATCCGGACTCCCGTGCCGCGCAGGTCGCCGACGCGGTGCACGGCGACCCGGACACCTGGGCCGAGTGGGTGGAGGAACCGCACCTGGCCCTCGTGCCGGCCCGCCGGTCCGCCGACATACCCGCGGCGCTCGGGTGGACCGGCCCCCTGAACTACGAGAGTGACGTGGCCCGGGTCTGCGCGGTGCTGCGGTCGTGGGAGGAGCGGTTCGGGGTACGGGTGGTGGCGCTCGGCCCGGACACCCTGGTGGTGTCCGTGGCGGCGCCGCCCGCCACCCTCGACGACGCGCAGATGCTGGCCGCCGAGCACTACGCCCTGTGCCCGGACAGCGTCGTGCAGAGCGGGCCGGGGAGCGTGGGGGCGTACGCCAAAGAGCTGGTCGGAGCCACCAGTTGGTCCTTCTGGTGGGACTGAGGCACCCCTGCCGGGGTGCGCTCAGCCGGTCTCCGACGCCGGTTGCCACTTCTCGCCGCCGAGCGGGAAGGCATACGCCGGGCGCCCGTTGTCGCCGCTGGTGCGGAACGGGCGTCCGGCGTCGTCGATCAGCAGGGTGCCGTGCCGGTTCCCGCTGGACCAGGCCAGCTCCAGGTACCAGCTGACGTCGTACGCGGACGCGTCGGCCCTGATGTAGAAGACCTCGGGGTCGGACCGGCTCACCTTGAACGGGAAGTCCCGCTGCCCGGCCTCCGGCACGGGCGCGGGGCGCATCCCGTCCAGGGCGACCGTGAAGGAGTGGGTCGGCACGCCGCCGCCGCAGCCGACGCCCGGATAGCCCATGGCGTAGTCGTTCCAGGCGAGCGGGGACCGTTTGCCCGCCATGCGCACGGACAACTCCTCCAGGACGACGGTCTCCTCGCCGGTGCCCTGCACGGTGAAGGTGACGAACTGTTCCCCGGCCGACACCGCTTGGTGCACGTCCACCCAGGCGGGTGCGTCCTGCTCCGAGGGCGGCGGGGAGACCTCGGCCGGCCGCCGGTCGATCAGGTAGTGCTGGGAGCACGGGTCCTCCCAGGCGAAGGGGTGCGTCGTGACCGTGAGGGGCGGGGCGGCGGACGTCCGCCCGGTCGCGGAGGCAGCCGGCCTGCCCGCCGGCGCGCCGGTGCCGGTGCCGGTGCCGGGGGCCTCGGCGGAGTCGGCCGAGGGCGAGACCGAGCGGGCGGCGGACCCGCGTGGCGTCGGGGTCCCGGCCGTCGGCGTCGTCGGCGTGCGGTGCGGTGCGGCGGCCCCCGCGGTGGGGGTGCCCGCCGTGGCCGCCGAAGTGACCTTGCCGTCCCGCTTCCCGTCCCCCGGGGGCAGGTTCAGGGCGACCGCCATGCCGCCGAGCAGCGCGGTGACGGTCACGGCGGCGAGCAGAACGGACCGGCTCCGCCGCCGCACCCCGGCCGCCGGCTCCCTCATCGGCTCCCGGCCGCCCACCGGCGCCGGTTCCGGCCGGGCCGCCTTCTCCTGCCCGACCGCCTTCTCCGGCTCCGGCTCGGACTTCGCCTCGGACTCCGGCTCCGCCTCGGGTTCCGGCTTCCCGGCCCCCACCGGCGCCGGTGTCCGCGCGGCCCGCACCTGCTCCGGGCTCTTCCGCCCCCGCCCCGCGTCGGCCAGGATCCACCGCCGGTGGAGCTCCAGCAGTTCCCCGGGCGTGGCCTTGCACAGCCTGGCCAGCCGCTCCACGGGCGCGTAGTCGGTCGGTACGGCATCCCCGTTGCAGTAGCGGTGCAGCGTCGACGTGCTCATGTGCAGCCGTTTGGCGAGCGTGCCGTAGCTGTGCCCGGAGCGGTTCTTCACCTCCCGCAGCAGCTCGGCGAAACCGCTCTCAGACGTGCCCTCCGACACCGTTCTCCCTCCCCCACGTCCCACCCCGGCGTTCCAGGCAGGAGCTGTTTCCACAGGTCGAAGCCGGTGTGCGCGTTCCAGCGTCCCGGATCACCGGCAGGTGCTGGCCACCGGGACGGGCCCGCCCACAGGCTGTTGGTCATCCAAGCACGACAACCGGCCCAGCCCGAAAGAGGACTTGCCATGCGTATGCGCCACATTCGTCTGTTCGCCGCCGGCGGCACCGCCGTCGCCGCCCTGGCACTCACGGCGTGCGGCGGCGGGACGGGCACCGAGGACGAGGGCGCCTCCCGGCCGGCCGCGACGGCGGCGGAGCCGGGCGCGGCGAAGACGCCCCGGAGCACCGCCGCCACCGGCACCGGCACCGGCACCGGCACCGGCACCGGCACCGGCACCGTCGGTGGTACGGCGAACGGCACGCCCGTGACCCGTACTCACACGCCCGGCGCCCAGCCCCCCGCCTCCGCCACCCGGGGAAGCGAGAAGACCCGCGCCGGCGGCTCCACGGCGCTGTGCAACGGCACGAACACCACCGTCACCGCCCAGCCGCTCTCCCGGCCCCTCAACCACATGCTGCTCACGGTGAAGAACACCGGGAGCAAGATCTGCGAGCTGCCGTACTGGCCGGTCCTGCGTTTCGACCAGATGCAGTGGGTGCCGCAGGCCGACGAGGCCACCCAGCCGCAGGCCGTGGTCTCGCTGCGGCCCGGCGAGTCGGGGTACGCGGGTGTCCTGCTGTCGGCCGCCGACGGCAGCGGCACCGGCGGGAGGACCGCCCACAAGCTGACCATGGCTTTCCAGGGCTACACCCCGAACAGCAGCGGCGGGCCGTCCGCGACCCCGGCCCTGCCCGCCAAGGGCGTCTACTACGACAGCTCGCTGAAGGTGACGTACTGGCAGCAGGACCTGGACGACGTCGTCAGCTGGTGAACGGCCCCGCGGACCGCCGCAGCTTCTGGGCCGCCTCGGTGGCCCAGTAGGTGAGGATGTTCCGCGCACCGGCCCGCTTGATACCGGTCAGGGTCTCGAAGACGGCGCGGTCGCGGTCGATCCAGCCCTTCTCGGCGGCGGCCTCGATCATCGCGTACTCGCCGGAGATCTGGTACGCGGCGACGGGCACGTCCACGGCGTCCGCGACCCGGGCGAGGATGTCGAGGTAGGGGCCGGCCGGCTTGACCATCACCATGTCGGCGCCCTCGGCGACGTCCAGCTCCAGCTCCCGCAGGGACTCGCGCCAGTTGGCCGGATCCTGCTGGTAGGTCTTGCGGTCGCCCTGGAGCGAGGACCCGACGGCCTCGCGGAAGGGGCCGTAGAAGGCCGAGGAGTACTTGACGGTGTAGGCGAGGACGGCGACGTCCTCGCGGCCGATCTGGTCGAGCGCGTCGCGGACGACGCCGATCTGTCCGTCCATCATCCCGCTGGGGCCCACGACATGGGCCCCGGCGTCTGCCTGCACCTGCGCCATCTCCGCGTACCGCTCCAGGGTGGCGTCGTTGTCGACCCGCCCCTCGGCGTCCAGCACCCCGCAGTGCCCGTGGTCGGTGAACTCGTCCAGGCACAGGTCCGCCATCACGAGCAGGTCGTCACCGACCTCGGCCCGCACGTCGCGCAGCGCCACCTGCAAAATCCCGTCCGGGTCGGTCCCGACCGTGCCCAGGGCGTCCTTCTTGCCCTCCTCCGGCACGCCGAACAGCATGATCCCGGAGATCCCGGCCTCCACCGCCTCCAGCGCGGCCTTCTTCAGGCTGTCCCGGGTGTGCTGCACGACCCCGGGCATCGCCGCGATCGGCACCGGCTCGCTGACGCCCTCCCGGACGAACGCGGGAAGGATGAAGTCGGCGGGGTGCAGCCGCGTCTCGGCGACCATCCGCCGCATGACGGGCGAGGTCCGCAGCCGCCGGGGACGCGTACCGGGAAACGATCCGTACTTCGACATGGCTCCTACGCTACGCCCGCCGGACCCGCGCCTTTGCCGACGGGATGTCGGACGGGAACCCCCCGCCCGCCCACCTCCGGCCGACCGGGCCGGAGGTGAGCGAACGGGGGGCAAAAGGGCCGCACCTCAGGTGGTCGAGCGGCGCCTGCGCGCACCGGGCCGGCGCTCGCTCGGCCGGGTGACCGGGTCGCCGGCCTCCAGGGCCGCCGCGCGACGGCGCATCCCGAACTCGGCCAGTGCCTCGGCCAGCTTGTGCACGGACGGCTCCGGAGCCATCACGTCCACCCGCAGTCCGTGCTCCTCGGCGGTCTTGGCCGTGGCCGGACCGATGCACGCGATCACGGTGACGTTGTGCGGCTTGCCGGCGATGCCGACCAGGTTCCGCACGGTGGACGACGACGTGAACAGCACCGCGTCGAAGCCGCCGCCCTTGATCGCCTCCCGGGTCTCCGCCGGCGGCGGCGACGCCCGCACGGTCCGGTAGGCCGTGACGTCGTCCACCTCCCAGCCCAGCTCGATCAGCCCGGCCACCAGCGTCTCCGTCGCGATGTCCGCCCGCGGCAGGAACACCCGGTCGATCGGGTCGAACACCGGGTCGTACGGCGGCCAGTCCTCCAGCAGACCCGCCGCCGACTGCTCCCCGCTCGGTACCAGGTCCGGCTTCACGCCGAAGGCGACCAGCGCCCTGGCGGTCTGCTCGCCCACCGCGGCCACCTTGATGCCCGCGAAGGCCCGCGCGTCGAGCCCGTACTCCTCGAACTTCTCCCGGACGGCCTTGACGGCGTTCACGCTCGTGAAGGCGATCCACTCGTACCGTCCGGTCACCAGACCCTTGACGGCGCGTTCCATCTGCTGGGGCGTGCGCGGCGGCTCGACGGCGATCGTCGGCACCTCGTGGGGCACGGCACCGTAGGACCGCAGCTGGTCGGAGAGCGACGCCGCCTGCTCCTTCGTCCGCGGCACGAGCACCTTCCAGCCGAACAGCGGCTTGGACTCGAACCACGACAGCTGGTCGCGGCGGGCGGCGGCGGAACGCTCACCGACCACGGCTATCACCGGCCGGCCGCCGTCCGGCGACGGCAGCACCTTCGCCTGCTTCAGCGTCTGCGCGATCGTGCCGAGCGTCGCCGTCCACGTCCGCTGACGGGTCGTCGTACCGGCGATCGTCACCGTCAGCGGGGTGTCCGGCTTGCGGCCCGCCGCGACCAGTTCGCCGGCCGCCACGGCCACGGAGTCCAGGGTCGTCGAGACGACCACCGTGCCGTCCGAGGCACCCACCTCCGTCCAGCAGCGGTCGGAGGCGGTCCGGGCGTCCACGAACCGGACGTCCGCGCCTTCGGCGTCCCGCAGCGGCACACCGGCGTACGCGGGCACGCCGACCACGGCCGCGACACCGGGGACGACCTCGAAGGGCACCCCGGCGGCGGCGCAGGCGAGCATTTCCTCCGCGGCGTACGTATCAAGTCCCGGGTCCCCGGGCACCGCACGGACGACCCGCCTGCCGCCCCGTGCGGCCTCCATGACAAGATGGACGGCATCCCGGGCAGGAGACGGGACCGCAGCCGCCGTTGACGTGCCGTCAACGACCGTGAGCTGCGGCGTGCCCGTGCCCGGCGGTGAGACCGAGGAGGGTTCCGCGTTCGTTTCCACGACCGAGACGCCCTGTCGAGCGTGTGTCCGGATCACATCGAGCACCTCGTGCTCGGCGACCAGGACGTCCGCGTGCGACAGCGCCTCCACGGCGCGCAGAGTCAGCAGTCCCGGATCCCCGGGTCCGGCACCGAGGAAGGTGACGTGACCGTGTTCCAGGCCTGCGGTAAGGGTGGTGGGGCTCATCGTGCTTGCTCCCCCATCAGACCGGCCGCGCCCTGGGCGAGCATCTCGGTGGCGAGTTCGCGACCGAGTGCCGTCGCCCGGTCGTGCGTCTGGGGCACGGGACCGGTGGTGGACAGCTGCACCGTGCGAGTGCCGTCGGTCGTGCCGACCACACCCCGCAGGCGCATTTCCTTGACAATCTGCCCGTCGGCCAGCAGGTCGGCCAGCGCGCCCACAGGGGCGCTGCAGCCGGCCTCCAGGGCGGCGAGCAGTGACCGTTCGGCGGTGACGGCGGCCCGCGTGAACGGGTCGTCCAGTTCGCCGAGCGCCGCGACGAGTGCGGCGTCGTGGGCGGTGTTGCCCGCCCTGCACTCGATCGCCAGTGCCCCCTGGCCGGGGGCGGGCAGAACAGTGTCGACCGACAGGAAGTCGGTCACCTCGTCGATCCGGCCGATCCGGTTCAGTCCGGCGGCGGCCAGTACGACCGCGTCCAGCTCACCGGCGTGGACGTATCCGATCCGCGTGTCGACGTTGCCGCGGATCGGGACGGTCTCGATGTCCAGGCCGTGGGCGCGGGCGTACGCGTTGAGCTGCGCCATGCGGCGCGGCGAACCGGTGCCGATGCGCGCCCCGCGCGGGAGGTCGGTGAACTTCAGGGCGTCCCGCGCCACGATCACGTCCCGGGGGTCCTCGCGCACCGGTACGGCGGCCAGGACGAGTTCCTCGGGCTGCGTGGTCGGCAGGTCCTTGAGCGAGTGCACCGCGAAGTCGACCTCGCCCCGCAGCAGCGCGTCGCGCAGCGCCGTCACGAAGACGCCCGTGCCACCTATCTGCGCCAGGTGCTCCCGGGAGGTGTCTCCGTACGTGGTGATCTCGACCAGTTCGACGGGCCGCCCAGTCACCTGGCGGACGGCCTGAGCCACCTGCCCGGACTGGGCCATGGCGAGCTTGCTCCGCCTCGTCCCCAGCCTCAAAGCCTTCTCAGTCATGCCGGTCGGCCCTTCGTGTCTGTGCTGTCCCCGGCCCGGGAGACGGCGGCGACCGTCTCGGGGTCGAGGTCGAACAGGGTGCGCAGCGCGTCCGCGTACCCGGCACCGCCGGGCTCGGCCGCGAGCTGCTTGACCCGTACCGTCGGCGCGTGCAACAGCTTGTCGACGACCCGGTGCACGGCCTGGCGGATCTCCCCGCGCTGGCGTTCGTCCAGGTCGGGCAGGCGGCCGTCGAGCCGCGCGATCTCGCCGGCGACGACGTCGGCGGCCATGGTGCGCAGCGCCACCACGGTCGGCGTGATGTGCGCCGCCCGCTGGGCCGCCCCGAAGGCCGCCACCTCGTCGGAGACGATACGCCGGACCTGGTCGACGTCGGCCGCCATCGGCGCGTCGGCGGACGCCTCCGCGAGCGACTCGATGTCCACCAGGCGCACCCCGGCCAGCCGGTGCACGGCCGCGTCGATGTCGCGGGGCATGGCCAGGTCGAGGAGGAAGAGGAAGAGGGCCGGCCGCTCGGCGGGCGGCTCGGGCCTGCGCCGCTCGGGGATCCGGGCGCCCGTGGCGACGGTCGCGGCCAGCGCGGTGATCAGCTCGGCGTCCGCCTCGGGCGTACGGCGCTCCCGACGGTCCACCACCCCGTTGTCCACCCAGGCCGCGTGCTGCTCCAGGGTGGCCGCGTCCAGGCCGGCCACGGCGGCCTCGCCCATGACGGAGAAGCCGGGCTGTACGGCGGCCAGGTCGAGCGGGCAGTTGTCGTCGGCGCCGGCGGACGGCGAGATCCGGGCGTTGCCGGCCTTCCCCGCCGGCTGGGCGGTGTGCGCGACGGCCGGCTGCCCGGTGCGTCCCTCGACCGCCTGCGCGACCGTCTCCGCCGTGAGCACCAGGCCCGTCGCCCCGGTACAGGAGACGACGACGTCGGCACGTGTCAGCTCGTCCCGTACCGCCTCCATCGGCACCGCGCGCACGGTCACGGCCGCGTCGCCCCCGGTGGGGCGCTGTCCGTGGTGCTCCGCGAGCAGGAGCGCGAGCCGCTCGGCGCGCTCGAGGGTGCGGTTGGCGACGACTATCTCGGCGACTCCGGCGCGCGCGAGCGTGGCGGCGGCCAGCGAGGACATCGACCCGGCGCCGATGACCAGCGCCCGGCGGCCCGCCGCCCAGTCCTGCACGGCACCGCCCGCGGCCAGCTGTTCCAGGCCGAAGGTGACCAGGGACTGCCCGGCGCGGTCGATGCCGGTCTCGGAATGGGCGCGCTTGCCGACCCGCAGGGCCTGCTGGAACAGGTCGTTCAGCAGCTTGCCGGCCGTGTGCAGATCCTGGGCACGGGCCAGGGAGTCCTTGATCTGGCCGAGGATCTGCCCCTCGCCCACGACCATCGAGTCCAGGCCGCAGGCCACCGAGAACAGGTGGTGGACGGCCCGGTCCTCGTAGTGCACGTAGAGGTAGGGGGTGAGTTCCTCCAGGCCGACGCCGCTGTGCTGGGCGAGCAGCGTGGACAGCTCGGCGACACCGGCGTGGAACTTGTCCACGTCGGCGTACAGCTCGATGCGGTTGCAGGTGGCGAGCACCGCGGCCTCGGTGGCCGGCTCGGCGGCCACCGTGTCCTGCAAGAGCTTCCCCTGGGCGTCCGTGCTCAGTGCGGCCCGTTCCAGGACGCTGACCGGGGCGCTGCGGTGGCTCAGCCCGACGACGAGCAGACTCATGCCGGCATCACGGCGGGTACGTCCCCGTCGGGCCCCTGGTCGGCGGAAGCGTCGCGGGTGGTGGCGGCGGGCCGGGCGCCGTCGCCGGCGGCGGCGATCTCCTCGCCGGCCTTGCGCTGCTCGTGGAAGGCGAGGATCTGGAGCTCGATGGAGAGGTCGACCTTGCGCACGTCGACGCCGTCCGGGACGGACAGCACGGTCGGCGCGAAGTTCAGGATGGACGTGACACCGGCGGCCACGAGGCGGTCGCAGACCTGCTGGGCGGCGCCGGCCGGGGTGGCGATGACGCCGATGGAGACCCCGTTGTCCTTGATGATCTTCTCGAGGTCGTCGGTGTGCCGCACCGGGATGCCCGCGACCGGCTTTCCGGCCATCGCCGGGTCGGCGTCGATGAGCGCGGCCACCCGGAAGCCACGGGAGGCGAAGCCGCCGTAGTTGGCGAGGGCGGCGCCGAGGTTACCGATGCCGACGATGACAACCGGCCAGTCCTGGGTGAGGCCGAGTTCGCGGGAGATCTGGTAGACGAGATACTCCACGTCGTAACCGACGCCGCGCGTCCCGTAGGAACCCAGGTACGAGAAGTCCTTGCGCAGCTTGGCGGAGTTGACCCCCGCCGCCGCGGCCAGCTCCTCGGAGGAGACCGTGGGGACCGAGCGCTCCGACAGTGCGGTCAGGGCTCGGAGGTACAGCGGAAGCCGGGCGACGGTGGCCTCGGGAATCCCTCGGCTACGGGTCGCCGGTCGGTGTGTTCGGCCAGTTGCCACGGTGCTCCTGCGGGTAGAGCGGGGCTGTAGGCGGTCATACGTCACCAGACCGCCCCGTCGACAGCAGGCTATGTCTTTGTGAACGCGTGCACAAAGATGGTGTCCGATTTGCCCGGCAGAAGTGACCGGGGTCACGCGCCTTTCGCGCCCTTGGCAGGAACCGGCGCACACGCACCGACGCTCCTTCGTTACTGGGGGCAAAACCGCACACTCTCCTCACGAATCCCGCCCCCGAGACCAGACCGCCGTCGATCCTAAGCGAACTTTCCGGCCAGTTTGGACTAGTCGGTCAGTGCGCGGCGCAGCCGCTCCTCGTTCACACGCCAGAAGGTGTGCTGTTCACCGTCGATCAGGACGACCGGGATCTGCTCCCAGTACCGGTCGTGCAGATCCTGGTCCTCGGCGATGTCCCTGGGCTCCCACGGCACGCCCAGCTCGCCGCACACCTTCTCGACCACCAGCTGCGCGTCGTCGCACAGATGACAGCCGGGCTTGCGGACGAGGGTCACCCGCCGCTCACGGGGTTCTGCCTTACGTCGGAAGAGGGCGCTCATACCGGCCATTCTCGCGCGCTCCACGCCCGTTCCGGACCGCTCGTCGCACGCCCCGGTCGGGCAGAGTTCACCCGCCCCCACCCGCACCGCCCCGGAACCGCCGGACAGACTGGCTATGCTCACGTCATGGCCGCTCTCGGATGGCTCACTTCCCGTAGGCGCTCCGCCACGGCGCGGAGCGTTTTGGCAGGCGAGGCCTCGGCGGAGGCTGCCCGCAAGTCCACGCAGGAAGCCCAGGGGATCCCGCGGGCCGCGCCGGAGGAACCGGTGTTCCCGGTCATCGGCGACGACAAGGCCGCCGCCTTCTTCGACCTCGACAACACGGTGATGCAGGGCGCCGCCCTGTTCCACTTCGGCCGGGGGCTGTACAAGCGGAAGTTCTTCGAGACCCGCGACCTGGCCAGGTTCGCCTGGCAGCAGGCGTGGTTCCGGCTGGCCGGCGTCGAGGACCCCGAGCACATGCAGGACGCCCGCGACTCGGCCCTGTCCATCGTCAAGGGCCACCGGGTCGCCGAGCTGGAGACGATCGGCGAGGAGATCTACGACGAGTACATGGCCGGCCGCATCTGGCCCGGCACCCGCGCCCTGGCCCAGGCCCACCTGGACGCCGGCCAGAAGGTGTGGCTGGTCACCGCGGCCCCCGTCGAGATCGCCCAGGTCATCGCCCGCCGCCTGGGCCTGACCGGCGCCCTCGGCACGGTCGCGGAGTCGGTCGACGGCGTCTACACCGGCAAACTGGTCGGCGAGCCGCTGCACGGCCCGGCCAAGGCGGAGGCGGTCCGCGCCCTGGCCTCGGCGGAGGGCCTGGACCTCACCCGCTGCGCCGCCTACAGCGACAGCCACAACGACATCCCGATGCTGTCCCTGGTGGGCCACCCCTACGCCATCAATCCGGACGCCAAGCTCCGCCGGCACGCCCGCGAGCAGGACTGGCGCCTGCGTGACTACCGCACGGGCCGCAAGGCGGCCAAGGTCGGCATCCCGGCCGCGGCCGGGGTCGGCGCGGTCGCCGGCGGCACCGCGGCCGCGATCGCTCTGAGCCGACGGCGCCGATAACCACGCCCGGCGGGGGACACGGCACCCCCTCGGCGTCCCGGCCCGTCCGGACCACGGCCCGCACCAGGCCAGTCCGCGTTCCCCAAGCCTTCCGAAGGCCCACGGGCCTCGGTCCCGCGCGCCCAGGATTGTGCCGCGACCATTTCAACTCGTCCGGTACTTCACCGGAATCCGCCCCGAACCGTTCACGAACCGATCACTCTGTGGCGTGCAATAGGGCATCAATCGGTTACGGAAGCGAAGCAATCGACAGTTTGAGCAACTCGGTGTAGCAGAGCCTGCACGAAGCGTTATTCTCCTCAGACGCATACCGGTACCCCTCCGTCGCCACGACGGGTGAAAGGTCCCGCACTGCACGTGATGGAAGCTCTGCCTCTGGGAGTCCCGTGTACCCACACGTCGGGGTTGACGCCTCGGGCCTGGCTACGCTGCGCGCAACGATCGCGACGGTCAAAGAGATGCTGCGCGGCTATGTCCCCACCGCGTACGCCGGCCCCGCCTTCGCCGCCGCCGCGCCCCTGGGCCCGTGCTACGCACTGGCCGACGGCGGCGCCGCCGTCGGCAGACGAGGGCGTGCCACCGGCGCCGCCACCGCCCGCCGCCCTGCCGCCGACAGCGACAGCGCCCGGATGATGGACCTGGTCGAACGCGCCCAGGCCGGGGAGGCTGAAGCCTTCGGGCGGCTCTACGACCAGTACAGCGACACCGTCTACCGGTACATCTACTACCGCGTCGGCGGCCGGGCGACCGCGGAGGACCTCACCAGTGAGACCTTCCTGCGGGCGCTGCGCAGGATCGGCACGTTCACCTGGCAGGGCCGCGACTTCGGCGCCTGGCTGGTCACGATCGCCCGGAACCTCGTCGCCGACCACTTCAAGTCCAGCCGCTTCCGGCTGGAGATCACCACCGGCGAGATGCTCGACGCCAACGAGGTCGAGCGCTCCCCGGAGGACTCCGTCCTGGAGTCCCTGTCCAACGCGGCCCTGCTCGACGCCGTACGGCGGCTCAACCCCCAGCAGCAGGAGTGCGTGACGCTCCGTTTCCTCCAGGGCCTCTCGGTCGCCGAGACCGCCCGGGTCATGGGCAAGAACGAGGGCGCCATCAAGACCCTCCAGTACCGCGCCGTCCGCACCCTCGCCCGGCTGCTGCCGGACGACGCCCGCTGAGCCGTGCCACGCCGGGCGACGCTCAACTCACGTTCGGTGATGGAGTGTTGCCTTTCTGATCCGATCATCCGCCGTCCGTAACCCAAGTGCCGCGCCACTCGTTGTGCGGGATACAGGCTCCCTGTGGTCACGTCCTGGCCCACCTGATCGCTCGATCGCGTGAAAGTGGTCGCGGACGTGCACCCTCAGGACCCCCTGGGGAGTCGACCGTCATGACGAGAGGAGGTGCCGCCAGTGATCGCGAACGTATCGGCGCACCGGCGGGCGAACGCCTTCGCCCAGGCCCTGGAGGAGCAGTCCGACCAGGACACGGCGGCCGAGCAGTCCGCAGCACCGGCGGAGTCACCGCCGGCCACCGAGGAACAGACCGACCAGGGCCGGCTGCTGGCCCTGTCGGCGGGTCTCGGCGCGCTGCCCAAGCCACAGCTCGACCCCGAGGTCAAGGTCGTCCAACGGGCCCAGCTGGTGGCCGCGATGGAGGCCATGCTCCAGGAGGGCACCGGGGCGGCGGACGCGTCGGTACCGGAACAGCGCTCCCACCGGGCCAAGGGCGCGCACCGGGCGAGCCCACTGGGCAAGCTCCGCCCGCGTACGAGACTGACCAAGGGTCTCGCGGCGGGTGGACTGAGCGTCGGCGTGGCCGCCGGAGCCTTCGGCGGCGTCGCCGCCGCCAGCTCCGACGCCCTGCCCGGCGACTCGCTGTACGGCCTGAAACGCGGCATCGAGGACTTCAGGCTCAACTACCTGGCCGACGGCAACGACCAGCGCGGCCAGACCTACCTCGACCAGGCCTCCACGCGGCTCAGTGAAGCCAGACGGCTGCTGGAGCGCGGCCGGGGCGGCCATCTCGACCACGAGTCCATCGGCGAGATCCGCCGCACCCTGTCCGGGATGCAGCACGACGTCACCGAGGGGCACCGCCTGCTCCACGCGGCGTACGAGGCCGATCCCGGATCCCTCGGCCCCATCCAGGCACTGTCCGTGTTCTCGCGGTCCCACCGCGAGGCCTGGACCGCGCTCAGCGACAAGCTGCCCTTGCAGCTCGGCGACGTCAAACAGGAGGTCTCCTCGGTCTTCGACGCCATAGACCAGGAAGTCGCCCCGCTCCGGGCCCTGCTTCCGCAGCCGCCCGCCGAGCCCGGCACCGGCAAGCACCGGGACGGCTCCGGTCCGGCAGCCACCGGTTCCTCCGGCAGCCACCGGTCGACGGCGCCCAGCTCCACCGGCACCACCCCGTCCACCGGCAAGCACGCCCGCACCGGCACCCCGAGCGGCTCGGCCAGCAGCAGCGGCGACGGCCTCCTCGGCGGCGACACGGGCGGACTGCTCGACCCGCCGAGGACCGGCACCACCACCCCGCCCAGCCTCACCCCACCGACCAGCGCCCCCGACGTCACCATCCCCCCGCTCCTGCCGGGCCTCCTGCCCGACCTGGGCATCCACGGCGACGACGCCGACTAGCCAATTCCCGGCCACGGTGTCGGGGCGTCCCTCCCGAGCGGGACGCCCCGACACCGTGGCCACCCACAGGTCAGAAGAAGACCGACCGCCGCTGCACCAGAAGCTTGTAGAGCGTGTGCTGGATCTGTTCGCGGACCTGGTCGGTCAGGTTGAACATCAGCATCGGGTCCTCGGCGGCCTCCGGCGGATAGCCGTCCGTCGGGATCGGCTCGCCGAACTGGATCGTCCACTTGGTGGGGAGCGGGACCGCGCCCAGCGGGCCCAGCCAGGGGAACGTCGGTGTCAGCGGGAAGTACGGGAAGCCCAGCAGCCGGGCCAGGGTCCGGGAGTTGCCGATCATCGGGTAGATCTCCTCGGCCCCGACGATCGAGCAGGGAATGATCGGCGCGCCCTGGCGCAGGGCGGTGGAGACGAAGCCGCCGCGGCCGAACCGCTGGAGCTTGTACCGCTCGCCGAACGGCTTGCCGATGCCCTTGAAGCCCTCCGGCATCACCCCGACCAGCTCGCCCTGCGCCAGCAGCCGCTCCGCGTCCTCCGCGCAGGCGAGGGTGTGCCCCAGCTTGCGGGCCAGCTCGTTGACCACGGGCAGGACGAAGACCAGGTCGGCGGCGAGAAGCCGCAGATGACGGTCGGCCGGGTGGTGGTCGTGCACGGCGACCTGCATCATCAGCCCGTCGAGCGGCAGCGTCCCGGAGTGGTTGGCGACGATCAGCGCGCCGCCCTCGGCGGGGATGTTCTCGATGCCCTTCACCTCGACCCGGAAGTACTTGTCGTACACGGGCCGCAGCAGCGACATCAGGACCTGGTCGGTCAGCTCCTGGTCGTAACCGAAGTCGTCGACCTCGTAGTCCCCGGTCAGCCGGCGCCGCAGAAAGGCCAGTCCGGCCGCCACGCGTCGCTCCAGGCCGCCGTCCAGTCCGTCGGCCGTCGACGGCTCGGGCGGCTCCTGAACGGGGCTCACAGGCCCGTCGTCCCGCGTCCGGGCCCGGCCGGGCAGCGGCTGGACCTCACCCATCTCGCCCGCCTCGCCGAGCGTGCCGCGCCGGCCGGCCCCGCTCCGGCGCCGCGCCGGGCGCTGCGCGGCGCTCCCGCGGGACCGGTCGTCGTCGAACGGAATGACCTTGGCGTCCGCCATCGTTGCTGCGCTCCTCAGTTGGCGCTGTCCGTCTGGAGGTGGCCGCTCGCCCGCACGGTCAGCGCGGCGATCCGGTCGACGGCCCCCGCGAGGGCCTCCGGCGGCAGCAGCCCGGGGCCCTGGCCGCGCGCGAAGTCCGCGAACGTCTCGGCCGTGGTGTACCGGGGCGTGAAGCCCAGCGTCTCGCGCATCTGCACGGTGTCGACCACCCGCCCGTGGGTGAGCAGCCGGATCTGCTCCGGCGAGAAGTCCGTCATGCCCAGCGTACGTACGAGGGAGCCGGCCCAGGTGACCGCCGGCAGCAGCAATGGCACGGTGGGCCGCCCGAGCCGCCGTGAACACTGCGAGAGCAGCAGCACCCCGTCCCCGGCGATGTTGAAGGTGCCGCTGTTGAGGGTGCCCCGGCGCGGTTCGTGCGAGGCGATCCGCAGCACCTCGATGACGTCGTCCTCGTGCACGAACTGGAGCCGCGGGTCGTAGCCCAACACGGTCGGCAGTACGGGCAGCGCGAAGTACGAGGCGAGCGGGGTGTCCGCGGCCGGCCCGAGGATGTTGGCGAACCGCAGCACGCACACGGCGACGTCCGGCCGCCGCCGCGCGAACCCGCGCACGTACCCCTCGACCTCGACGGCGTCCTTGGCGAAGCCGCCGCTGGGCAGGGACTTGGGCGGGGTCGTCTCGGTGGACACGGCCGGGTCGCGCGGTGCGGACCCGTACACGTTCGTACTGGACTTCACCACCAGGCGCTGCACGGTCGGCGACTTCTGGCAGGCGCCGAGCAGTTGCATGGTGCCGATGACGTTGGTCTCCTTGACCGTGGCCCGGTTGCCGCCGCCCAGGGCCGTGCCGGTCACGTCCAGGTGGACGACCGTGTCGGCGCCGGTCTCGGCGAGCACGCGGGCGATCGTCGGCTGCCGGATGTCGGTCTGGATGAAGTCGGCTCCGCCCAGGTGGTGCGCCGGCGGCACCGCGTCCACGGCGATCACCCGGTCGACCTCCGGGTCCCGCTGGACGCGCCGCACGAACCGGCCGCCCAGTTGCCGGGCGACTCCGGTGACGAGCACGACCTTTCCCAAGATCAGCGCCTTCCTTCCCGCGTACCGGTATCCCGCGTTCCCCTGTGCGGCCAACCTAGCGGGTCGTGGTCGCGCTGTGACGACCCCCGATGCGCGAGGTGACGGAATTTCCCCCGTCCGCAGACGCCTGTGGCCCCCCACCAGTGCTGATGGGGGGCCACAGAGTCACGCTCTCGCGCGTCGCCTACTTCTTGTTACGACGCTGCACACGCGTGCGCTTCAGCAGCTTGCGGTGCTTCTTCTTGGCCATCCGCTTGCGCCGCTTCTTGATAACAGAGCCCACGACTACCCTCGCTCACTTCTCATGACTCGGTTGTTTGGGCGCCATGGGCCCACACGACCTACGAGGGGCCAGCCTACCCAACCGAGCGCCGAGGTCGTAATCGAGGGTTCCCGGGCATCACACCCGGGCGTCGCCGTCAGGCGGTCTCCACCCCCACGTAGCTGTCGCGGAGGTACTCGTGTACCGCTTGTTCCGGGACGCGGAAGGACCGCCCCACCCGGATCGCGGGCAGATGACCACTGTGCACCAGACGGTACACGGTCATCTTCGACACTCGCATCACCGAGGCGACCTCCGCCACGGTAAGGAACTGGACCTCGTTCAGAGGCCTCTCGCCAGCTGCGGCCATGACACACCTGCACCTTCCGCACTCGACGGCCACCGGCTTCCCCTTCCGGTGACTCTTCGTCGCTGCGTGCTCACTCCCCAGACTAGGGGCGGGTGATGCGAGTGGGGAAGAGGTGCACCCACCGGCGGCTACTGTGACAGACATGCTCGATTGAGTACGTAGCGGGTCAGCGGCCGGTAGTGAGCAGACCGTACGGCGTCGTCAACCGGAACGGCGACGGACACCCTCCCCTCGGCCTCCCCCACGAACAGCGCGGGATCGTCGGTGTCGGCCAGCCCGATGGTCTCGAACCCCAGCTGACCAGCGCCGCAGACCCATCCGTGGTCCCCTACGACCAGCTCGGGCAGCGGGCCGCCGGCCTCCGCGGCGGCCTCCAGCGCGACCCGAACCGGGAGCGGGGAATGGCTGTGGACACCCGGCTCACAACCAGGGCGCTCGCCCGCCGGTTCCCGCACCAGGGCAACTCCTCGTACGTAGTCGAGGCGATGCGTGCGTAGACCGAACCGGGTCAATATGTCGACACAGCGACCCTGCGCCGGGGTGAGCACCTCACACCCCGCCGCCGAGAGAGCGTCCGCCAGGGCGGCGTAGAAACCGAGCAGCCGCTGCGGGTGCCCGGTGCCGAACAGCACGGGCGCGCCCCGCCGGGCCGCCTCCCCGATCCGGTTCGCGAAGGCGTCCAGCGCGGTCAGCGTCCGCTCGGGGTCGATCACGTCCGGCCCGGACGTGTGCCGGGGGTCGGCACGCACCCCGCACTTCTGCGCCATCAGCGCGAGCACGTCACGCTGCCCCCAGGCTCCCTCGGGGACGAGCCCGATCAGCACCCGCGGGTCCCGGGCGGCGAACAGCCGGTAGCTCCGCAGACTGTCCTCCCGCGAGGTGGCCACCACCCCGGCCAGCCGGACGGCCAGCAGATGCGCGCGGAGGCGGGCGGAGGTCGACACGGGTGCGATGGTGACGCATCCGGGCCGCGGTGGGGACGAGAACCGGCGAACTCCGCACGGTCGGCCCAGCCCCCAGGGAACCCTCCGGCGCCTTCCGCGGAGGCGACGACGACCGGACGAACCCTGCGGCGCCTTCCCGGAGCGGCGGCGGGCGTACTCTCCGGTGCCCTCCCGCAGCGGCAGCCGAACCACCCTCCGAAGCCCCCTGGAGCGGCGGCCGGGCGAGCCGGTCAGGGCAGCAGTCCCCGGAGCGGGAAGACGGCTCGCCGGGTCGCCAGTACCGCCTGGTCGACCCGGTCGGCGGGGTCGTAGCCCGCCTCCCAGTCGCCGTACCCGACCGGCCACAGCCCGTCCGTCATCCGCCACGGCCCCGACTGCCGCGTCCGCGCGAACACGTCCTGCCGCCATCCCTCGGGAATCATCGCCTCCGGGGCCACCGGCTTCCCGGCGGCGATCCCCACCAGATGTGTCCACGACCGCGGTACGACGTCCACCACCGCGTATCCGCCGCCACCGAGCGCGACCCACTTGCCGTCCGCGTACGCGTGCGCCAGCTCGTGACACGCCATCTGCACGGACCGCTGGGCGTCCAGCGAGACGGCGAGGTGCGCCAGCGGATCCTCGAAGTGCGTGTCGGCCCCGTGCTGGGAGACGATCACCTGCGGCCGGAATCCGGCCACCAGCTCCGGCACCACCGCGTGGAACGCGCGCACCCACCCCGCGTCCCCGGTCCCGGCCGGCAGGGCCACGTTCACCGCGGCGCCCTCCCCCGCGCCGGCACCGGTCTCCTGCGGCCACCCGGTCTGCGGGAACAGCGTCCGGGGATGCTCGTGCAGCGAGATGGTCAGCACCCGCGGGTCCTCCCAGAACGCGGCCTGCACCCCGTCCCCGTGATGCACGTCCACGTCCACGTAGGCGACGCGCTCGGCACCCAGTTCCAGCAGCCGCGCGATCGCCAGCGAGGCGTCGTTGTAGATGCAGAACCCGGACGCGCCGCCCGGCATCGCGTGGTGCAGCCCGCCCGCGAAGTTCACGGCGTGATCGGCGTCCCCGCGCCACACCGCCTCCGCCGCCCCGACCGACTGGCCGGCGATCAGCGCGGACACCTCGTGCATCCCGGCGAACGCGGGATCGTCGGGCGTACCGAGCCCGTACGAGCCGTCGGCCCCCGCCGGGTCCGCGGACGCCGCCTTCACGGCGTCGATGTAGTCCTCCCGGTGGACCAGCCGGAGCGTCGACTCGCCGGCCGGCTTCGCCGCGACGATCTCCAGCTCGCGGTCGAGCCCGAAGGCACCGACCAGTTTCCGGGTCAGCTCCAGCCGGACGGGATCCATCGGATGGCCCTGGCCGAAGTCATAGCCCGTTACTGCCTCGTCCCACATCAGCTGTGCGCGGCCGCTCATGCCCGCCACCGTATCTGTCCGGTTGAGCCGCGAACGACCTGGCGTACCCGAGCGTCACCAGCACCAACACCATCGGCACCAGCATGGCGCCCCGGTAGCTCCACGCGTCTCCGAGGGCGCCCACCAACGGCGAA
Organism: Streptomyces sp. NPDC014991; assembly: GCF_043080665.1. Lineage (NCBI taxonomy): Bacteria > Bacillati > Actinomycetota > Actinomycetes > Kitasatosporales > Streptomycetaceae > Streptomyces > Streptomyces sp. NPDC014991. Next base: position 214,253 of record NZ_JBIBVY010000013.1, read on the forward strand.
CCGACCAGGAAGCCCACGTAGTTGAAGATGTTCAGCCGCGCGACCGCCGCGTCCGAGGCCCCCGGGAACAACCGCCCGGCCGCCGCGAACGTCTGCGGCACCAGGACACACAGACCCAGCCCCAGCAGGGTGAACCCGAGCATCCCGGCCCACGCCCCCGACGCCGAGGCCACCACCGCGAACCCGCCGGCCGCCACCACCGCCCCGAGCCGTACGACCGCCACGGCCCCGAACCGCCGCACCCCGAAGTCCCCGATGGTCCGCCCCAGCAGCGTCGTCACCATGTACACGTTGTACGGGACCGTCGCCAGCTGTTCGGAGCTGCCCAGCACGTCCTTCAGATACTTCGCGCTCCAGTTGGAGACCGTCGAGTCCCCGATATAGGCGAAGGTCATCACCAGGCACAGCGGCAGCAGCAGCCGGAAGACGAGGACTCCGCCCCCGCCCGGCTGCTCGCCCCCACCGGGTACGGCACCCGCAGCGCCCGCGTCACCCGCGTCGACGTACCAGCGGCTCCCCACCAGCACCGCCGGCAGCAGAGCGGCCACCACCGGCAGGTACGACACCCACAGCGCGAGATGCCAGTGCGCACCCGCCCACGCCAGCGACGCCCCGATGATCCCGCCCAGGCTGTACGCGGCGTGGAAGCTGAGCATGATGCTGCGCCCGTACGACCGCTGGAGGCTGACCCCGAGCATGTTCATGGACGCGTCCAGCACCCCCACCGCCAGGCCGAAGACGCCCAGCGCCACCGCCAGCGCGGCCAGCTGCCCCGCCCCGCCCGCCCCGACGCCGAGCAGCCCCAGCAGCACCACCGGCTGGGACCAGCGCAGCAGCCGGCTGGGCGGTACCCGCTTCACCAGGTGCTCGGTGGTCACGCTGCCGGCCCCGGCGAGCACCGGTACGGCGGCCAGGAAGAGCGGCAGGAGCGCGTCGGAGACGCCGTACCGGTCCTGGACGGCCGGGATGCGCGTGACGAGCAGGGCGAAGGCGACGCCCTGGGCGAAGAACCCGAACGCCAGCGAGGCCCTGCCGCGCCGCAGCACATCAGTCATGGCGGCGAGCGTAGAGCCCCGGGCTACCCGTGGGTAGATCCAGCCAAAGCTGAATTCTCCTCAACTTCGGCTGTCCACCCGGCCGGTGGTCAGGCGGCGACGGTCATCGCGGGTCGCTCGGCGTGGCCGGCCTCCACCTCGTCGGCGAGCATTCGCTCCATCGGCCCCGCCGCCAGCCCACCGCTGACCACGAAGCCGATCACCATGGCGACGATCATGAAGACGCCGCCGAGCCACACCATCGTGTCCACCGGGATGGTGTAGGCGCCCACGAACCGGGCGACGCACTCGGCGAACAGCACCCCGCCCCACACGAGCGAGAACGCCTTCTCCTTACGGCGGAAGTCCGCGGACCCGGCCGCCGTACCGGACGCCAGTCGCTGCCAGGCCGCTTCCCTGGCCGGGTCACCCTTGACGAGGAAGGGCTTCATCCCGGCGGTCATCATGGGCTTCCCGAGCGCGACGGAGACCAGGATGCCGATGGCGACCGTGCTGCTGACACCGCTGTCCTTGGCGAGCATCAGCCGCGGATCGCCCGAGACGAAGCTCAGCAGCAGCGAAACCACGTTCACGACGAGAATGAGACCCGCCAGGCCGTTGGTCCTGCGGTCCCTGACCAGGCTCCACCCGGTCCGCACCGCCGGCACCACGCTGCTCCAGGCGAGCGCCGCGAACGTGCTCGTCCCGAAGGCGTCCTTGAGGACGTAGTAGGAGCCGAGTGGCACCGCCACATCGATGAGCAGCGGCTTGAAGTTGTCCAGCACGCTGGGGTTCTGAACCTGGGTCCCCGTCTTCTTCGTCATGCCCTCAGCTTCGCCGCCGACAGGGGTCCGGCAGTAGAACCGATCGTCCGGTGGTCCGCATGACAGATGTCAGGTGCAGTCCGATGGATGTGGTCATACCAGCAGGTCAGCCAGCTCGCTCATGTCGGCGAAGAGCCGCTGGGCCCCCGCGAGCCGCTCCGCCGGTGTCATCGCGGTGAACCCGTACACGTCCATCCCGGCCGCCACGGCCGCCTGTACGCCCAGCGGCGAGTCCTCCACGACCACACACCGCCCGGGGGCCACACCCATCCGCTCGGCCGCGTGCAGGAACAGGTCGGGCGCCGGTTTCCCGCGCCCCACGTCCTGTGAACTGAAGATCCTGCTCTCCTCGAACCACCGGTCGAGCCCGGTCACCCGGTGCCCCACCCGGATCCGCGCATGGCTCCCGGAGGAGGCCACGCAGTACGGCACCCCGTCCGCGGCCAGCTTCTCCAGCACGCCGGCCACGCCGGCCACGGGCTGGAGCTCCCGCTCGAACGCGGCGAAGACCCGGGCGTGGAAGACGTCGTCGAAGTCGTTCGGCAGCCGCTGCCCCGTCCGTTCCAGGACCAGCTCGTGAATCCGGTGCATCGCCGATCCCATGTAGTCCCGGACGGAGTCCTCGTACGAGGTGGGATGGCCCAGCTCGGTCAGACAGGCGGCCAGGTGCCGGTTGGATATCGGCTCACTGTCGACGAGGACACCGTCGTTGTCGAAGATGACGAGTTCGTAGCGCATGGCACCGACACTAAAGGACCTACAACGCAGAAAACCCCCGCATCGAAGATGCGGGGGTTTTCCCAAAAATTGTTCGGCGGTGTCCTACTCTCCCACAGGGTCCCCCCTGCAGTACCAT